>NZ_JACFQU010000008.1:0-165253 GCF_016101285.1 Gilliamella sp. W8136
TAAAAGGCCTGACTCCGGTTGAATATCGAAATCAGGCCTTACAAGCCGCTTAATAAAAGTGTCCAACTTTATGGGGTCACTTCATATAGCGGCTTTTCAATAATAATCATTTACAAAATTTAATTGCCTAATTCACTTATTTATTTGTTTTTATAGATTACCATGTAAAAATAAGTCTAAATTTATTAAATTAACAAAAGGAATTCAATCATGATAACAGGCAATTGTTTATGTGGAGAAGTTGTTTACCAGTTAAGTAGTGATATTAAAACTATTGTGTTTTGTCATTGCTCAAGATGTCGTAAGCAAACTGGAACAGCATTTAATGCATCTGCAATAATAAAAAAAACAGATTTAACATTCATTAGAGGTGAATCAAATATAAAAATTTATGCCAGTAATGGCGTTAATCGCCATTTTTGTTCAAATTGTGGATCGCATATTTTTTCAGTTCGAGATAATGATAGTAATACTTACCGTTTACGTATCGGACTTATTAATGAACCAATTATGACTGAAGATCGTATACACGTTTATACCGATTCAAAAGCAAACTGGGATAATATATGTGATGGATATACTCAATACCCTGACGCCATAAACTCGTCTGATTTTATCCCTAATAACAGTTAGGATGGTTCAATTTTAACTTAGCATTTTGGTGAAATTAAAAAGTTAATTGGTTAAATTGATGATATTTTGTCTATCCAGTCGAAAAACAGTTAAAAATCATTGACGGATCAAAATAGATTTATATAATACACTGCGTTTATTCAAAAAAACGCATCAAAGTCTCCTTAGCTCAGCTGGATAGAGCAACGGCCTTCTAAGCCGTAGGTCACAGGTTCGAATCCTGTAGGGGACGCCATTAACAAGCTCAAGAAAATTCAAAAACGTTCAAAAAACTTAGTGAATACAAGTCTAATCCTTAATTTACAGTTCATCTAAATTCAATAAGATTTAGCTAAATTCAAACTTTTATGTTATACATTATGTTATACGCTCACATATAACTTAAAAACGTATAACATGGGAAAGACAGTAAAACCACTTAATGATACTCTAATAAAATCTTCCAAGCCTAAAGAAGATGATTACACGCTATCCGACGGTAATGGACTATATTTGTTGATTAAAAAAAATGGCTCAAAGATATGGCGATTTAATTATATCAATCCAATATCCAATAAAAGAACTTTGGTTAGTTTTGGAAGTTATCCAGAAGTAACTTTACAGCTAGCAAGACAAAAGCGAGATGAATATCGTTCACTGGTCAGCCAAGGAGTAGATCCACAAGAGCAAAAGAAAATCAAAATAAAGCAAGCTATCAACGAGAATCAAAACACATTTCAAAAAGTTGCAGATAAATGGATTGAATTACAAACAACCAAGGGCTTTACTACTAAAACAATTAATACAATAAGAAATTCATTAAATAATTATATTTATCCAACATTGGGCGATGTACCTATAACACAACTCAAAGCTCAAGATTTCATTCCTATTCTCAGACCTTTAGAATGTGCAGGAAAATTAGAAACATTAAATCGAATCATACAACGCATTAATAAAGTAATGGATTATGCTTTTACTCAAGGCATTATTGATATTAATCCAGTAGCAAGAATGAATGCCATTTTTATGAATCCAGTGACACAGCACCGACCAGCATTACCACCCACAGAATTGCCAAGAGTAATGAAAGCTATTTCAATGGCAAATATTGAAATACAAACAAGATGTTTAATAGAATGGCAATTATTGACAATGACAAGACCATCAGAGGCTGTTAGTGCTTTATGGGAGGAAATAGACCTTGATAATAAACTATGGACGATACCAGCCGAAAAAATGAAGATGAGACGAGATCATATTATTCCGATAAGTAACCAAGCAATAAAAATACTTGAAATAATGAAACCTATTAGTGGACATTCTCTTTTTGTCTTTCCGACCTTAAACTTCCCTTATAATAAGCCGATGAATAAAGAAACGGTAAACAACGCGCTCAAACGCATGGGCTTTAAAGGTGAGCTTGTTGCTCATGGATTTAGATCAATAGCCTCTACAGCTTTAAATGAACAAGGTTTTGATTATGATTTGATTGAAGTCTCGCTTGCTCATGTGGATAAGAACACAGTTAGAGCTATTTATAACCGAGCAACCTATTTAGATAAACGTCGTGACATGATGCAATGGTGGGGTGACTTTGTAGAACAGGCAAGCCAAGGAAATGTATCACTGTCAGCAAAATAACCAGCGCAATTTTGCGCCCTTTGATTTTATTTAATTCTGCCATAGAACCAGATTTAAGCCAGTCAATTAGACTGGTTTTTTATTACCTATTATTTAATAAATACTTTATATATATTTTAATAACACTAACAACACTAATAACATAATATAATTGATTTATATATATTTTTTTAAGTGTTATTAAAAGAAAGCAATAACATATATAACATTAAAACATGTCATTAGGTCGGATTTCAAATCCGTGCTGATTATCAAGGTAATCATTTCAAAAGCAATCCCTTCCTTTGACTAGCTAAATTCCACTAAATAGTGGTATTTAATAAGCATGATTTATAACAGTAGTGATATAATGTTCAAAGATGTTCAAATCAGATGATAGAGTTTATTTATGGCATTACCAGAAAGAGAATATTATCCTTTGTTTAAAGTCGCTGAAATCATGAAGTGCGATATTGAGGATTTACTTCATTATGCTTCGATAGGCTTATTACAAATTTGCTTTCCAATTCCTTTAACAGAGATGTTCAGTAATAAAGTATGTGATAATGAAAGTGAATATGTTTTTCCTTCCGTTGTACGTGATGAAATTAGTAATATACCAGAGGGAGGGCAGGTTTATAGATTCAGAAATAACTATTTTTCTATGTATGAATTTGTATTAACTTCCGATAAAAGAAATGATTTAAAAATGTATGGATTGTTGGCCATCAATTATTTCGATATAGCTCATTTTTATGATTTCTATCTACGTACAGAATATGAAGCCGATTGTCTTTTTGTTTGTTCTGCAGATTTTCCTCGCGACAATGTTGAGCCTTTTGTATCGGAAGGATATAAACCGATAAATATTGAATTCAGTGACGAATATTGTATCGATTTACACAGATTAGTGATAACTAAATATGAATTAACATTATTGCAATTAGGAGGCAAAAAGTATATAGAATCAGAAGCTGAATATATTGATGATGAAAAAGAGCTTGAATATTTTTTAAAAAATAAAACTAACGATCTAAAAAATCCAAATCATTATATTAAATCTAATTTACAAATTGAATTTATTAGAAATTTGTTATTTTTGAAATATGGTGAAGATGCAATTAAAAATCCAAGAAATTTTATTGAAAAAAATAAAAGTCCATTGGTTAGAGATTTTGAGCTTAATGGATTGAAATATCCATCAGGAAAATCATTAGAAAAGTGGTTAAAAAAATAATTTCGGAATTTCCGAACTAATTTTGGAAACTTCCGAAAACTAAAAAATACCTATTTTACAATCCTCATAAGTTAAACACAAATGAACTTAATGAGGTAAGAAATGCAGTTTAATACTCCTAAATACTATTCCCTTGACGAACTGGCGTTAATCTTAGGCTGTGCTAAGAACACATTACGCTATGATCCCAACTTTCCAAAAGGTTTAAAAGTGGGTAAACGTCGTGTCGTTTACGATATGGCTGAGGTTAAAACCTACTTAGAAAGCAACCGAGTACAGTAGGAGGCTTTCATGACATATTCAATCACACCTGAACAACACAAAGCTATTAGAGATAAATACGGTATCCAATATGATCGTCTTGTTCGTGAAAATGAGAGATACAAAATTACTAGTATCGCCCGTTCAACAGCATGGCAACTTGAGAAAGACGGTAAATATCCATTAAGAAAATCTTTAGGTGCTAACTCATGCGGTTGGTCATTAGTGGAATTACTTCACTGGATCGATAATCCGCCAGTAGTTGAAAAAATTAATCAACCTACTAAACGCCGAGGATTTGCCAATGGGAGCTACTAAGATGATAACAAAAAGTAATGATATTGAATTAGTCCAAACTAAAGAGCCTCGTATTGATAGCCGTTTAGTGGCTAAAAAAATGGGAATTAAACATTTGAGTTTAATGTCTTTAGTTAATAAAAATAAAAGTGAGCTTCGGGAATTAGGCACGCTTCCATTTCAAATCGAAACGTGCAAACACCGAACGGGTGCAAATAAAAGTAAATATGTATTACTAAATGAAATCCAATTTGATTTTATATCTCGATTAATCAGAGGTAAGAATCATAAAGATATTGTTAGATTTAAATTAGATGTAACCAAAACCTTTGCAGCTAGTCGCAAACGTGAAGCCGTAAAACGTGAATCATTAGCCTATTACAATGAAAGCCGAAATTCATTATCAACCATGCAAGGAGTAGAGAAACATCACTATATAAACCTTGCTAGAGCTGAAAATAAAATGATTGGTTTATCTACTGGCGAGCGTCAAAAAGCTAATGAAATTCAATTAGGTATGTTGATTTGCTTACAGCAGATTGAAACCTCTGTTTTTAAAGAAATTGATTCGCCTACTGAGGCAATCAGAGAAGTAAACCGACGATTTAATGCGCTAGCTAATTTAATCAGTCCTAACAAAGGCGTTACTCATGTCCGATGATAAAAAAGGCAACTTGCCACAGCTGCCCATATTCAATCACTAAAATCAATTAATTAAGGTAATATCAATGTCAATAGAACTAATCAAAAGCATTGAACTTGTGCCAAAGCGTCACGCATTTAAAGCACGTTCTTATAATAACGCAGAGCTAAAAAATTGGGTAGATTTCGGAAGCGTTCGAAAGGATTTTAATTATTTATTCAATCTCATTTTACAAGCAGTTTTGACCCAACCAGAAAAAGATTCACCGTCTTTCTTGGCTTGTTGGTTAATTTGTTCAAGTAGATCATCTTCGAACCTTATAATTTTTCTTGTACTGTTAGAACGATCTGTTTTTTTCTTATCTTTTTTTTCTTGCATTGGTGCATACCTTTATGATAAATTAAATACTATTGGTATGCACCATTATAAAGGTGAGTACCATAAAAAGCAATCCCCCGAAGTGTTACCAGCACTATCGAGGGATCTAACCACAAACATTAAACGGAGTAATGCTATGGCTAATAGTAATGATACCCTACGCCCTAAAAATGGGCAACCTGACCTATCTAATTTAATTTCTGTTTTAAATCTCTATCAAGCAGATATTCCAACACACCATTTACTACAAGCTGAGAACCATTTTGAAGAACTACAGCAATCTATTCTATATGGAATAGGCGCGATTGGTAACCTGATGTTTTGGGCTAGTGAAAATGAGAGTTATTCCGAGCAGAACCTTAAAAGTGATATGCGCGATATTGGCTATTTACTAGCACAATTAAGGGATGTCGCTTGTTTCGCTTCAAATCAAATTAACCTACTTGATGCTACGCAAAACCATAAGGGAGGTAAATAGTATGTTGAAAACGAATCATCAAGAAAAGGGTAATCGTGAAACCAAACTATTTAAATTCTATGACCTATCAATGGCTCAAGTAGTCCAAATAACGGCAACAACCGAACGCCAAGCACGCAAGAGCCTAGGCAAATCATCCCTTATCTTTATTGCCAGAATTCGCTTATATCCAGTTATTGAAGACACTAGAAGCTTTGGAGGTTATCACTATGGGCAATAATAACTTTCAGATATTAAATAACATCGAAACAAAACTTATTCAAGTTCGGAGCATGGCTAAAATCGCTTTGGATAACACTAATTATAAGTGCGCAGGATATGACGAGCCTTTTATTAGTCAAGCAGATATGGGTAATTTGCTATGGGCTATAGTCGATTTAGCAGAGATGGCTTTTGATGACCTACAGGAATACCGCTTATCAGGAGGTAAAAACAATGAATAATGCTCATAACCACCGATTAATAAATAATATTGAAACCAAACTAGCACAAGCCCAAAGCATGATTAAGGTGATTTTGGATAATCACAATTATAAAGATGAGGGATTAGATGAGCCTTTTATTGATCATTGCGATACAAGTAATTTACTTTGGACCGCTGGTGACTTAATCGAAGATGCTTACAAGGAACTATTAAATATCGATTTCGAAGGAGGTAAAAACAATGGCTAATATCTCTTTAGATGCAGTATTAATGTGTGAATGTAATGAAGATACCAAATTAAGTAATGAGTTACGCTCATATGTGCTTTGGGCTATATCAGACTTAATAACTGATTCTAAGAAGCTATTTAGTAGTGAAACAGAATCTAAGAGGCAAAAAAATGAAAATAAATGAAATTACAACCGAAGCGGTGGGTAAATGGCAATCAATCTTTAATTCATTAGGCATTGAGGTGGGCAATGGCAAACATTGCCCCTGCCCTGTCTGTGGTGGTAAAGATAGATTCAGGTTTGATAATAAAAATGGGCGCGGTACTTATATCTGCAATCAATGCGGTAGCGGTGACGGCTTAGAACTTATAAAAAACTATTATCATTGTGATGCTAAAGAAGCTAGTAGTAAAGTAGCTGAATGCTTAAATTTAACCAATCATAACGCCACAAGCTCGGATTTCAAGTCCGACCTACAAGACAACATACCAGATAATCTGGTATGTAAAAAGGTTAAATATTTGCTATCTAAAGCAATATTAGGTCAATCGGATTACCTCACTGAAAAAGGGTTAACGTTCGACTTACCTTTGCTAGATGATGGGCGTATTTTTGCGCCTGTTATCAATATCAACGGTGAATATACAGGCGGACAATTTATCGAGCCAAACGGAAGCAAGCACTTAATGAAAGGCTCTAATAAGAAAGGCGCTTTTATATGGGTCAGCCCAAATTTGGGCAGACCTGACGAGGTAAAAAAAGAATTGCTCACAGCAACCGAGATTATTATTTGTGAGGGATTAGCCACAGGTATATCGATAGCGGTATTCCGCCATCGGTCAATGGTGATATCTGCTATTGATGCAGGTAATCTTATTCATGTGGCTAAAGCTATCCGTGAGGTTAATTCTACCGTAAATATTATTATTGCGGGTGATAATGATATAGGTAGTCATAGAAACACAGGTAAAGAAAAAGCGATAGAAGCGGCTACAGCGGTAAATGGTTATTACACAATCCCTGACACTGATTATAAATGTGATTGGGATGATTATAGGCAACAATTTGGACTTGAAAAAGTTAAGCAATATTTTGATAGCAATATCAAAAATTCACTTAAGGGAAGTTTTTTCGAAATTAAACTAAAATCTATACCCGACTTATCACAGATGCAAGCCAGTCAGAAAGCTGATGTACTCATAGAGCATTATGAGAATAATCTATCCTTAGATATGGTGACAAATGAGGTATATATCTATAAAGATAATGTTTGGCAAATGATTTCTGAAATGGATCTTAAACGTGAACTAGTCCAGTTGTTTCGACTATCAAATGCTCATTATTCAGAAAAAGGTATTAAATCGACCATTGATACAATGAAGCTTCAAATACCGTTAAAAAACGAACCAACGAGAAATTTAATAGGTTTTAAAAACGGTGTATTTGATCTTGATACTCGTACTTTTAAATCTCATTCAAAAAATCACTGGTTACAATCAATTAACAATGTCGATTTTATTGATAGTGTATCGAATGAAAATTTAGAGCATCATGCGCCTAATTTTTACCAATGGCTGTCACGTTCTGCTAAAAAAGACACTATCAAGATGGATGCTATAAAAGCAGCATTATATATGATATTGGCTAATCGTTATGACTGGCAATTATTTTTAGAAGTAACAGGCGCAGGTGGTAGTGGTAAAAGTGTCTTTGCTGATATTGCCACAATGTTAGCAGGTAAAAACAATACGGTATCTGCCAATATGGAATCACTTGAAAAGCCAAGAGAAAGATCTCTTATTGTTGGGCAGTCGTTAATTATTTTACCCGATCAAGCGAAATATATCGGTGAGGGTAACGGTATTAAGGCAATTACGGGTGGTGATGATGTGGCTATAGATGAAAAATATAAGAAACCTTATTCGACTAAAATACAAGGAGTGATACTTGCGATAAATAATAACCCAATGACATTTAGCAATGATGACGGGGGAATATCTAGGCGGAGGGTAATCTTTCACTTTGGCGAGCCAGTTCCTGCTAATGAACGCGACCCAATACTAAAAGATAAAATACGTGGTGAATTGTCTGTGATAATCCGTCATTTATTCAATTATTTTGAAGATGATAACAAAGCTAAATTACTGTTAATTGAGCAACAAAAATCATCTGAGGCAATTGAAGTTAAGCGATTAACCAATCCACTTATTGATTTTTGTAGTTATCTCTTTGCAACCGATAAACCTGACGGCATGATGATAGGAAAATACTCAACGCCAGTACAATTTAAGCGATTTCTATATCATGCCTATATTACATTTATCGAAAATAATAATCTAAAAAATCCGTTATCACTTAGAAACTTTGTTAATGCTCTACCTGCTGCAATGAAAGAGTATGGCTTGGAAGTAATTATAAGAGCAAGGCATGGAGAGGGACGTAGGACTAACTTACATCTTGATTATGACAAGTGTAATGACTGGTTCCCTGATGCTGCGTTGGGTGTTGATAACGAGCTACACAACCGATTTAACCAGAAATACAACAAACAATAAATAGGAGCCAATTATGCCAATTACATTACAAGATATTAGAGATCATAGAGATTATTATGAAATTACAAAATTTATTGAGGATATGAAAAATTCAGAATATCAAAAGTTTTTGGATAAAGGTGCTTTATTTTATGCTGATTCCCATGAATTTGTTCGGTATGTTCTATCTGATGAACCTATAGCAACAAATAAAGATCAACTTGATCTATTAATTAAGCATTTAAAAAATTATCGTGATTGTCTTGATAACGCGCACCCAACATTAAAAAGAGATTAAATAATTCTGTTTCTACGCTTTCGCGTTAATTTTACTTTACTTCGTAATATTTACTTTAATTATCAATTAATTAGACTGCTTATTGGGTTAATACAAACCTATCATTAGCGCAGATATGGCAGTCTAAAACCAAAGCGCAGCATCTTTCATAGTCTAATCGCTATTCCCACTTAAAGCCTTTCATATCTCGCTGTAAATAAATAATAAATAAAGGTAAATAATAAAGATATGAAAAAACTTATTGAATTACGTCAGTTAAAAGCAAGTAAAGTAAGTGAAATGCGATCAATTCTTGATAAAGTAGAGCAAGAAAAACGTAGTATGACACCAGAAGAAAAGACACAATTTGATACTATAAAAGCAAAAGTTGAAGAGTTGAATACTGAAATTTCTAACTATGAGACTTTAGCCAATGAAGAGCGAAGTTTAGCAGATAAAAGCAAACCAGTAGATAAAAAGCTTACTAATGAAGAATTACGCAACTATATCCGTACTGGTGAGGCTCGTTCATTGTCTACTGCTGTACCTGCTGATGGTGGTTATACAGTAATACCTGAATTAGACAAAGAAATTATGCGTCAGTTATCTGATGAATCAGAAATGCGTGCAATTTGTACCGTGAAAAAAATCGGCTCAAATGAATATAAAAAGTTGGTATCAGTTGGTGGTGCGATAGTTAATCACGGCGAAGAGGGAACTGCACGAACAGAAACCGCTACACCTAAACTTGAAGAAGTATCAATCAAGTTATATCCAATTTACGCTTATCCTAAGACTACTCAAGAAATTCTAGACTTTAGTGATTTAGATGTCCTAAGTTGGTTAACTGATGAAATTAAGGACACGTTTGTCGAAACTGAAGAATTAGACCTTATCAGTGGTAACGGTACTAAAAAAGCAAAAGGTTTCCTTGCTTATCCTCAAGCAGCTCAAGCTGACAAGGCTCGTCCATTTGGTACACTTGAGAAAATGACAACTAACGCAATTACGGCAGATAGTCTTATTGATTTATTATTTAAACTTAAAAAGAAATACCGTAAAAATGCTGTATGGGTTATGAACTCAAATACGGCAGCGACACTTCAAAAGCTTAAAAATGGTAATGGTGATTATATTTGGCGTGATGGTTTACAAGCTGGCGATCCTGATATGTTACTCGGTAAACCTGTTCATTATCTTGAAAATATGAACGATACCGGTGCAGTCGTAGCCGTTGGTGATTTTAAACGCGGTTACTACATTATAGACCATGAGACTGGTGTAAGAACTCGCCCAGATAACATCACAGAACCAGGATTCTATAAAGTCCATACTGATAAATATCTCGGTGGTGGTTTAGTCGATTCTAACGCTATCAAAATCTTAGAAGTATCTGCTGGTAAATAATAACAGGGCTATATGCCCTTTTGAGGTTGATATGGATAAGAAAAAATATGAAATCAGAAGTACCGAAGTCGTTAGGGACGATACTAAGCTGGTCGGTTATGTGGTGAAGTGGAATAGTCGTTCACAATTGATATGGGGTGAATTTTATGAGCAGTTCGCACCGAAAGCCTTTAGCCAATCATTGAGTAACAATCCTGATATTCGCGCTTTATTTGAACATGACCACAAAGCCCTATTAGGTCGAACTATCTCTAACACCTTAATTCTAGCAGAGGATGATATCGGCTTGAGATTTGAATTAACACCGCCAGACACTCAACTAGGGCGTGATTTGCTCGTTAGCGTGGATCGTGGTGATATTCGTGGTATGTCATTTGGTTTTATAGCCACATCTGAATCATGGGATTTTAATCAAGAGCCATGCCTTAGAACTGTTAATAGTGCCGAGATTTACGAGGTGACGGTCACGAGTATGCCGGCATATCAAGAAAGTGATATACAAATAGCCAAACGTTCAATGCTTGAAGCTAAAGCTAAATTTCAGCCTGATTTAAGCAAGGCATGGCTTGATCTGATGGAGTTATAAAAATGTGGCTATTTAATCGAAAAAAACCAGAACAGCGCAGTATGACTGTAGACGAGCTAATCTCTTATCTTGGCTTGCCTAATACCAATTCAGGTGAGTATGTTTCTCCTAATTCAGCAGAAGCATTACCTGCGGTTATGAATGCTGTGACAGTTATTAGTGAAGCAGTTGCCTCAATGCCTTGCTATCTTTACAAACTTAATAAAAAAGGTGAACGTGAACGAATCTCAGACCATCCCGTCGAATACTTACTCAACGAAATGCCAAACAGAAAGCAAACACCTTACCAGTTCAAAAGAACCATGATGCGCCACTGTTTATTGGGTGGTAATGCCTATGCGGTTATTCATTGGGGAAAAGATGGGCGACCGCAAGGGCTGGAAAGTTTTCCACCGTATGCCGTAACACCTAAACGGCTTGGCAATGGCAAATATGCTTACTCAATTGTTGATGAGGACGGCAATGTTACCAATTACTTACAAGATGAAATATTGCATTTGCGTTATGCGAGTGATGACGGTTTTCTCGGACGTTCTCCCGTTACTATTTGTCGAGAAGCGATAGGATTAGGACTTGCCCAGCAACGCCATGGCTCATCTATCATGAAAAACGGACTAATGGCAAGTGGTTATGTCTCTATGGCTGAATGGATGGATGATGCAAAAGGGAAAAAAGCCTTAAATGCATTAGAACGTTACAAAGGTGCAAAAAATGCAGGTAAAACACCAATACTTGAAGGAGGAATGAAATACGAGCAGTTAGGCATGAGCAATCAAGATGCCGAGTGGCTGCAAAGTAGACGGTTTACTATTGAGGACATAGCTCGAATATTTAACATTAGCCCGATGTTTCTACAAGAATATTCCCATAGTTCATATAGTAACTTTTCAGAAGCTACACGTTCATTTTTAACTTTAACGCTTAGACCATGGCTTACCAATTTTGAACAACAATTAAAAGACGCATTAATGATTGATATTAACAATGATAAAAGCCGTTATCTAATTGAGTTTGATACATCGGACTTGATGCGTACCAGTCCAATAGATCGCTTTAACAGCTATAACATAGCGATTAAATCAGGAGTAATGAATCCTAATGAAGCAAGATTAAGAGAGGGTTTATTACCTTATGAGGGCGGTGAAGAATTTAGCCAAGCGTGGAAGCAAACAGTAGAAGTTAAAAAGGATAATGCTGAATGATTATAGGGCGATTAAGACAGCGCATTATCTTACAGAAATTCGAGAGCTACCGAGATCCATTTGGTCAAATTATTAAAGGATGGAAAGATGTAGCAACTGTATGGGCAGAGGTTAAGGCGGTGACAGGTAAAGAGTTGATGCTATCACAGCAAGAAATGAGTAGTACTACTATGAGAGTTTATATTCGTTATCTTAATAATATTGATACTACTTGTCGAATTAAGTTACATAACACTTACACACAATATCTAAATATAAAAGCTGTATTGCCTGATGCTAAACAAACTTATTTAGAATTGTTATGTGAGGGAGGATTAAATGATGGCTAATATTACTCTACAAGAAGTAAAGTTACACTGCCGTATTGATGTCACTGATACTTTGGAAGATAGCCTACTTCAAATCTATATAGATGCTGCTCTTGAAGCCTGTCAAAAACATATCGGTAAATCATTTGAGGTACAGGAATTTACTCCAGCAATCAAAGCTGGATGTTTAATGTATATTGCTCACCTCTATGAAAATAGGGAAATGGTCACAAGTAGCATAGTAAATCAAGTACCATTAGCAATATCATCATTATGGAGCATCTACCGTGACCCAGCTATCTATTAGGTGAGCCATGCCAACACAGCCATTAAGAAGATGCACTTATCCCAATTGTCGCAATCGGGTTAAATCAGGGCTTTGTGATATTCATAGGTCAGAGAAAGGCAAACAGTACGATAAGTTAAGAGGCAATGCAGCACAACGAGGATATAACCATAGATGGCGAATATATCGATCTGAATATCTTAAACATAACCCATTATGCACGATGTGTAAGGATAAAGGATTATTAGTACCAGCCACAGTGATAGACCATATCAAGCCAGTTAAGAATGGACAAAGCGATCCTTTATTTTGGCGAGCAGATAATCATCAACCATTATGTCGATACTGTCACAGCTACAAGACAAGAGAGATTGATAAGCGAGGTTATGGAACATGATTAACATATTGATTAATAAGCAAAGCTTAAAATTGCGTTTTGTCACGTTTGCCAACTCAATTTTGAGGTAGCAAGAGGTAGGGGGATTAGTTCAAAGAAATTCAAAGAGGCAAAAGACCACCACCCTCCTCAAATTTTTATGCACAGTGATTTTTTAGAAAGTAGAGAGAAAACAATAATATGAAAGCACCTAAATATTTGGATAAATTGGCAAAGGAACAATGGAAACTTAGAGCGGACCAGTTAGCTAGTCGTGATGATATTCAGCCTGCCGATTGGACTAATTTAGAATTGTTTTGTGTTAATTATTCTATGTACCGTAAAGCAATGGAAGATATTGCAAAGCGTGGATTTTCAATTGTTAACTCACAAGGTACTGAAAGTCGCAATCCTGCACTTAGTGCAAAGTCAGAAGCTGAAAAAATCATGATTAAAATGGCTTCATTGCTTGGCTTTGATCCTGTAAGTCGTCGTAAGAATCCAGTTGAAGCGAATGAGGAAGATGAGCTTGACCGATTGGCATAATTACGCATTATCGGTTAAAAATGGTGATATTCCTGCTTGTAAACGCTTAAAACAGGCAGTAAACCGCTATTTTATTGATTTGGATAATCCTAATTATTATTTTGATAGTGAAATTGTCACTAAATTTGTTTCATTTTCAAAAGTCTGTCCACACGTTAAAGGTCATTTAAGAGCTAAACCTATTGTGCTTGAGCCGTGGCAGCAATTCTTATTTGCTAATCTGCTGGGATTTAAGCACATTAAAACAGGATTACGCAAATACCGTAGTGCTTATGTGCAAGTACCGAGAAAGAACGCAAAATCGACTACAGCAGCAATTCTTGCTAACTGGTTTTTAGTCATGGAAAAAGGTCAACAAGATATCTATACTGCAGCTGTTAGCCGTGATCAAGCTCGAATTGTGTTTGATGATGCTAGACAAATGGCGATACTTAGCAAGCCAATAAAGAAAAGAGTCACCATTCAACAACATAAAATCATTAATCCTAAAAGTAATAGTATATTAAGACCACTTGCCTCAAAAGCTTCAACGATAGAGGGAACTAATCCTAGTTTATCAATTGTAGATGAATATCACTTACACCCTGATAATGGCGTTTATTCAGCCCTTGAATTAGGAATGGGAGCAAGACCAGAAGGCATTTTATTTGCTATCACCACCGCTGGCAGTAATACCATATCAGCCTGTAAACAGCATTATGATTATTGTTGCCAGATTTTAGCAGGTGACGAAGTTAACGAATCGCAATTTGTGCTTATTTACGAATTGGACGATGAAAGTGAAATTGATAACCCTAATTTATGGATCAAAGCTAATCCTAACCTTGATATATCGGTTGATAGGGTCGCCTTAGAGGACACGATTAAGAAAGCCAGAGGTATACCCTCCCAGTGGGTCGAAATGCTCACTAAACGCTTCAATATTTGGTGTAATGGAGCTACGCCTTGGGTAAATACTGGTAGCTGGGTTGCGTGTAAGGCTGATTATGCAGAAGATGATTTAAAAGGTTTAGATTGCTATGCTGGATTAGATTTATCATCTACTAGTGATATTACTAGCGTCTGTTATTCGTTTCCGTTTGAAACCGAAGTAAGATTATTAACACGGCATTACATTCCTGAATATCAGCTTACTAACGTGGCTAACAAAAATAGAGAGGTCTACCGTAAATGGGTTAATCAAGGCTGGATTCGAGTAACTAAAGGCGATTGTATCGACTATGACCAAATTCGTGATGATATTTTAAAAGACAGTGAGCAATTTAATATTAAGTTAATTGGCTTTGATGTGTGGAACGCCACACAATTGAGAACGCAGTTACAAAATATCGGCTTAGACGTTGAGCCGTACCCACAAACATACGTACGTTATAGCCCAACATCAAAAACTGCTGAGGTATTTATTAGTCGTAAACGGATTAAACATAATGGCGATCCTGTTTTGGCTTGGGCTATAGGTAATGTAGTGATGGAAACAGATGCAAATGCCAACATCAAGCCCAATAAAAAGAAAGCAGCCAACAAGATAGACCCAGCTGTTGCTTTCCTCATGTCATTCGGTACCTACTTACTTGAATATGGCGAGATAGATACCAACCTACCAGATGAACAAAAACAAGTATTAGACAATTTTAAAGGAATTATTTTATAGATTCATTAGTAAATATAAAAATAATCATTTTACTTTACTATGTCATTAACAACATACAACACTATAATAACACAAGATTAATTTGTTGATTATTAACAATAAATTTTATTAGTGTTGTTAGTGTCATAAAATTACAAAAAAGAAGTTTTCTTTTAATCTTTCATTACTAATCAAGCGTTGAGTATATCAAGGCAATATCGTTTCATGTTATACACAATGTTATATTCTCATTAATTTTATTTTTAAATATTTTTATTTATCATTGCGTTATTCAATACATTCGGTTTCTGTAGGGGACGCCATTACAACGATGACCAACCCCGATTAAATACGATTAATCCCTTTCCTCATAAAGAAATTTAAAAAGTTAACACGATTGATAGTAACTGAAAACGAGTGACAACGACGGTATTCTTTAAGGTATTTTCATGACAAGCAACAAATAATACCGTAATTGTGTTAACTATAAAAACTATCGAAACAGCTAAAGATAAAACGTGTAAACTATCAGATTTTGAAAGCCTATATTTATACATTACTTCATGAAAACGACACCATTTCACTTTTATCAACACATTGATTAAACCTACTTAATTATATCTTAATGTTTCTAAGTTATATTTCAGTTTAATCAAAATTACCCAATATAAAATTCACAACTAACTTAGTTTGCTTAATTAATGTCAAAAATCTACTTTAAAAAGAAATTTCTTTTACTAAGTAAAAACACGTATTATTCATTGAAATTATGTAATGAAAATTATGATTTACTATCAACGATTGATCTTTGTATAAATCATTGATGATATTTAAAATTAACTTTGTTTGAATATTTGGAAATTTAACTTGGCAATATTGGTAGATTTTTAATTTTTTTGTTCAATAATTCTACCAATATAATATTTAGCAATAACATAAGTTATTTGGCATTAGCTATTTGAGCCTTTAGCATAGCTAGCCGACTTTGGCCTTGTTGCATTTTCTTTTCTGGTGATAGTTGGTTTGGTACATCTTGCCAATCTAAATCATCTTGAGGTAATTCTAATAAGAATCGACTTGGTTCGACATATACTGTTTCACCAAACTGTTTACGTTGACGACTAAATGAGAAAGTAAGTTCACGCTGTGCTCTTGTGATACCTACATATGCAAGACGACGCTCTTCTTCAATATTATCTTCATCGATACTGGTCTGATGAGGTAATAGCCCTTCTGACATGCCAATCAGATAAACATAAGGAAATTCCAAACCTTTTGAAGCATGTAATGTCATAAGCTGAACTTGATCGAGATCTTCTTCGTTTTCATTACGCTCTAACATATCACGAAGAGTAAATCTTGCTACAGCTTGTTCTAAGGTCATACTTTCATCAATATCATCGCCTTGTAACATGTCATTTAACCAACTAATTAGCTGTTCAACGTTACGCATTCGCATCTGACCAGCTGTTGGTGATGCTGACGTTTCATAGATCCAACTTTCGTAATGAATACCATGTAATAGTTCATGAATAGCGTCCATTGGCTCAGTGTGTGATTTTTCAATTAATGAATCAAACCAATGAATGAAAGTATGCAACGTTTCCATACGTTTGCTTGAAAGTAGTTCCGTTAGGCCCATATCATGGCTTGCTTGATATAAGCTCACGCCACGATGATTTGCCCACTCACCCAGTTTTTGAATGGTTACTGGACCGATTTCCCGCTTTGGAGTATTGATAATACGGATAAAGGCATTATCGTCATCAGGATTAGTCAATAAACGCAAATATGCCATAAGATCTTTAATTTCAATACGCGCAAAAAATGAAGTCCCCCCTGATATTCGATATGGGATGCGGTATTGCATGAGCATTTTCTCAATTAAGCGTGATTGATGATTACCTCGATATAATATGGCATATTGGCCATATTGACTATTGTTAGCAAAACGATGTCCAATTAAGTCGTTTACCACTTTTTCAGCTTCAGAATCTTCGTTATCTGCGGATATAATTTTTAATGTTTCACCATAACCCAGTTCTGAAAAGAGTTTCTTTTCAAAAATGTGTGGATTATTTTCAATTAAAATATTAGCAACTTTTAATATACGACCAGATGATCGGTAATTTTGTTCAAGTTTGATGACTTCTAAATTAGGAAAATCTTGATTAAGTAATACTAAATTTTGTGGGCGGGCTCCACGCCAAGAGTAGATAGATTGATCATCATCTCCAACTACCGTAAATTTAGCTCTATCGCCAACCAGTAATTTAATAAATTCATATTGGCTAGTGTTAGTATCTTGGTATTCGTCTACCAACAAATAACGGATTCGATTTTGCCATTTTTCGCGGACTTCTTCATTATTTTTTAACAACAATGTTGGCAATAAAATAAGATCATCAAAATCTAAAATGCTACACGCTTTCAACTGTTTTTCGTATAGTTGGTAGCAATGCGCAAAAAGCTTTTCTTTATTGGTTTGTGCGCGTGCCATAGCTAAGGTTGAATCAACAATATCATTTTTCCAGTTTGATATCATAGCGCGAAGTTGATTAATTAGATCTTTATCCCCTTCCAGCCATTGCTGGGTTAATTCTTTTAGTAATGCTGTTTGATCATGGTCATCAAATAATGAAAAATTGGATTTGATCCCCAAATGTTTATATTCTTTCCTAACAATATCAAGTCCCAAAGTATGGAACGTTGAAATTTTAAGTCCCCTAGCCTCTTGTTTAGTAATTGAATGAGCTATACGTTCTTTCATTTCACGCGCAGCTTTATTGGTAAAAGTAACTGCAACAATATGTCTTGGCAAATATTCTTTAACCCGAATTAAATAGGCAATTTTATTAATAATAACCCGAGTTTTGCCAGAGCCAGCACCCGCTAAAACAAGGCATGGACCTGAGACATATTCGACGGCTTGTTGTTGACTTGAATTTAAACGCACAGAGTATAAACCATTAAGAAAATTGGCGGCTAGTATATAACGATATGCTAGCCACGTGCAATTGTAACAAATTTGAAATAAATTTTATTGAATAAAGGCTAAAGCTTGTTCTACAACCTCAATGCCTGCACCTTTTTTATGAGCATTTTCGCTAAGATATCGACGCCACTGCCTTGCTCCTTTACAACCGGTAAAAATTCCCAGTGTATGGCGCATGATATGGTTTAGCTGTGCACCTTGGGTTAATTGTTGTTCAATATAAGGATAGAGTGCGCGGATAGCTGCTTTAGGTTTGATGATTGGTGAATCTGATCCAAAAATCTGTGAATCAATATGGGTTAGCAATAATGGATTTTGATATGCTTCTCGACCAACCATTACACCATCTACATGACACAGATGTTGTTTGATGTCGTCTATTGTTTTTATACCACCATTAATGGCAATAGTTAAATCTGGGTAATCTTGCTTAAGCTGATAAACACGCTCATAATTAAGTGGAGGTACTTCACGATTTTCTTTAGGACTTAAACCAGATAACCAAGCTTTGCGAGCATGAACAATGAAAGTATTAGTATAAGGCATTACTTTATCGATAAATCCACGCAAAAAATCATAACTATCGAAATCATCAATTCCAATTCGTGTTTTGACTGTGACGGGTATATCAACCTGATCTTGCATCTGCTCAATGCAATCTGCGACTAAATCAGCTTTCCCCATTAAACAAGCACCAAACATACCATTTTGTACACGATCGGATGGACAGCCTACATTTAAATTAATTTCGTTATATCCACGTTGTTGAGCCAACTTTGCACATTGTGCAAGTGCTTTAGGATCACTACCCCCTAATTGTAAACTAATTGGCTGTTCTTCTTGGTTGAAAGCTAAATAATCACCTTTGCCAAATAGTATTGCACCAGTTGTTACCATTTCGGTATACAAAAGCGTTTTTTTGGTTAGAATTCGATGAAAATAACGACAATGTTTATCAGTTAGATCCAGCATTGGCGCAACAGAGAAATGATTTAAATCAATTTTTTTTTGCAAACTTACCTCGACATTATAAGAAAAAGTGTTATTCTATCCGTCTTTTTTTTAAAACAAAGATTCATAGTATAAGGGAATTAACATGGATATCAATGAAACAAACATTATTTCAATTAACTCTACGGAATTATTAAGAAAACAAATGCGATTTATTGCGATTATGCAACAAATTTTTGGAGTCATAGCTGTTATAGGTGGTGCGATTAGTTGTTTAGGTATTATCACCGCAATTATCGGTGTTCCCGTTATTTTGGGGGGGATAAAACTGTTTAAATCAGGAAATTCATTTAGTCTGGCTGCGAATCTGCAAAAAGCGGATGACTTTGTTGAAGCCATCACCAATTTACATGGTTATTGGAAATTTCAATTAATCACTTTCATTTGTTCAATTATATTTTTTATTCTATATATTATAATTTTAATTGTATTTGTAGCTTCTTTCGCTCAACACTATCATTAAGTTCAGATTGTCCGCACTATAATTTATCTTTCTATGTTTTACTGAACTCAATAAAAAAGAAAAACCTCGCAACATTACGAGGTTTTTTATTTTACTGAAAAGATGGACGAAATTGCGACTAAAATAAAGTGTTAGATGATTATTGATTAGTCTCATCATCCGATTGTACGTTAATAGGATCTGATATTTCTTGTTTATTCATTTCTTCTAAAGATTTTGAATTTTCCAATGCTGAAACTTTAATATCTGTCACTCTACCCATTTTATCAAAATAAATGGAATACGTTCTTTGACTAATGCTTTCATGTTGTGGTTGTTGACGAAAAACATAATACCAAACGTTATCACCAAAAATAGAAGTTAACATCGGTGCACCCATGATAAAGACAACTTGATCTTTTGTTTGACCAACTTTTAATAAATCAATTGCTTCTGGTGTCACATAATTACCTTGATTGATGTCAGGTCGATACACCCAATTATCAACGACTGAACAACCAGTTAATAAAATACTAGTTAAAATTACAAGCGAGGTAAATTTACGAAACGGCATCTACACTTAACCTATTTTGAGAATATAATGGCGCCTATTATCGCTGATATTTTAGCTGAGTGCTAGCCAAATTAATAAATTCTTTCCCAATTGTGTAATAAAACAGTAATAACGCATTGATAATGTAAATTACTGCTTGACATTTATTTGCTTATCTACAAACTAATTAACTTATTTATAAATTCTATCCATTAACCATTAAAGGTAAAAAATGAAATTAGATACAATTGATCAAAAAGCAAGTTATGCTATAGGATTACAAATTGGGCAACAACTAAAAGACTCAGGTCTAAATAATTTAGATCTAAATGCATTAAAATTTGCAATGGAAGATGTATTATCAGGTAATCAACCTGCACTCCCTTTGCAAGAATTACATGATGCATTACGCCACGTACATGAACAAGCAACCAAAGAAAAGGCTAAACAGGCCGAAAAAATTGCGCAAGAAGGCAAAGATTTTCTTGCAGAAAATCTTAAAAAAGATGGCATTAAATCGACCGAATCTGGTTTACAGTATGAGATCATTACTGTTGGTGAAGGAGCACTACCAAAAGCAACTGATCGCGTACAAGTTCACTATACCGGTCAATTAATTGATGGTACTGTATTTGACAGTTCTGTTGAACGTGGTCAACCAGCTGAGTTTCCTGTTAACGGTGTGATACCTGGTTGGGTTGAAGCTTTACAACTTATGCCTGAAGGTTCTAAATGGCGTTTATATATTCCTCAAGAATTGGCTTATGGAGCACAAGGTGCTGGCGCATCAATCCCACCTTATAGTGCATTAATTTTTGATGTTGAATTATTGAAAGTTTTATAAGTAAAAATGGACGCGAAAGCGTCCATTTACATTTTAATTATGATTTGTTTTTGGTAAAAAATAAGAGCTAAATGCAGCGATAAACAATAAAATACTTGCTATACCAAAAGCAACAAGATGGGTATGTAGGTTATCATAAGCCCAACCGCCTAACCATGAACCAATCATAGCTCCGATTTGATGACCTAAATAAGTTAATCCAGAAAGTAATCCTACAATTTTTACACCATAAATATCTGCGGTAATCGCCCCTGAAGTGGACAAAGCACCAGCCCAAACTAATCCTCCTAACACTGCAATAGTAAATAGTTGCCATTCATTTGATGCTAAAACCAAAGCAATAAAACCGATGCCTCTAACTAAATAAACCATCACTAAAATATTTTTTCTTTGGACAATATCAGAAAGATACCCAAGTGCTAATGTACTAAAAATGGCGACAAAACCAATCATTCCAATTGCATTAGAACTCACCATTTCATTAAATCCATGGTCAATGAGCATTGGAACACCATGTGTTCCTAATAAATTCATACTAAAACCACAAGTAAAAAGACCAAAACTAAGTTGCCAAAATGGTATAGTTTTTAATACTTCGCTAAGTTTTATACTCGATTGTGGTTCTCGTGCAGTATCTTGATTAAACTCAATGATATCTTTGTGATGATCTTTCATTATAATAAGTGCAACTGGCACGGCTATAATCATAAAAAGAATAGAAAACCCAACTAAAGTAGTTTGCCAACCATATATAGGAATGAAAAAAGCAAACACTGGTAGCATTACCGCAATTCCAGCCATACTTCCTGATGATAAGATAAATAAGGCTAATCCTCTATGTTTGTAAAACCACTTTGTCACAATAGGTGTAAAACTGACTGAGCCAACAAACGATGTACCAAATGACAATGCAATGCCAAATGAAAAAAGAAAATTCCAATAATCACGAGACATCGCCGACCAAATCGTTGAAAGTATAATTATCAGGGTACCAAGCAATAGCACAAAGCGAGTACCATATTTACCAACCAAATAACCAGCTATTGGCATAGCAATACCAGAAAAAAGCATACCAATAGCGATAACACCAGAAAGAACACTGCGGCTAAAACCAAGATCGTTAGCTATAGGAAGGAAAAATACGCCCATGCTCATTCTAAGTCCGCTCGAAAGCAATGTTAAAATTGACGCAGCAACGACAATATTCCAACCAAAATACCATGAAAAACGCATACCCATTCCCGAAGATTTTTTATAGATAATTTACCAACTGTAATTTCATTTTAGTTTAACAATATGTATAAGTCATTTAATTTCCGTTATAATGCCACCAATTAACGACAATAGACAAAAGTGTAAGGAAAGTTATATGTCTACAAACATTATTCGTATCGCTATCGCTGGTGCCGGTGGCAAAATGGGACGACAACTTATTCAGTCTGTTGCGCAAATCGATGGCGTAACATTAGGAGCAGCATTTGAACGTGAAGGTTCCTCTCTTATTGGCTCTGATGCAGGCGAACTTGCTGGTATTGGTGTTTGTGGCATTAAAGTATCGGACAAACTCGACCAAGCTAAAGATAAATTTGACATACTCATTGATTTTACTCGACCCGAAGGCACATTGAATCACTTAGCTTTTTGTGTCGAAAATAAAAAAATGATGATAATTGGCACCACTGGTTTTGATGATGCAGGCAAACAAGCAATTGCTGATGCTGCAAAAAAAATCAGCATTGTTTTTGCGGCTAATTTTAGCGTTGGTGTAAACTTAGTGCTTAAGTTGCTTGAAAAAGCGACTAAAATTATGGGCGATTATAGTGATATCGAAATCATCGAAGCACATCATCGACACAAAGTCGATGCCCCATCAGGCACCGCTTTAGCTATGGGTGAAGCAATCGCTGATGCACTGAATTGTGATTTGAAAGATCGGGCGGTTTATTGTCGTGAAGGACATACTGGTGAACGTCCTAAAGGAGCTATCGGCTTTGCTACCATTCGCGCTGGAGATATTGTTGGCGAACACACGGCCATCTTTGCAGATATTGGTGAACGAGTTGAAATTAGTCATAAAGCTTCTAGCAGGATGACCTTTGCTAATGGTGCAGTGCGTGCTGCATTGTGGCTTGCAAAACAACCTATTGGTTTGTATGACATGCGTGATGTCCTTAATTTAAATAGCTTATAAATTCCTAAGATGTTAGATGAAGTTTGGATGCAGCATGCACTCATGTTAGCTAAAAAAGCTGAAGAAATTGGGGAAATTCCTGTTGGCGCGGTTATTGTTGACGAAAATAATAACATTATTGGTGAAGGTTTTAATCAATCAATTTTGACACATAACCCCACTGCTCATGCTGAAATGATAGCATTAGCAAACGCAGGTGAATATTTAAAAAATTATCGATTAATTAATACTACCCTTTATGTCACATTGGAGCCTTGCATCATGTGTGCAGGCGCCATTATTCACAGTCGTGTTAAACGTGTTGTCTATGGTGCAAGTGATTATAAAACAGGAGCTGCAGGTTCGTTAATTGATATTCTTGCACATCAGGGGATCAATCACTATGCAGAAGTAACTGGAGGCGTGTTAGCAAATGAATGTGGTAATATTTTAAGTGAATTTTTCAAAAAAAGGCGCTTACAAAAAAAAGCACTTAAAAAGTGCTGCCAAGAAGTTTGAGGTTAACTATACGTTTAAGTAAAAAAGCAAGTATTTTTTTATAGTTTAATAAAAAATTGCCTGCTTATTCTTTTTAGTCAGGAAAATTGCTAAAATCTAGTTCGATTTATTTAAAAAGTTATTTTGAGCACAATTAATGAAAAAACACACATTAGAAATGATGATATCCGAAGAAGATATCAAAAAACGCGTAATTGAGTTAGGTCTACAAATTAGTCAAGATTATAAAGATAGTCAAAACGAACTAGTTTTAGTTGGACTTTTACGAGGTTCATTTATTTTTATGGCCGATTTAAGTCGAGCAATCACCGTTGGTCATGAAGTCGATTTTATGACGGCATCAAGTTATGGCAATGCGGTTATTAGTAATCGTGATGTCAAAATTTTAAAGGATTTGGATGAAGATATCCGCGATAAAGATGTATTAATTGTTGAAGATATTATTGATACAGGTAATACACTAAGTAAAGTGATGGCAATCTTAAAATTACGTCACCCACGTAGCATTGAAATTTGTACTTTACTTGACAAACCGTCACGTCGAGAAGTAAATGTACCAGTGAAATACATCGGCTTTTCTATTCCAGATGAGTTTGTAGTTGGTTATGGTATTGACTATGCTCAGCACTATCGTCACTTACCTTATATTGGTCATGTAACATTACTTGACTCTTAATTAAGGGGTCGTTTTAAAATTTAAAACACATGCAAGCAAGAATAAATGATCGAGTTAACAGATATTACAAATACAGTAAATTTACAATTTGATATCGTCGGTTATGAGTTCCCTGACAGCAAAGATGATTGGTGTTTGCTAAAAGTCATTGTCCAACAAAGTGGTAATCGGTTTGAAAAAACCGATCCTGCTTTAGAAATCGCTGATCTACACACACTATACAATTGGTTTAATGATCTATCAAAAGGTCAATTACCAAGTAATGCTAAGTTATGGTTTACTGAGCCTTGCTTTTCACTTGCATTTATTTCTTACAAAAATCAAAAAGTAACAATTTCAATTACACTTAGTTGTGAGCTTGAACCAGATTTTTGTCTTGATGTCCCTTATGAGTTACAAAATAATTGGACAATCTTTTTTGAATTATCTAATTATAACTTAGCAATGATAGTAAAACATCTCAAACAATGGATTATAACGTTCCCTTATCGAACATGATATTTCATGAGAATTAACTTTATTTTACAAAGCATATCATAGACGATGAAACGGCAAATATGTTAAATTTACATACAATAACAAACCCATAATAACTTCCTAAACAATTTCAAAAAATCATCGAGGTGTTTGTGTCACGATTTTCCCGTTCATTATGTTTAGTTTTAATGATAACTACAGCATATTGTTATGCAGATATGCAGTTATCAATTAAAGGGTTATCGGGGGAACTTGCTAATAATGTAAATGCCCGAGTTTCATTAATTGAACAGAGTAAAATCAATAATTCACCCAATTTTAAACGTTATTTTGAAAGCGAAGCACAAAAAGCCCTTCGAGCGTTAGGATATTATTCTCCTAGTTTTGAATATTTTGAACAAGATCCTAAAGTATTAACTGTTAAAATTTCACCTGGCGAACCAATATTAATTGAACAACTTAACATAAATATTACGGGTGAAGGTGAACAAGATAAAGATTTTAATGAGTTACTTGAACATGACTTGCCTAAAAAAGGCGATATTTTAAATCATGGTAGTTACGAATCATTTAAAAAATCATTACTTAATTTATCTTTAGAAAAAGGATATTTTGATGCTAATATGCCTAAGCATCAGTTAGCCGTATCAAATTATGAACACCAAGCTTATTGGAACATTGATTTTAATACAGGCCAACGTTACAAATTTGGTAAAGTTAGTTTCCCAAATGTAAAAATCCGTAAAGACTATTTGGCTAATCTAGTACCATTTAAAGAAGGTGAAAAATATACGGCTGAACAGCTATCTGTATTAAACAGGCGTCTTAATTCAACTAATTGGTTTAATTCTGTTCTTGTTACGCCAGACTTTCCTCATCTAAGTGAGGATAAAACTCTCCCTATTGAAGTGACAACTTCACCACGTAAAAGAAATAGTATGGACTTAGGGTTAGGATACTCAACGGATAATGGCGTACATGGTAAGATCGGCTGGAGTAAACCTTGGATTAATAGTCGAGGGCAAAGTTTTCAAAGTAATTTATCTCTATCATCACCTGAACAAATGATAACCATGAGTTATAAAATACCTCTAAAACAATCACCTTTAGAACAATATTACACTATCCAAGGTGGTTATAAAAAAATCGACAATAATGACACCTATTCTCGTTCTTATACTTTTGGAGCGTTACGCAATTGGGATCGCTTTGAGGGATGGCAAACGGCAGTGGGGCTAAATATGCTACGGGATGATTTTACCCAAGGGGACTCAAGTTATAAAACATTCTTATACTATCCCTCGCTTAGTCTTTCACGCATCCGTAATGACGATAATATATTACCTATGTGGGGCGATTCCCAACGTTATTCAGTTGAAGCCGCAGCAGAATCATTAGGTTCTGATATTAATTTAGTTCGTTTCCAAGCACAACAAACTTGGATTCGTTCATTAAAAGAATCTCATCGATTTATTGTTAGGGGGAATTTTGGGATAATTCAAGCGAGTAATTTTGATAAAGTACCGCCTTCTTTCAGATTCTTTGCTGGTGGTGACCGAAGTATTCGTGGTTACAGTTACCAATCAATTTCGCCAGAGGATAAAAAAGGGAAACTTAAAGGTGCTTCTAAACTCATCACGGGTTCGGCTGAATATCAATATAATTTATCTGGCCCATGGTGGGGAGCAGTATTTGTTGATAGTGGCGAAGCCATAGATAAAGTTGATAAAGCTAAATTTTATACTGGTAGTGGATTTGGAATTAGATGGTCATCCCCTGTTGGCCCAATAAAATTAGATCTAGCAACCCCTTTAAACAAAAAAGATAAAGGCTCTGTTCACCTATATATTGGTTTAGGAAGCGAATTATAAAATGTCTGAAAATGCTAATCATGACGCAATTGCTGAAAATTCAAAATCAAAAGGAAAATGGAAAAAGCGCTGTATTGTCATACTGTCTATGTTCATCTTTCTAATTACATTTATCATTATGGTGATTTATACCAGTTTAGGTGTAAAACTCACCATGTTTGCATTAAATAAATATCTGCCAGAACTGAAAATTCAACAAGTTGAAGGATCGTTTCATAATTTACATATACAAGGACTTTCATTAGATTTAACTGGAGTCCATGTAAGCGTTGAAGATGCTTCTCTAGAGTTATCTGGTTCATGTTTAATACAGACCAAGATCTGTCTGAAAAACTTTGATGCAGATGGAGTAAACGTTCAGATTGATACCAAACAATTCGAATCTTCAGAAGATGATACTAAAGCAGATACAACAGAAGATGAAGAACGTTTTATTATTAAAACACCATTACCGATTGAATTAAATGCTACACAGCTTAACAAGGTCAAAGTGAACGTTGATGATATGCAATTCGGTATGTCAAGTTTTACTGGTAAAGCGATATGGGTTAATGAAAAAATTTACGTATACCCGGCTGTTGCCATGGATTTAAGTGCAATTTTTCCTGATAACACATCACCTCAAGGACAAAAAACAGAAAATAATTTACCTATTAATGAACAGATTAATCAATTATTTAATGAACCACTGATTAATTCTTTACCTCAAGTAAGTATTCCATTAGATATCAATGTGAGTAATCTAAGCGGAAATAATTGGTTATTACATATCGGAGGGGAAGATTTTCGATTTAATCAAGTTACCATTGAAACGGATATGATAAATAATCATATTATGGTAAAACAAGTTGATACCAATATACAGACGCCTTATCTAAATGGACATGCATCAGTTAATGGTGAGATCACACTTGGTGATGATTGGCCACTCGTTGCATTTATTAAAGCTGATACAAAAGAAAACCATTTAGAGGGACAATTTTCTGGTAAATTATTAGGTAAATTAACAACTCATACATCTGTTACAGGGTTAAATAAACTTAATATCGATGGTCATATCAATTTTATCGAAAAATATTTACCTGTTATGGCCAAATTAAATGGTAAACATATTCAATGGCCTCTTGAGGGCGTAGCTCAATATCAACTTAATGATTTTGATCTCGCTATTGATGGCAATGTAGAACAATATAATTTATCAACCAAAGGGTCTGTAACAGGTGAAAATTTACCAGCAACA
The DNA here is from genome assembly GCF_016101285.1 of Gilliamella sp. W8136. NCBI lineage: Bacteria > Pseudomonadati > Pseudomonadota > Gammaproteobacteria > Orbales > Orbaceae > Gilliamella > Gilliamella sp. W8136. Next base: position 28,134 of record NZ_JACFQU010000008.1, read on the forward strand.
ATATTTGACATTGCTGGTAACGGTACCAACCAAGGAGCAACCTTTAAACGTGGAATCATCAAGTTACCCCAAGGTGAGATTGCTGCATCAGGAAATGTGAATTGGCAAAATTCACTGCAATGGAATACCAATGTGAAACTTAATCAAGTTGACCTAACAAAAGAGATACCTGAATACCCTATAAAATTAAATGGTCAACTCAATACAACGGGTAAATTAGCCGGTGAAACTTGGCAATTGAATGTTACCGATTTAGATTTAATAGGTAAAATCAAACACGCTGATTTTTCGGCTAACGGTAATTTACAAGTTGATTCTAAACGTAATTTATCCGCTAATGATCTAGCAATAATCTGGGATAAAAACCGAATAAATGTAGATGGTTCAACGGAAAAAGGAAATTTGAATGCAAAGCTTAATCTAGCATCTTTAGCATTATTGGTCGATGAAATGCAAGGATCAATTTTTGGTAACATCAAAATGGCAGGAACGAAATCAAATCCTATTATTGATACAAATTTAACTGTAGATGCTTTAAAGATGCCAAATATCTCAATATCTAAAGCAAATTTATCCGGTAAAATGCATTATCAAGACCAATTAAACTTACAACTAAAACTCATTGGACAGAATATTGAGATTTCCAACCAAATAATTAAAAAAGCAGACATTGATCTTGTTGGTAATGAAAGTAAGCATACTTTAAGTATTGATCTTGACGGTAATCCTGCATCTTTAAAAACATCATTAACGGGGAAAATTGATAAAGACCATACTAAATGGAGCGGCAATATATCTAATGCACTATTAAATTTAGGTAATAATAACCATTGGTCATTAACTCAACCTTTAACTTTAACTTATGATTTAAATCAACAAATCCCTACTATTGGAGCCCATTGTTGGCACAATAGCTCTTCAAGCATCTGCTTAGAAAAACCATTATCACCTATACCGAATACTCAATCCACAATAACCCTAAAAGATATTGATTTAGCTAGACTACCTATACCTAATGATGGCGAGACAAAACTTGCAGGTAGCATAAACGGTAAAGCAGAAATTAAATTTAGCAATAACAGCAAAACGCCTGCTATTAAAGCCAATCTAACCAGTAATAAAGTTTTTGTTCAGCAAATGATAGTAAATCAAGCCTTACCTATTCCATTTGATTTATTTAATATTAATGTAGAATTTAATGAACAACAGGCTAAATTAGATTGGCATTTTAGTCTAAAAGAGTTAGGAAAAATTAATGGAGATCTACTTATTACTGATCCAAACAATCAGAAAAAATTAAGTGGTCAGTTAATAATCGATAATTTGGCTTTGGCAATCCTTAACCCACTGTTAGATAAAAATGAATATACTAAAGGCGCTATTAATGGAGCGGTTAAATTTTCCGGTTCATTAATGGATCCTTATCTAACGGGCAATATCAATCTTAAACAAAGTGAAATAAAAACTAATCAATTACCTATCGACATTAAATCAGCAACGCTTGATATAAAATTGAATGGTAAATCTTCAACCTTACATGGGATTCTAACGACTCAATCAGGTAATGTTGATATTAACGGTAATGCAAGCTGGCAAAATTTAGATAAATGGCAGGCTAATTTAACGGTCAATGGTGCAGCAATGCAGGTATCGGTTCCACCAATGATTGTAATGAGCATTGTCCCTGATATCAAAATTAACGCAACTCAAGATGAGTTAACTCTATTAGGAAAAGTTAACATACCTAAAGGTAAGATTACTGTTGATTCACTGCCAGAATCAAGTGTCGATGTTTCACCTGATGAAGTGATGCTTGATAGAAATGGAAATCAAATAGAACCACAAAAATTTGGTATGAAAATCAATAGTCATCTTGAAATTAATATTGGGAATGATGTTTCTGTTGATGCATTTGGTTTAAAAGCTAAACTAAAAGGACATTTAGTTGCCACTCAGACGAATAAAGGTTTAGATCTGCATGGTGAAGTATTAATTCCTAGTGGACGGTTTAATGCGTATGGTCAAGACTTAGTTATTCGCAAAGGAGTGATTACTTTTTCCGGACCAAGCGATCGCGCTATACTTGATGTTGAAGCAATACGTAATCCAGATTCAATGGATAAAAGTAATATTACCGCAGGAATTCGGGTAACTGGCTCATCGGAAGATCCAAAAATAGACATCTTCTCAGACCCTGCAATGTCGCAGCAAGAAGCATTATCTTACCTAATCCGTGGACAAGGTCTTGATAACTCAGATCAGAGTGAAAACGACATGATGACAGCATTATTAGTCGGAATTGGTACTTCCAAAACAGGGAAATACATTGGTGATATCGGTAATATGTTTGGGATAAAAAACCTTACTTTAGATACTCAAGGTGCTGGTGACAGTTCAAAAGTGGTCGTGAGTGGCTATATTTTACCGCATCTACAACTTAAATATGGAGTCGGTATTTTCGATTCTTTGGCAACTTTTACATTACGCTATAGACTTATGCCAAGTCTCTATTTAGAAGCGACTTCAGGTTTAGCTCAAGCACTAGATGTAATTTATCAATTTGAGTTTTAAATTTACTAATCAAAGTTAATGTAAACGATAAAATTTATGGATATGGATGGATTTGAAAATAATGCATCTAAATGTTAAAAAATAAGGCAAAGGTTAGATTGATTAGTTTTTTATCTTAATTAAAATAGCCCTAAAAGCTAACTTTTAACATTCATAATTAGTTAAACCCCATTTTAGAATGGGGTTTAAATTTTTAAGTATTCATAAATTTTTCTTGAAAAGGGATGTACCCCATTCTCTGATTACGATGAACATCTTTAGCTTAACTACAATGTTCCGATTCAAGAATCATACTTTCTAATTGAGATTTTTCACTCCATTTTATGTTTTGTGGAAGAAACAAGATTATTCAGTCTTATTGCCGATTAACATTTCACGCTTTATACCAAATCCTTTATGTTTAAATACATTAAACCCAGCATTAAGCAGGTTACGACGTACAAACCCTGCAGCAGTAAAAGTTGCAAATGTACCCTTACGTGCCGTTAATGTATAACATTTTTTAAATAATGATTCTGACCACATATCAGGGTTTTTAGCTGGCGAAAATCCGTCAAAAAACCAAGCATTAATCAATATATTTTGTTTTCTTAGAAAATCGGGGAAATAACTAACATCATCATAAAAAATGGACAACGAGACATTATCGAAATGGTAAATGCTTTGAATTTCACTGAAATTGGTCTGCAGTTGCGATGCTAAGTTTTGTAAATCTTTATCTTTGGTTAATACATTATGATGAATTTGCTTTAATTCATCTGATGATAATGGAAATTTTTCAACACTAAAGAATTTAATTTTTTTAAGAACATGATTTGGATGTTGATCTCTAAAATGTAAAAATGTTTGCCATAAAATTAAAAAACTGAGACCTGAACCAAAACCGGTTTCGCCAACTATAAATGTCTCTTGCTCATGCTGTAAAAAACGTTGATATAAATCATTACTTTCAATAAACACGTAACGGGTTTCGTCAATTGCTCCTTCCGTATTAAAATACACATCATTAAAATAAGTTGAAATTGGGGTTTGATTTTCGTCCCAAGTAATCGTTGATTTAAGCATAAACATCCTATAGACGCGTGATTTTTACAAACTGTATATTAACGTTGATTACGTATATAATACGCCAAGTTAACTTATGAGGTAAATTATGGTTTTTATTTTTCGCTTAATTTTTGTCGTCATCACAGGAATTATTCTTTGTGTTTTTGGCGTGATTTTTTGTTTATTTAATCCAAGAAACCCCAAAAATGTAGCAAGATTCGCCCATTTATTTAGTTTGTTGTTCCAACCGGTATTTGGCGTTAAAGTCACTACACGCCCCTATTCTAAAATTAGTAATATGGGAAGCTGTGTTTATATTGCTAATCACCAGAATAATTTCGATTTGGTGGTTGCTGCTGATATTGTACAACCGAAAACTGTCACCGTTGGTAAAAAAAGTTTGGCTTGGATCCCATTTTTTGGGCAACTTTATTACCTTACAGGTAATATACTCATTGACCGCAACAATAAATCAAAAGCACGCGATACCATTGAACAAGTGGTTAGAGAAATTCAAAATCGTGGTATTTCTATTTGGATGTTTCCTGAAGGTACACGTAGCCGCGGTCGAGGACTGTTACCTTTTAAAATGGGTGCATTTAAAGCAGCAATAGCAGCCGGTGTACCCATTGTACCAATTTGTGTATCAGAGACGACTAATATTAAGTTAAATCGTATCAATAATGGGCATATGATTGTTGAAATGCTCGATCCAATTGAAACTAAAAACCTTCGCAAAGAAGATGCCAAAGCATTAATGGAACAGTGCTATGCACAAATGTCTAACAAAATAGCGGAAATCAATGCTGAAGTACAACAACTTAACAATCAAAAGTAATTTATGAGTAAACAAGATCGCAATTTTGATGATATCAGTGGCAAATTTGCACAAAATATTTATGGTACAACTAAAGGTCGAATTCGTGAAGCGGTAGTTTGGCAAGAACTTGAGAATATTTTAGCTAACTATCCTGCAAATAAACCCCTAAATATCCTTGATGCTGGTGGTGGACAAGGTCAAATCGCCTGTAGACTAGCTAAACTCGGCCACCATGTTACCATTTGTGATATTTCGCAACAAATGCTTGAACTAGCAAAACAAAAAGCGAGCGAGGAAAATATCGAAATCAATTGTCTTTGCTGCTCAATACAGCAACTTCATACTTTACTTGATGAACAGTTTGATATCGTTATTTGTCATGCCGTTTTAGAATGGGTTGCAGAGCCGATTGAATTAATTCAATCATTAAAAAAACATTTAAAGGTAAATGGCTATTTATCTTTGATGTTTTATAACTACCATGGACTGCTATTTAAAACAGTCACCTTGGGTAATTTTGGTTATACACAAGCTGGCCTTGCAAAACGTAAAAAAAAGACACTCTCCCCTGATTTTCCAAGAGAGCCTAAAGATGTCTATTATTGGCTGACCCAGTTAGATTTTAATATTTTACAAAAAATAGGCATTCGTATTTTCCACGACTATTTAGCGAATAAATCCAAGGCTGAAACGCACTTTGAACAGCTATTAGAGCTTGAAAAACAATACTGTCGTACTGAACCTTATCTTAATTTAGCAAGATATATTTTAGTCACAGCGAAAAAGAATTAATTGATAAACGATTAACAATATCAAAAGAGTTATAATCTATTTCATAGGTTATAACTTGTTTATTCTAAATATTGTATCTATCTAACGATGTTAATTTAAGTAATATACCTGACATGACAGAATCATTGTCAGATCAAATAACAATTAATTAACTGATCTTATTCGTATTTTGTCAACTATCAACCCAATGGATATGCAAGTAATGATGATATGATGTTATGAATTTTCAATGCGCACCAGCCTTGAAAATAAATCATCACTCGAAAAATTTGTCATAAATCGGTATTATAAGTGGATTCATTTTATTGGTTAAGGAATTTGATATGATCGTAGTAACTGGCGGTGCTGGATTTATTGGTAGTAATATTGTTAAGGGGTTAAATGACCAAGGACACAAAAATATTTTAGTGGTGGATGATTTAACCGACGGTACTAAATTTAGTAATTTAGTTGATTTAGATATCGCTGACTATATGGATAAAGACGAATTTATCTCATTAGTTGTAGCAGGTGAAGATATGGATATTGATGTTATTTTTCATCAAGGAGCTTGCTCATCGACCACCGAATGGGATGGCAAATTTATGATGGAAAACAACTATCAATATTCAAAAGACTTGTTAGATTGCTGTTTAGATCTTGATATTCCATTTTTATATGCATCTTCGGCTGCTACTTATGGTGGACGCAGTGATAATTTCATCGAAGATCGCGCTTATGAAAAACCGCTGAATGTTTATGGTTATTCTAAATTTCTGTTTGACCAATATGTTAGACAAGTATTACCTAAAGCTAAGTCACAAGTTTGTGGATTCCGTTATTTTAACGTCTATGGACCACGTGAATCACATAAAGGTAGTATGGCAAGTGTTGCATTTCATTTAAATGAACAAATTAACAAAGGTGAAAAACCGAAACTATTTACCGGTAGTGATAACTTCAAACGCGATTTTATTTATGTAAGTGACGTTGTTGATGTAAATTTATGGTTTTGGAAAAATAAAATTTCAGGTATTTTCAATTGTGGTACAGGTCAAGCAGAATCATTCCAAACCGTAGCTGATGCTGTCGTCAATTATCATAGAAAAGGGGAAATAGATTATATTCCGTTCCCTGATAACCTTAAAGGAAGATACCAAAGCTTTACTCAAGCTGATCTCACTAAATTTAGAGAAACTGGATGCCCAATTGAATTTAAAACTGTAACCGAAGGTACAACTGAATATATGAAATGGCTTAACGAACAATAGAAAGGAATTGATAAGATGAAAACACTCATTATTGGTCCTTCATGGGTTGGTGATATGATGATGTCACAAAGCCTATATCGTACTTTAAAGCAGCTTGATCCTCATAATGAAATTGATGTTATGGCCCCGGCTTGGAGTCGGGCTTTATTAAATAAAATGCCAGAAGTCAATCAGGCGCTTGAAATGCCAATCGGTCATGGTGAGTTTGCTTTCGCTAAACGTCGTCAAATAGGTAGATCATTACGAGCTAATCATTACGATCAAGCTATTGTTTTACCGAATTCATTTAAGTCTGCACTCATTCCATTTTTTGCCAAAATTCCTAAACGAACAGGCTGGAAAGGAGAACTGCGTTACGGATTATTAAATGATATTCGCACACTTGATAAAGCTGCGTTTCCTTTGATGGTTGAGCGCTATGTTGCGCTGGCTTATCCCAAAGATCAAATTCATTCTGCAAAAGATCTACCACAACCACTATTATGGCCAAAACTGAGTGTTGAGCAAAAAGAAATTGATGAGGCATTAGTCACTTTTGCGATTCCACAAGATGAACCATTAATTGGCTTTTGTCCTGGGGCAGAATTTGGACCCGCTAAACGTTGGCCAGATTATCATTATGCTACACTTGCCGATATGCTGGTTAAACAAAATGCTAGAATTATAATCTTTGGTTCAGCCAAAGATCGAGAAGTTGGCGATCAGATTATTGCTAAAATGGTGCAAAGTGATAAATGCATCAACTTAGCAGGTCAAACCAAGCTAGAACAAGCTATTGCTTTAATCGCAGCTTGTAAAGCCATTGTGACCAATGATTCAGGATTAATGCATGTTGCTGCTGCATTAGATAGACCATTAGTTGCATTATATGGTCCAAGTAGCCCAGAGTTTACCCCTCCATTATCGGATAAAGCAGAAGTTATCCGTTTAATCACTGGTTATCATCGTGTTCGTAAAGGTGATGCTGAACAAGGTTATCATCAAAGCTTGATTGATATTAAACCAGATAATGTATTTGAAACTTTGATGAATCTTATCATGCGTAGTAAAAAGAGTAATGGATAATGCGTGTCTTAGTCGTTAAAACTTCCTCAATGGGTGATGTGCTGCATACCCTACCAGCATTGACCGATGCAGCAAATAATATATCTGATATTACTTTTGATTGGGTAGTTGAAGAAAATTTTGCTCAAATACCTAGTTGGCACTATGCTGTAAATAATGTAATACCTGTTGCTATAAGACGTTGGCGCAAAAGTTGGTTTGCAAAAAATACTCGCCAAGAACGTCATGCGTTTATCCAAACCCTTAGGCAGCAAGAATATGATTGTATTATTGACGCGCAAGGACTTATTAAAAGCGCATTTCTTATAACTCGTAAAGCGCGCGGCATAAAGCATGGTTTGGATCGTCAAAGTATTAAAGAGCCTATTGCCAGTTGGTTTTATGATGTAAAACATGCTATTCCCAAGCAAATGCATGCCATTGAACGAGTTAGAATGTTGTTTGCTCAAAGCTTACAATACCCACTACCAGATTCAATGGGGGATTATGCTATTGCCCGCCATTTTCTATCGTCTCTACCTAGTGATAATCAACAGTATCTTGTTTTTTTACATGCTACAACTCGAGATGAAAAACACTGGACGGAAGAAGCATGGAGAAAATTAATTAAATTAACCGAAGCAACTGGATTAAAAATAAAATTACCTTGGGGAGCCGAGCACGAACAGCAAAGAGCGATTCGCCTTGCACAAGGTTTTAAGCATGTCGAAGTATTACCTAAACTATCACTGTCTGATGTTGCAACCATTATTGCTGGAGCAAAAGCAGTAGTTTCAGTTGATACAGGATTAAGCCATTTAACCGCTGCATTAGATCGCCCAAATATTACTCTATTTGGTGAAACCGACCCAAAATTAATTGGTGGTTATGGCAAAAATCAATTTAGTATAATTTCGCCTGAAAAAAGCATGCGCACTATTCAAGCCGAGCAAGTATACCAACAATTGGCTCAATTTTTATAACAACAAATCATAATTGCGAAAAATAACAGGAAGCCGTTTAATGAATAAATATTGTGAACTCATTCGTGAAAAGTATGCCCAAATTGGAAGTAATGAACTAGGTTACATTGAAGATGCCCTAGGAGCCGTAATGCTGGTTCTAAATGAAGTAGTCGATTGCGAGCAAGTTCCTCAAGAACTAAAAGATAAAGCTGCCTATGCAGCAGCTAATTTGTTGATTAGTGATTATGAGGTGAAATAGCGGTTGGTAGATTGATAATAAAACGGGTAGATCTATCATCAGACTCAACAAAAATCGTTCCTTTATGGGTTTGGATAATTGATTTTACGATTGCCAACCCTATTCCTGCACCCGAAGTACCATTACGATGACGTGATTCATCTACTCGATAGAAACGGTCAAAAAGGTGAGGTAAATGCCGGCTATCAATTTTTTCACCTGGATTGGCAATGATGATTTTGACTCTTTTTACTGAAGTTTGACTTAAAGTAATGGTAATTACTTCATTTTGAGGAGTATAACGAATGGCATTGGATAAAATATTACTTATCGCTCGACCTAACATCAGTTTATCGCCTTGAATATGTGAACAGTTACCCTCTAAATTAAATGTGATATTTTTCTCATCGGTGAGCGGTTCAAAATAGTCACACATCATGGTAAGCATACTAACCAAATCAATATCAATAAGATTTGGCACTAATTGATGATTATCAGCTTGAGCTAAAAAAAGCATATCTGAGATCATTTGCGACATTTTTTCATACTCTTCTAAATTGGAGTATAAAATCTCTCGATACTCTTCAGTGGATCGGGCATTATTTAACACAATTTGTGTTTGGGTTGTGAGATTAGTAATGGGCGTTCTCATTTCATGAGCAATATCAGCGGTAAAATTACGTTGCCGCTGAAAAACATCTTCCATACGATTAAGCATTTTATTGAACGCTCTCACCAAACTAATATATTTAGTTGGTACTGAGGAAGTTGGTATTCGATAATTTAGACGTTTAAGATTGATTTTTTCTATCTTCTTAATGAGCCGATTAATCGGTTTTTGAGTATAATAAATTGAGATAAATGAACCAATCAATGCTAAAACACAAGAAATGGCAATCAGCAATCCTAAACCGTTTCTTAATCGACTGATAAATTCAAGCTGTAAATCACGGCCAACAGCCACAATAGTGGTGTAATGTTTGTCATTTTCAACAATCACTCTTGATGCAGCAATTCGATAAGATGATTTATTCAGATTGGAGATGGTCGTACCGTGTTCAGTTATAATTTTTTCTAAATTAGCGGGTTTTAATGCAACAGCCAAGTTAGGCCCACGTGTACGATAAAGTACCTTACCTGATTCATCAATGATATAAACAAACAAGTGATGATGCCCGGTTAATATCAATAATAGATTTTGAAAAAGCTCATCACGATTATCATTAGGCGAAAAATAAATAAGTTCACGTTCTATTGATGAGATAACTGAATTTAATTCGGATACATTTTGCTGGATGGAAAATTTTTCAAAAGAACTTTCGATAAGATAACTAAAACAATAAAGGAGCCCACAAGTTAGTAGGCAAACAATTAGTGGTAAACGAAAAGAAATAACTTTAGTCCGCTTCATCCATTACATCCAATTTATATCCCATTCCACGCACAGTATGAATTAATTTAGGTTCAAATCCTGCATCAATTTTATTGCGCAATCGCCTAATCGCCACATCAATAACATTGGTATCACTATCAAAATTCATATCCCAAACTTGGGATGCAATCAGTGACCTCGGTAGAACTTCACCTGGATAACGTAAAAAATATTCTAATAACAGAAATTCTTTATTGGTTAAATCAATTCTTTTATCTGCTCGCGTTACTGTTCTTTTAGGTAAATCCATTACCAAATCAGCAATACTTAATTGATAATTATTGACTTGTGGAACATTGCGCCTAAGTAAAGATTTGACTCTTGCCAGTAATTCAGCAAAAGAAAACGGCTTAACTAAATAATCATCCGCACCTAAATTTAGTCCTTTAACTTTATCCTCTACACTGCCCATCGCAGTGAGTAACATAATTTGCGTGTCTTTTCCTGCTTCACGCAAAGATTGGACTATTTTCCAGCCAACGATATCTGGCAACATTACATCCAGAATAATTAAATCATAATCTTCTGTCATGGCTCTATGATAGCCATCTAAACCATTATCGGTTAAATCAACAATAAAACCTGATTCAACTAAACCCTGACGAAGATACTCACCTGTTTTATGTTCATCTTCAACAACTAACAATTTCATTTTGAGTATTTCCTTTGTTATTTTATATGATTATGGAAAATGTTTACTGCCGTAGTAGGATATATGAAAAAACCAAATGGTATCATGACATTTTAATGACTATATTGTAATAATTTGGTCATTAATTCGTTTGTTTAGCTTTGTTATAGTACTCACACAATGATTCATGAGGCTAGACATTATTGTTTCATTGTTTTATTTCCTTTCATCCATTCCTTGCAATTTAATGCAGCCCTAGTTTACCTAGGGTTTTTTTTTATCAAAAGCAATGTTGACAGTAGTCATTAGCCAAACAAGTACTAATTATTTTAGTATTTAGCCTAATTATTCTAACAAAATTAACCATCCTTGGATATGAATATATCTATTTTTTATGCAATACAACACCACTTTCAATATGATCGGTATAAGGAAACTGGTCAAACATAGCAAAATGCTTGATATTATGAGTTTCTATCAATTGCTGTAAATTATCCCGTAAAGAAAGAGGATTGCAGGATATATAAATAATAGTATTGTAACTTTTAAGAATATTAATTGTATCACTATCTATTCCGGCACGAGGAGGATCAACCAGTACAGTTTGGCACTGATAATCATCAAGATTGATATCCTTTAATCGATTAAATTCACGTTCTTTTTTTATAGCACTGGTAAACTCAGCTGCGGATAGACGGGCAATAATTAAATTATCAATCTCATTTACGGCAATATTATATTGTGCTGAATATACAGACGCTTTCGCTATTTCTGTCGCTAACACCTTACGAAAGTTTTGAGCCAAAGCGATAGAAAAATTACCGTTGCCACAATAAAATTCAAGTAGATCACCAGACAAACCTTTGGTAACTTCAATAGCCCACTCAAGCATTTTGATATTGACTGCGGCATTGGGTTGAGTAAAACTATTTTCAACTTGACGATAAATAAAGGTTTTATCCAATACTGGTAAGGCCTCATCAACATAATCGACATCAATCGCAATTTTTTGATTACTCGCCCGCCCAACGATATTAGCATCGATCCCCTGCTCGGCAAGTTGTTGCTTAAGTCTATTTGCCTCAGCAATCCAATCATCACCTAACTTTTTATGATACAAAAGCGTAATAAGTAATTGACCACTCAGTGTGGAAAAATAATCTATCTGAAACAATAAATGACGTAATAATTGGTTATGCTTAAGCAATGGTAAAATAGCTTTCATTGCTTGATTAATCAATTTTGTTGCAATCGGAAAATCATCAATTCGTGTGCGTTTTTTCGTTTTTTTATCATACATAATATGATAGATATCTTCACCATCATGCCATATTCTAAACTCAGCCCGCATACGGTAATGACTGATAGGAGAACTATAAACTTGCAATTCTGGAAGTGAGAAATCACTAAAAATTGTTTTTAAATGGGTTATTTTATTTTCAAGTTGAAGATTATATTTATCGTTCGAAAAAATTTCAGTCATATTCAGTAATGGGTGATTTTGTAAATGGTTAAAAGAAATATTGTCTATTATAAAATAACAACAAGATTATATTAAGTTATTAAGTAAATATTGAGTTTTAATCCCTTATTTTACCTAATATCGTAAAATTTAGTTTAATATCTTAACACAAAGGCAAAGTGTAATATAAATAAAGATTCCGTTACAAGCATTGATAAGAGTTGATGAATCAATCATTCTTTAACTTTTATACTTAAACGTATGCTTAACCTCAAACTTTTTTACAAAGTATTTAATTATTTTAATTGATATACTATAAAATGAACGAAATGAATATTGATGTCAGTTACTTACTACGTTTTATTGATTGTAGTTATAACGATTGCCGTTATAATGTGTCTCAAAATTTAAGATAGAATGATCAATATGACTGCAAAAACTTTTTCAGATTTAGAATTAGATGAGATTTTAATTCAAAATCTACAAACACAAAACATCCACACGCCAACAGTAATCCAAACTCAAACGATACCTGTCGCATTAGATGGCAAAGATATTTTAGGTTCAGCGCCAACGGGTACGGGTAAGACACTTGCTTTCTTAATTCCTGCTGTGCAACATTTATTGGATTTTCCACGTCGCAAACCGGGACCACCTCGTATTTTAGTTTTAACACCTACTCGAGAGCTAGCGATGCAAATAGCTGAGCAAGCTAAACGATTAACGCAATCCACTCATTTAAGCATAGCCACAATAACCGGAGGCGTTGCTTATATGAATCATGCTGAAGTATTCAGTAAAAATCAAGATATTGTGATTGCGACAACTGGACGGTTATTGCAATACATTAAAGAAGAAAATTTTGATTGTCGAGCTGTTGAAATGCTTATTTTAGATGAGGCAGACCGTATGTTAGATATGGGATTCTCTCAAGATGTCGAAACCATATCAGCAGAAACTCGCTGGCGCAAACAAACACTACTTTTTTCTGCAACGCTAGAGGGTGAAGGATTACATAATTTTGCTAATCGCATATTAAATGAACCTATTGAAATTAACGCCGATCCTTCACGCAAAGAACGTAAAAAGATTTTACAATTCTATTATCGTGCCGACAATTTAGAGCATAAAGTAGCCTTACTCATTCATTTATTAAAGCAAGAAGAATTGAAAAAGACGATCGTTTTTGTACGCAAGCGTGAACGGGTACATGAATTGGTTAGCTTATTACATCAGGCCGGAATCCATAGCTGTTATTTAGAAGGTGAAATGGTTCAAGCTAAACGTAACGAAGCAATTAAAAGAATGAACAACCATACCGTTAATGTACTGGTTGCAACCGATGTTGCAGCTCGTGGTATCGATATTGATGATATTACCCATGTTATTAATTTTGATGCACCTAAAACAGCCGACGTCTATTTGCATCGTATCGGTCGTACTGCCCGTGCTGGGAAAAAAGGGACCGCGATTATGTTGGTCGAAGCTCATGACAATGAATTGTTACAAAAAATTGAGCGTTACATCAAAGAACCAATAAAGTTACGAACCATTGATGAGTTACGCCCAAAAACGAAAGCGCCAAAACCGGCAACTAAGAAAAAACCTTCACAAAAAGCGAAATTGAAAAGTGCTACCAAAAAAGAAGATAACAAAAAGAAAAAAGTCAAACTGCGCCATCGCGATACTAAAAATAAAGGTAAACCGAAGAAATCAATAAATACTACCGAATGATAATTTATCAGTTAATAGTTTAAACTTATGATATCAATTGTTTATAACAACTTGGAGTGTAAGTTTAAATTGTTATAATGTTCCGCATATTAAAAAGCATTAAATAGTTAGGAGAACCATCATGACTTTAGTCACTCGTAAAGCCCCGGATTTTACATCAGCAGCAGTGTTAGGCTCAGGTGAAATCGTTGAAGATTTCAATTTAGCTAAACACATTAATGGTAAATATGCTGTTGTATTCTTTTGGCCAATGGATTTTACATTTGTATGTCCATCAGAAATCATCGCTTTCGATCATCGTTTAGAAGAATTTAAAAAACGTGGCGTTGAGATTATTGGGGTTTCTATGGATTCACAATATGTACATAATGCATGGCGTAATACTCCACAAGATAAAGGCGGTATTGGTGAAGTAAAATTCCCAATTGTTGCAGATATAAAACACTCTATTATGCAAGCCTACGGCGTTGAACACCCTGAAGCTGGTGTTGCTCTTCGCGCATCATTCTTTATTGATAAATCAGGTGTTGTACGTCATGAAACGATCAATGATTTACCAATTGGCCGTAATATTGACGAGATGATCCGTATTGTTGATGCTTTCCAATTCCATGAAGAACACGGTGAAGTTTGTCCTGCTCAATGGACTAAAGGTAAACAAGGTATGCAGGCTAACCCAAATGGTGTTGCTAGCTACCTAAAACAACATGGTAACGAAATTTAGTACACTGTTTTTCTCTTTTATTCATACATCCTTTTAGCTTACACTTTGCTTAACCGGAGTTCATCTCCGGTCTTTTTTTATTTAGAAAATCAAATAAACGAAACAAAAAACGCTTTTTTAACGCTATATCTGATTCTTTTAATTATCTCTTAAACTACATTGTAGCGTGTAATCCTACAATACCAATAATAATAAAAGTAAGTCCAAATAAGCGAGGAAGATTTTTTGGTTCATTAAAAATAAACATATTAGCCAACACAGCACCCGATGTACCCAGCCCAACCCATACAGGATAAACTATACTTAAATCCAGATATTGAAGTGAAAAATAAAATAAGGTAAACGAAACAAAAAAACCGCCCCAATACAGTGTTAACCGAAACACACTTTTTTGTTGCGAATAGAGCTTAAGGCCAATAGCGCCAATAACTTCAAAAATTGCAGCCGTTAAAATAAATAACCATCCCATATTGTAATCCAAATTTCAGTTAATCAACTATCTGCTCGTTTAAGTTGCACAACACCAATAATTATTAATGCAACGAAAAATATTTCAATAAGTTTGATTTCTTTACCAAACACGACCATATCAATAACGAGTGAACCAATCGCTCCGACACCAGAAAATATTGCATACACAGTACCTGTAGGAATTGTCTTGCATGCATTCGTTAAAAACGTAAAATCAACAATAATTATGAGTATAACAATAACCCAATGCCACCACTGACTGGCAGTAGTAAAACCAAATACCCAACACAGTTCAAAAAAGCAGGTCAGTATCACAAATGCCCACTCTTTATTCGCGCTAAACATAGTTACCCCGTTTTTATTACTATCTATTTTGTTAAAATCTATATTTTTAATGCAATCTATATGTTAGATATGCTGATTCTGCTATTTTGCCAATAAGCATCGACAAAACTATAGATGGTTCGCAAACAAAGCATTTGCCACCAAAAGAACTTAATATTATTTACAAAGAAACAACTTAATTGAATGCTAATTAGATTTTTAAAATTAGTATGATATTAAAATATCTATCGTTTCTAAAAACTTAAAAAATTTTATCCTTATTTATCAAATGTATAAGATATTTTATAATGAAGAAAGACAAAAAGCAAGAATAAAACTGTTATTATTCAATGTTTCACACTTTTACAGATAAAATTATAGTGAATAATGAGAACAATAAATAACTTAAAGCAGCTAAATAATCGCCAAGTTTAATCAATTTAATCGTTAGTTTGGCGATTTTATTTAATTGATTGAGCTAGAATGAAAGTTTAGTGCTTACAAAAAATGTCCGCCCTGGTTCATTATACGTTGCAGCTCCTGCACCCTTAACGGTTACGATACCATTTACTGGATTTTTTAAGGTTGTGGAATTACCCTCTCGGAATAAGCGCTTATTAAACACATTATCTATTCCAGCCGTTAACGTAACGTTTTTATTAAATTGATATTGCCCACTAAAATTTAAAATAGCATAAGGACTAAGTTGGTGAGTTGCACTATCCGTAGCTTTATTCCCAAGATAATCATATTTTTTCGGCTTTTGTTTACCAAACAAAGTGACCGTAGTTAACAACGACAATTTATCGGTTGTTTGCCAGTCTATTGATGAATTCAACGTATATTTTGGTATTATTGATAAATAATCGCCAGTCTTTTTATTTTTTGACTGCAACATCCAAGTTAGGTTATTTCGAAACTTGATTGTTGAAGTAACGGGAATCGTTAAGCTGCCTTCCAATCCCTCTACAACAGATTTGGGCACATTTTGCCATTGAAAAATATTTGAATTGCCAAATTTATTTTTTCCACCTTGCGCATGACCCACCACTTTTGTGCCAGAATCAATCTTATCATGATAATCATTACGGAAATAAGTTATGCCAGCAATTAATCCTTCATTATTATGAAACTCAAGCCCAATTTCTTTATTGACGCTTGTTTCCGCTTTTAAATTTTTGTTACCAATTAAATAACAACTGCCACCCGCACTATGACAACCTTGCCCACGACTATAAAGAAGATAGTTTGGGTTAGTTTGATATAAGTTAGGTGCTTTATAAGCTCTGGCAATACCAAGTTTTAAACTGAAATAGTCGCCCAATTCTTGGGATAAGTTCAAACTTGGACTCCAGTTACCACCTGATTTACTTTGATGATTATATCGTAATGTAGGGGTAAGCATGGTAGTTTGTGTCAGTTCAATGTTATCTTCGATAAACATCCCCCAAAGATTAGCTGATGAGTTTTCACTGCGCATTTTATCTTTGATCCAAGATATGCTTCCTCCCTCTTCAACGGATTGATTATTTGAGGTTGGATCTTTCATTTTTTGATGATTATACTCGCCACCAACAGTCATAGTTTGGGGTACCACCATAGTTAATGGGAAGTTGGTCTCATTATGTAAAGTAACATTATTATATTTAATGGTAGAAAAACTATCATTATCAAATCGACCTTCAGTTCCACCAGCTAAACCTTCATTTAAACGGGTATTATGTGTTTTTTCCAATTGAATATAAGATATTGTATTTAAGCCGTTGTCCCAATATGCTCGATGAGTTATTGAATAATTTTGACGAATCATTTTGTTAGTTTCATCATTATAAAAACGACTCACCAATTGATTAGGATTATTATTCTGTGTATCTCCGGCATAAATATTTCCTTGTCGGCTAATGCTCGTTTCAAATTCAATTGATTGTTTATCAGTGATATCCCACCGCAATAGACCATTGAGATCTTTATTGCGCACCCCTTCCCGTCCTGCACTGACCGAATTCGGATTAATTTGATGTTTTTTGTTGATATCCCACTCATCAGCATCGGTTTTATTGATATTGCCGTATAGACGCATACTTAGATTATCGGTTAATCCACCTGTTAATAAAAAGTTAGTCCTTTTTGTTGAACCTTCCTCACTGTGAGATGGTACATTAATATAACTATTTAAAGATCCATGCCACTCTTTAGCGGGTTGTTTCGTTATAATATTTACTACGCCTCCTGCTGCACCATCTCCATAACGAGCTGCTGCTGGACCACGAAGCACGTCAATTCTTTCAATAATATCTACAGGTATCCAATTCGTATCGCCTCTTGTGTCTCGCTCACCGCGCCAACCATATCGAACAGACATACGGCTTTTTACTGGTCTTCCATCAACTAAAATAAGCGTATTTTCAGGTCCCATTCCTCGAATATCAATTTGTCGATTATTACCTCGTTGACCACTTGTTGAATTACCCGTCAAACTGACACCTGGCATAGTACGAATAATTTCGGAAATATCGTTTTTGGGCGGCATTTTGCTCAGATCTTTTTGGCTGATAACCGAAACACCCAATGCTTGTTTAGCTTGCTCTGCTGCTGTCACAACCATCACATCATCTGAATCACTTGCCTTATGAGTTAATGAATTTTTGATATCAGCATTAGCATTATGACATGCAAGACTAACAAGTGTGGCAATAAAATAAGTCGATTTATATTTTGAACACATATATTATCCCTAATATTATTCTTCAATAATGATTATCATTATCAAGTGTCAGTAATATAAATCAAACTATCATATATTCAAGTTGATTAATAACTATTTGCTCAAATACTGGTTAATGAATGTTAAAATTTATTTGAATGCCATCTTGTAAAGCTATAATCGCTGCTGTTTTATGGGATTGTTGCGGATAAACTTTGTAACTTAAGTTTAAGTTATGAATCTTAGCTTGTTTTAATTGATCAAATAGATGTTTCGAATTATCCACCATTTTACGATTTTGCCGATGCTTTAATAAGAGATTCTGCTTTTCCTTGGGTAACTTGCGATCAAAAGGAAGTAAAGATTGTTCAGATCCCCCTACAGAGATAAGTAAATTGACGGGATTGATGAGTGGTGGCTGATTATCTAATAAGTATTTCGATAATACTTTAAACATATATCCATCGCTAAACCACATAGATGGACTCGATACCACATAGGTATTAAAAATCACTGGTTTTGTTAAAAAAATATATAAATTAAATAATCCACCGTATGAATGTCCAAAAATAGCTTGCTGTTTTAAATTAATCTTATAGCGTTTTTCCATTTCAGGTTTAAGTTCTTTTGTTAAAAAATCATAAAACGCATCTGCTCCACCATATTTACCAGATAAATTAATTTGATTATTCGGTAAGGTCTCAAAAACAAAATGATCTGGTTTAGGTAAAAAATCAAAATCACGACGTGTTTGATTGAGATAGTCAATTGCGACAATTATACCTTCTTGAAGAATGCAACGCTCACAAGCTTGGCTTTTAATAATGTCACTTGCTGTTAAAAAATAACTGTCACCATCAAGAAGATAAATAATTGGCCAACCACCTTTCGGTGTAGGTTTATTAGGAGTATAAATAGTAACTTTATAATCACCATTTGCCGTTGAATGAAATATTTCAGTCCGAGTATTAGGAACGACCACGTTATTTGTAGAAATGGATATTGATTGGCAACCTGTTATGATCAAGAGCATTATTATATATAAAAGAGTGAAACGTGGCATAGTTTATCCTAAACAATCAGAGCTTGCTGGAACAAATTAATGAATACATCTAACTTATTCAATAATAAACTTAATAAAATGATGCCACTGCCGAATGGTTAATTCGACAGTTTACATCCATATGTTTAGACTGAAAAAGTGTTACGATAAGCAACGATATCTTCAATTGTGACAACGGGTAAATGATGTTGTTTGGCAAATTCGACAACTTGTGGTGCCCTTGCCATCGATCCATCATCATTAGTTAACTCACAAATTACAGCGGCTGGTTTAAAACCTGCTAATGAAACCAAATCAACTGATGCTTCAGTATGCCCTCGGCGATTCAAAACACCTCCCTCTTTAGCCACTAATGGAAATACATGTCCAGGATGGTTTAAATCACTGGGTTTCGCATTATCAGCAACGGCGGCTTTTACAGTCGTCACTCTATCCGATGCAGATACTCCAGTAGTAACGCCTTTTGCGGCTTCAATTGTAATGGTAAAAGCAGTATGATTTTTACTGGTGTTATTGGTGACCATCATAGGCAATTCTAATTTGTCACAAAAAGATTGTGGCATACATAAACAAACGATACCACTTCCATATCGAATAGTTAGAGCCATTTGTTGAGTTGTAATTGTTTCTGCTGCCCAAATGATATCGCCTTCATTTTCGCGATCTTCATCATCTAAAACTAATACCCCAGATCCTGCCTTAATTGAAGCAATAGCTTTTTTTACTCGCTCAATTGGTGTTCCAAATTCATTTAAATTAAACTGATTCATGGTAGATACCTATCCTGTTTTATTAAGTTAATTATATTTATTCTTAATTAAAATAAACCTAATCCGAACTAATATTTCATGTAACTAATTGAGATAAGTTTACATATAAAATAATTGCCAAAAGCAAAGTTAAATTAGTTAAGTTATAAATATATTAAATACCAGAATCAGGGCAAGTGCTTGACCATAGTGATTTTGCTATAAAGCAAATATAGAAAAGATAAGCCACTCTCTTTCATCCAGACTTTAACTGTCGGCTTTGGAATCTCACCAAATCTGCTTGTCCTCAATAAAATTGAAATTTATTAAGCGCTCGTGGGCTATAACCACCGGTGGGGAATTACGCCCCGCCCTGAGAATTTTGTCAGCGAACTGACCGCCAACACTATAATATAAAATAGGAAAAAACACACGGATATTTTATAAAGTTAAAAAAATTGCCGCATCATGCGGCAATCTTTGATATAAATAAGGTAATTAGCTCATACGAATTTCACGTAAATGTCGTTTTTCAGCACGTCGCATCCAAAGCCATGAAATGAAACCAATAATACCCACAATTAACAATATAATCGTTGCTAACGCATTAACTTGTGGATCGACACCTAAACGTACTTTCGAAAATATAAGTTTCGGTAACGTCATTGCACCTGGTCCAGTCACAAAATTCGCGATAACCACATCATCAAGCGATAAGGTAAATGCCAATAACCAACCAGAAACAAGAGCCGGGGCAATCATAGGTAAGGTGATAATGAAAAATACCTTTAATGGATTTGCGCCCAAATCTAATGCAGCTTCTTCAATTGACTTATCCAACTCTCGTAATCTAGCACTAATAACAACGGTCACATAGGCAGTACAAAACGTTGCATGAGCCATCCAAATGGTCATTGCTCCTCGTTCCTTAGGCCAACCAAGCACTTGCCCCATTCCAACAAACAGTAATAATAATGCTAGACCTGTTATTACATCAGGCATAACAAGCGGTGCGGTTGTCATAAAAGAGAATAAATTAGAGCCACGGAATCGTTTAAAACGAATAATTGCAAAAGCAGCTAAAGTACCAAGTACGATTGCCAACGAAGCAGCCCCAGCAGCAATACTCAAGCTTAATCCTACCGCTTTAAGTAACGCTTGATTATGAACCAATTCAAAATACCATTTGGTCGAAAATTCAGCCCAAACTGTAACAAGTCTTGAACTATTGAACGAATAAATGATTAAAATAATCATAGGGATATATAAAAAGGATAAACACAATAAAATAATTAATCCTTTTAAACATCGAACTAATAGCGATATTGTTACAAGACCAGTCAAAATAAGGCTAAAGACCAAACATCCCACATATAAGTTAATACTGCCCAATAAAGCAAATCCTGATGCCGAAATTAAAATCGACAGCACTAATGAACCTAATAATGAGGAGATAAAAACAATCAATGCAGATCGCATAATTAATGGTAAATTGTTCATTTATTTACCTCCCATTTGTCGGTTCTGAAATTTATTAAAGTAGTAAATAGGCACGATTAATATCAATAACATCACGGTTGCAACAGCAGAAGCAGCTGGCCAATCATGATTATTAAAGAATTCAGCCCATAGTTGTGTACCAATCATTAAACTATCTGATGGGCCTAACAGTTCAGGTATTACATATTCCCCTACCGCAGGAATAAAGACCAACATTCCCCCAGCAATAACTCCGTTTTTAGTTAAAGGCACAATAATGTTAAAGAAAGTTTTAATTGGCTTACAACCTAAATCTAAAGCTGCTTCAATAAGCGTGTTATCGACTTTGCTTAACGAGGTATAAATTGGCAATACAACAAATGGTAGATAAGAATAGACAATACCAATGTAAACCGCTAAATAGGTTTTCATAATTATTAAAGGTTGATCAATAACCCCCAACCACATTAAGAAATTATTTAAAAGTCCATTAGGATTTAAAATACCAATCCAAGCATAAACACGAATTAAAAATGAAGTCCAAGAAGGCAAAATAATCAACAATAATAAAATATTTCGACTCGATGGTTTACACTGTGATATAGCCCAAGCTAACGGATAACCAATTAAAATGCATAACAGTGTTGAGATAGCTGCGACTTTTAATGATTGTAAATAAGAATCGATGTAGATAGTATCTTCAAATAAATTGAAATAATTACCAAAATTTAAAACAATATTAAGTAAACCATCTTCATAACTCAACAGATCAGTATAAGGAGGTACCGCGATAGCAGCTTCCGAAAAACTGATACGAAAAACAATCAAAAACGGCAATAAAAATAACAATAGCATCCATAAATAAGGAATCGCTATCACTAATAGACGCCCATACAATGTCATTAAGTCAGAATCATCTCGTTGTTGACGCATTTTTTTGAATGCAAAATAAATCGCAACTAAACCCAACCCTGCAGGTATATATAAAATACTGCCTGCTATAATTAAACGGTAAGCGAATTTAGAGGGTTTATAATGCACCAAATATGCACCTAAACAAGATAATAGTAGACTTAATACCATAGAGGTAAATAACGCATCTAAAAACAAATTATCAAATGCATTTGTCGTTACAAAACGTAAATAAACATTGAGTAACACCAATGCATTTAGAAACAAACCACAATAAATGGATCGCATCAATATATCCTCTTGTGTTTATTCAGTAAGTACAACGCAACTATCAATTTCCCAACTGAGATTAATGACATCGCCCCAAGTTGGCATACCTTTACGATAGCGATGTTCGTTTTGTAGTTGAGCAATAATAATTTGTCCACTTTCCAATTTAACGTGATAAATAGAGAGATCACCTAAATAGGCTATTTCAACCACTTCACCGGTTGCAAAATTGTAGCCTTCTTTTGGTATTTCATCACAAAGTTTAATTTTTTCTGGTCGTAAGGCAACCTGAATTGGAACACCTTCAACAGCAGGTGAATCATAATCCACTTTTAAAGGATGTTTAATCATAGGACAACTGATGATTAAGCCATCTTCTAATGTTTCTTGCAAAATACCGTCAAAGACATTGACTGAGCCAATAAATTCAGCACTATAACGACTATTTGGATGTTCATAGATTTCTTCAGGCTCACCAATTTGAACAAATTGTCCTTTATTCATAATTGCAATACGCCCTGCCATTGTCATGGCTTCTTCTTGATCATGAGTAACCATTACACATGTAGCGCCAACTTGCTCTAAAATACTCACGACTTCAAGCTGCATTCGATCACGCAGTTGTTTATCTAATGCCCCCATTGGTTCGTCCAACAATAGTAATTTAGGTCTTTTTGCTAAACTTCTTGCCAAAGCAACACGTTGTCTTTGACCACCTGATAATTGGTGTGGCTTGCGCTTACCAAATTGTTCCATATGCACAAGTGCTAACATTTCTTCAACACGATGCTTAATTTCACTCTTGTCTAATCTGTCTTGTTTTAGACCAAAAGCTATATTTTGCTCAACCGTCATGTGAGGAAAAAGAGCATACGATTGAAACATCATGTTAATAGGACGATTATAAGGAGGGACTTGTGATAAATCCTTACCATCGAGAATAATTTGTCCAGACGTTGGTTGTTCAAAACCAGCAAGCATCCGCAATAATGTTGATTTACCACTACCCGAAGCACCTAATAAAGCAAAAATTTCTCCGGTATAAATGGTTAAATTTACATCATCGACAGCATAATAATCATCATTGAAAACTTTCGTTAAATTTTTGATCTCCAATAGTGGAGTTATCATCTTTTTTTTAGGCTGTACCTGATTTGTTGTTTTATCGTTCACGCTTTTTTCCTCATAACAACAAGCCATAAAAAACGAGACGGAAAGATTATTGAATCTCCCCGTCTAGAATAAATAAGTCAATTATTTGACATTTTCAAACGGCTATTTGCCCGTTTTAAGTTTTGTCCATGTGCGAGTGATCACACGTTCAAGTTTTGGTTCTTTCACTGTTAAAGTGAATAGTTTTTCCATTACTTCCGGTCTTGGATAAACCGCAGGATCGTTCTTCACTTCTGGTTTAACAAACTGATCATTAGCAACTTTATTCGCACTTGCAAAGTTAACATCATTCGTCACTTGTGCAGCGATTTCTGGTTTTAAAATGAAGTTTAAAAACTCATGAGCTTCATCAGGATTTGCTGAATCTTTTGGAATAGCAAATGTATCAAAGAAAACTAACGCGCCTTCTTTCGGAATTTGATAACCAATGTGCACACCATTTTTTGCTTCATTAGCTCTATCACGAGCTTGTAAAATGTCTCCAGACCAACCTAAAATCACACAAATATCACCATTCGCTAAATCAGTAATATATTGAGATGAATGGAAATAACGGATATATGGTCTGACTTTCGACAACAACTCGTAAGTTGCACCCGTATAATCTTTTGCATCTGTACTGTTTGGATTTTTGCCTAAATATTGAAGAGCACTTGAAAAGATTTCAGTTGGAGCATCTAAAAATGCCACACCACAATCTTTAAGTTTTTCCATATTTTCAGGGTTAAAAACTAAATCCCAACTATCAACAGGAGCATTATCGCCTAGACGTTCTTTAACTTTATCAATGTTATAACCGATACCTGTAGTCATCCATACATAAGGGATCGCATACTTGTTATCTGGATCATGGTTAGCCATTAATTTCATTAAATTTGGATCAAGATTTTTCCAATTTGGCAATTTACTTTTATCTAACGGCAGATAAATATCAGCTTTAATTTGTCTTTCTAAAAAACTGTCCGATGGTGAAACGACATCGAAACCAGAATGGCCAGCCATTAGCTTACCTTCAAGAGCCTCATTAGAGTCATACACATCATAAACAAGTTTGATTCCAGTCGATTTTTCGAAATCACTGATAGTGCTATTACCAATTTGACCTGCCCAATTATAAAAATGCACAACGCGATCTTTAGCTATAGCAGATTGAGATAATGCTAGTGAAACACCAGCTATGATTGAAAGAATTGTTTTACGTTGAGTAAACATGCTCACCACTTCTCCTCTAGTTAGGGATATTACATGTTAGACACAAGCCCATTGTGAAAAAACAACGGACCCCCAAATTTTGCCATTATTCGTTATTGAATGATATGGCGAAACCGAGATAATCAGGCAATCACAAGTCATTAAAAAAGCTAATGAACATGTAGAGCTAACCTTGCATTACGAGGGATAAAATACATTTTTTTTTTGAGATGTCTACTTAAAAAATCAAATATCTTAAGTTTCAGGATTGAGTGACTATATTTTAATCAAACAATCCTTATTTCACCGATAATTAACAGTTAATTTTCTTTTTTTATTCAGCGCTCGCTTGGAGTAATTTAGAGCTTGGTTGCCAAACACGATATTTAACTGTTAAATCATTTGGTACATAAAATACAATTGGTAAACGACTATTATAATCTAATAATCCTAAATTATGATTCATAGTAACAAATTGATTTTTATTAGTGCCATTAGGGCAAGCCATAAGCGTTGAAATATCATTATTAGCTTTATCAACAACGTAGTAGTTGTAACCCCATCCTTTCAATTCTTCTTGCTTAACGATTCCACCTAAACTACGTGTATTACAATCAGCATTCATCTCTTTACCAATTAAAATTTCAACTCGTGCTTTATTTTCATCAGCTATTGAAGGAAGATGAATTGCATAGCGAGTATAGCCAACCATAGCATCCGGATAAGGTGCAGTATCATTTACATTTTGAACTGTATTGGTGAGTTTTGGAGTTGTAGAACATGCAGGTAACACTACACTCATTAACACCAATAATAATAATTTTCTCATTTTTGTTTCTCCATCAAAGATTTATCATTTACACTATCATATGATTTTTTAATGATAGTGCGTATAATAACATTATTTAGATTAAAAAAAATGGGGCACAAATGCCAGCAGAAAAAAATACCTATGATTTATTAAAGTTAATTTTAAACTTATTACTGATTGCATTACTAATCATTATTACCTATCGTGTTGTTGAAGCTTTCTTATTTGGTTTTTTCTGGGCTGTTATGGTAGTGATAGCGACATGGCCTTTAATGATAAAAATCCAGAAAAAAATGTTTAATAAACGCTGGTTATCATTAACAATAATGGCATTAATTTTAGCACTTGTCTGTATTATTCCATTTCTTTTGATCATCAGTAGTGTCGCACAAAATGGCCACCATCTCATTGAATGGGCTAAATCTTTATCACATCATGAATTACCTACATTTGATTGGCTGGAGAGTATCCCGACTTTTGGACCAGAACTTCATCAAAGTTGGCTAAATATCATTAAAACGGATGGTTCTGATCTGGTCTCCAGTATTCAACCTTACATTGGAACGCTAATAGGTTGGTTGTTATCACAGGTAACCAACATCAGTATATTCATCTTTCATGCTGGTGTCATGATCATTTTCAGTTTATTACTTTTTCTTAAAGGTGAAATGATTACCAAATACGTTTATTTATTTGCTAATCGCTTATCTAAACAATATGGCGCTATTACCGTGACACTAGCAGGACAATCCATTCGTGCAGTAGCGCTTGGCGTAGTAGTAACGGCAATCACTCTAGCTCTAATTGGTGGGATCAGTTTTATTGTAACTAAAATGCCACTAGCGGGCGTTTTAACACTGGTGTTATTTATCTGCTGTGTTGCACAAATCGGCCCTGTCATTGTCATGCTCGGTTGTATCATTTGGCAATTTTGGAATGGTCATACTCTCTATGGCATTATATTAATTGTTGTCGCAATTATTTTAACAACGCTTGATAGTGTAATGCGTGCATATTTAATAAAAAAAGGGGCTGATTTACCATTTTTGCTGATTTTATTTGGGGTAATCGGTGGACTACTTAGCTTTGGTTTGATGGGATTATTTATTGGTCCAGTGGTATTGGCATTGACGTATAAAATCATTCAAACATGGATTAATGAACAATCTTAAAAAATAATATTGATGTACAAAATTGAATAAGAAAAATTATATAAACAACATTGACTCAGGACTATGAAATAAGGAGTGTTATTTTCTGGCTTAAAGTGTGTTATTCTACAATTTGAACCAGTTACAATAATATATGAATCATGAGAATACCTTTTATTAAATATAATCATCAAAAGCATCTTAATGAATTAGCAAAAATCCAGCAAAATGCAGATCAATATAGTATTTTGTACGATCCTAAAGCATATAGACAAGCTTTACTTGAAAAAATCAAAAATGCCCAATTTCGAATTTATATTGTAGCACTCTATTTAGAACAAGACGAAGCTGGACAAGAAATACTCAATGCTCTTTACCAAGCAAAAAAAATTAATCCTAATTTAGATATTAAAATCTTTGTAGATTGGCATCGTGCACAACGCGGTCGAATCGGAGAAGACAAAACGCACACCAATGCACGTTTTTATCACCAAATGAAATTACAGCATCCTGGTGTTGATGTTCCAGTATATGGTGTTCCAATTAATCGTCGTGAAGTGCTTGGGGTTTTACATCTTAAAGGATTTATTATTGATGATACAGTTATATACAGTGGTGCTAGCCTGAATAATGTATACCTGCATAAACTCGATCATTATCGTTATGACAGATATCATCTTATTACCAATAGATTACTTGCACAAAGCATGATTGATTATATCGATAACAACTTTTTACCTTTTGACGCTTTACAACGTTTAGATGTTGCAGAACATAAATCACGCAAGCAAATTAAAAGTGAAATTAAAGTTTTACGTCAACATCTTTCTGAAGCCAATTATCAATATACCAATAATGCAAATAATAATGAGTTATCCGTATCACCGATTGCAGGCTTAGGTCGAAATAATTCATTAAATAAAACCATTCACCATTTAATTAATTCAGCGCAACAAAAAGTGACTTTATGTACGCCCTACTTTAATCTGCCAAATATCTTAGTTCGTGACATCATTCGTTTGCTTAGAAAAGGCAAACAAGTTGAAATTATTATTGGTGATAAAGAAGCGAATGACTTTTATATTCCTGAAGATAAGCCGTTTAATATTTCCGGTGGCTTACCTTATTTGTATGAAATTTATTTAAGAAACTTTATTGAACGATTGCAGTCATATGTTGATAAAGAACAGTTAATTATTAGATTATGGAAAGATAATGATCAAACCTATCATTTAAAAGGGGTTTGGATTGACAATGAATGGATGTTAGTTACTGGAAACAATCTTAATCCAAGAGCATGGCGTTTAGACCTAGAAAATGGTATTTTGATTCATGATCCTAAACAAGAATTACAGACACAAATCACCCACGAGCTTGAGACAATACGCCAAAAAACGACATTAATTACACACTTTCAACAGATTCAAGCGAGTCAATTTTATCCGAAGCGTGTTCATAAATTAATAAAGAGATTAAGCAGAATCCGCGTAGATAAAGTAATTAAACGTTTGTTATAACCCTTTAAAATGAGTAAATTAGATATAATGGATTTATATAAGTTAAACTTGAAATCATTATATTAATGTTAAAATAAAATGCTCTAATACCTTTATCTCTGTATTAGAGCAATGTTTTAATCAACCATCCATAAAAATGAATGCACCAATCAAACTCTCTTAACTTAGACATCAGATTTATAACATTATTATTTGCTAATGACCCGTTGTTATTGACTACATAAATTTTTATTAACTTATTTTTCTTTGTTAATTTAACAAGCATTAATCGTTTTAGTAACCCATTTATTATTGAATATTTAGGATGTTTCGCTTTTTTATACTAAAACGTATAGTTAACCTCAAACTTTTTTACAGCCTATTATTTAATCTGATTTTGTTGTAAATTGAGTACCGTTCGAGCATTTGATGCACTGGTTGCAATAATGTCTATAACACCAGAGCGAAGCGCGCCTAAAATCGCTGTTGCTTTAGTATTTTCAGAAGCTATGGCAATAACACACGGGATATTACGAAGTTCATCAATGCTAAGACCAATTACTCGATCATTCATAGCCGTATCAACAGGATCCCCATTGATATCAAAAAAACCATAACCCGCAATATCGCCTACCACGCCTTGCTTCAAAGTTGCATGAGTTATCTCTTGGGGAGTAAACCACCCCAATTGCACCATGTAACTATTTTCGTTCATATCACCAATACCGACTAACGCAATATCTGCTTTGGCTGCTCGTTCTAATGTATCTTTGATGACTCTATTTTGAATAAAAGCTTCTTTAAGCTCTCGATTTTCAACATAGGCTGGCGCATAAAGCGTTTCACTGCTCGCATTAAATTTTCTAGCTAAACTTCGGCTAATATGATCGGCATCAATAATTTCTCCAACCCTTTGGGTACCACCAATTCCGCAAATAAATTTACACTGTTTCTCAGGAAAAACACCCACATGACTTGCAATCGCTGCAACATTACGACCTTGTCCAACCGCCACTGTCACACCTTTTTTTAAAACACTCGATAAATAATTAGTCACAAGTGCGGCTACTTGTCTGCGTTGTTCATCCTCATCTTGATGATCTAAAGCAATTAGCGCTCGTTTTATACCAAAACTATTAATAAATTGTTGTTCGATTCTTGAACTAAATATTGGATGATATTTAACATTAATTTCTACAATTCCTTCCGATCTTGCTTTTTTAAGTAACCGACCGACTTTAATGCGAGAAATACCAAATCGCTTAGCAATCTCTTCTTGAGTCTGCTCATACTCATAGTAAGCAACAGCAATTTCGGTAAGGAGCTCTGTTTCTTGCTTATCTTCAAATATATCCATTATTTTAGCCTTTTGTCATAACATTAATTTTGCTGATTAATTGCTGATAATATATTACAAAAACCTGTCGCTTGCCATGCACTACGACCAATAAATAAGCCATCAATATCTGGTTGAGCAATTAATGAAGTTGAATTTTCGAGATTTACGCTGCCTCCATATAAAAGTATCATTTGATAGGCGATCTGTTGACCATAGAGTTTAACTAAAGCTGATCGCAGCTGATGATGAATATATTGTGCCTCTTCTGGAGTTGCGGCAATACCATTTTCACCTATCGCCCATATTGGTTCATAAGCTATAATCACTTGGGTCGCGTGCTGTTTATCAATCTCAAATAAGGCTATTTTCATTTGTTTAATCACTGTTTCAGCTGATACATCTAAAGACTTTTCCTCATAACTATCACCAATACAAACTAAAGGTGTTAATCCATGTTTCAAAGCAGCTTTCACTTTTTTATTAATGGCTATATCATTTTCACCAAAATTAGCCCGACGTTCAGAATGCCCTATTTCAACAATTTTTGCTCCTGTATCTTTGACCATGATAGGCGATATTTCACCGGTAAAAGCGCCCGAATCTTCAAAGTGCATATTTTGTGCACCAGTTAAACAATTAATTTTATTATTTAGTAGATAATCTGAAACTTCACGAACACAAGTAAAGGGAGGAATAACAAAAGGTTGGATTTGAGACTTTAAATTTTCTGGATAAAAAGTTCGAAATTGCTCACAAAATAATAACGCTTCTGCAAGCGTTTTATTCATTTTCCAACTGGTGCCTATGTATATTTTTTTCATAACTCATCCTTTAAATAATCACATAATTTTCAGGCAAAAGTGTTAGCCAATTTAAATATAAATAAATGAGTTTAATAACATAAAGATAAAAATAGTTTCACTTATCATTGATTGAGTAAACTAACTTGCCTAAAACAATTTGAAAAGGTTATATAAAAACACTTCATTCTCGAATTTTTTAAATTTCAAGAATAAAGTGTTATTCTAAAAGGTTTGATATAAGCATCTGCTCGTGTAAGTAGATCTTTCCCTTGTACATATCTGTTAGGACTGACAAAAACCTTATCCATATTATTACCCTCATAGAAATACATCGCTAACCAATTAATCATCATTAAATTAAATAATAATTAATTTACTACTCTAGAATTACTTCTCTAGTTTCAATTGTTTTAAAAATTCATTCATAATCATCCAAGCTGATTCAGAACCGGCATCCCTATGACCAATTGCCCTTTCACCTAATCGCATTGACCGACCTTTTTTTGGAATTAAATTAATG
Organism: Gilliamella sp. W8136; assembly: GCF_016101285.1. Classification (NCBI taxonomy): domain Bacteria; kingdom Pseudomonadati; phylum Pseudomonadota; class Gammaproteobacteria; order Orbales; family Orbaceae; genus Gilliamella; species Gilliamella sp. W8136. The sequence continues at coordinate 59,300 of NZ_JACFQU010000008.1, forward strand.
GTTTTGTCTGAACCTTTTTTCATCTCACTTACGCAAGTTTCCAATGTCTTAATCGGATCATCCTCTTCTTGATAATGTTTCAATACATTAAGACCCGGTATGAGAGCATCAATCATGGTTTTATCATTGAGTTCGGCTTTTCCACGCATTTGTACCGCCTCTACCCCATCTTGGTACATTTGGCAAAATTCTTTAAAAGTTACCGATTGTTTTCCAACGGTATGATTAGCCATTTTCATAAAAAAACTGCCATATAAAGGGCCTGATGCACCCCCAACTTTACTCAATAAAATCATGCCAACTTTTTTCATCAACTCTGCAATATCTGCCGTTGTCTCGGATAATATATCGAGTTGCTTTGAAACTTCACGAAAGCCAATGGTAAGATTGATACCATGATCACCATCACCAATATCTGAATCTAATTGACTTAAATGATCGCGATTTTGCTCTGCCATATCAGCAATTTTTTTGAATGTCTCAATAAAATAAGTTTTGTTTAGTTCCAAAGCGCTCATTTTTTCTCTCCTTGAAGATTAATAGGCAATCTTGAAATAAGGTGTATCACAAGGATGACTTAATAAACCTTTCAACTCATCATCAAGTTTGATCATAGAAATAGACATGCCTACCATATCCATTGAAGTGACATAATTACCAACAAGCGGTTGATAAATCTTGATCCCCTTTTGTTCAAGTAATTTATGTGTTTTTCGATAACAGATATATTGATCCATTAAAGCTAGACCACCTAATCCATTTATCAGTAACTGAACTTCGTCACCAGCTTGTAGTTTTGATTCTTGTAAAAGATGATCGATTAATTGGCTTACCACAATATCGGCTTTTGCCAATTTGGTTCTTTCTATACCAGGTTCACCATGAATACCCATGCCAACTTCCATATCACCATCTTGCATATCAAAAATAACTTCACCTGTCACTGGCAAGGTAGACGAAGATAAGGCGACCCCCATGGAATAAGTATTCGCATTGGCTTTTTCAGCTAGCGCTTTAACTTTATCTAAGTCATAACCTTTCGCTGCTGCACTGGCTGCAATTTTGAAAACAAACACATCGCCAGCCACACCTCGCCGATCAGCAATATTTTGTGATGAATAGATATCGTCAGTCACGGTAACCGTCTCAACACGGATCCCCTCTTCAGCAGCTAATTCTGCCCCCATATCAAAATTCATTACATCACCAGCGTAATTTCCATATACAAAAAGGCATCCCTTACCACAATCAACAGCCTTTACAGCTTCATAACAATATTCAGGAGAAGGAGAAGTATTTACATTCCCCACCGCTGCTGCATCTGCAAAATCTTTACCGACATATCCTAAAAATGCCGGTTCATGTCCAGAACCGCCTCCAATAATGATTCTTACTCTTGGTTCAGTACTAATATGTTTACTTACCACAACTCGATCACAATTTTGTTTAAGTTCAACATAACTGCTGTGTGCTAAGCAGTATCCTTCTAACATCTCTTCAACAACATCATAACCATCATTAATCAATCTTTTCATATTGTTACCTATCCATCCTTCCAACATCTACTGCATCACTAATCAAACTAGGAAAAGTGATAATATATATCCACCGACAATACCTGCACTTACAGCTGCCATAACATTTTTTGCAGATTTGAGTTTGCTACCACCTGTTAAAGCCGAAGCTACCCACACACCGACCCCTGCTGCTAATCCTTGGTCGACCCATGCCGAACCACTTTGGGTGATCATGGGGGTTGCTATGCCGTGATTAATGCACCAGACAGTACCAACAATGAAAGCAGCGGCCATCCATCCACCAATAGGGCCCCAATTATCGACCATCCGTCCCCATGCCATCCTTATTACAAATGGGAAAATAAACGCCCCAATTAAAGTGGCTATCGCGAGTTTTATAGACATAATTATTCACTCCAGAATTCAGTATTTATCTCTTTTTTTGAAAAACTTTGATTTGTTTGCTGCGTAAAATCTTCTCTTTTGTCTCTTTTAATTTTTCAAAATCAGAACGCCTCAAACCTGGCTCTCTTGGATTTTCATTGATAAAGTCTTTTTTCTTTGCCATATCTTTTTCAATGTAAGCGGCTGTAATACCACCTAAAGTCGCACCACAGATAACTAACAATATAGTGGGTAATGAAGCAACAAAAGCGCTACCACCTTGGAGAAAGGTGTCTCGCATAATGCCACACACGGCAATTGCCAATCCCATGTCAACAAAAGCTGCATCATCTTCATTACCTGTTAAATTAATATAATGATTCATATACCACATTGGTCCGATAATCATAATTGCAGCCAAATATCCGCCAAAGATACCGTAAGCGCCTAATTGAGACCAAACCGCCATAACGATCATTCCTGCAATACAATAACCAACAAAACTTCGAAAAAATTTCATCTCAATTATCTCTTATTAAATATTTTGTAATTCAGCTAAAATACCTTCAATATCGTCATCCACCATAGCTTGAATTGATGCAACAAAAGCACCCTCAACTAAAGGTGCATCAACTAATGTCACTTTGTTTTTTAATGGTTCGTCTTCTATAAGGTCAATGGCTGTTTCAGCACTTAAAATGGCACTACCAATATCAGCAAAGATTAGAATATTACGATGATCAGAAGATTGTTTGATGATGTTATAAATTGCGAGAGGATCTGTTCCCATTCGACCATCTTCCGTTCCCCCTGCTGAAAAAATTTTTACATCACCTGTTGAATCCACCATCTCTTCTATCATTTCTTTAAGCCCATCAGTGATTTTTCTACTGTGTGACACTAATACGATACTAACCATGAAACCTCCGAACAAATGATTGATAGATTATCTTTTGTTCGATTATATAGAGTAAAAAAATAGAGAAAATTATTTTTTAATAAATTTGTGACTAAGATCTAAATATTAAAATGATGAGAATTTATGGCTAAATGAATGACGATTATTAGTAATTATTGAATTAAAGATAGGATAAATGATTTAAATTTCTTAATAATGGATAATAAGAGCAGAGTAATGGGTTATTAAATTTATGATCATAAGTTTAAGATTAAAACAAAAGTAAAAAGTTAAATTTTAATAATGAGTTGTTACTCATTATTAAAAAAAGAAGCCATAATTAAATAACGTCATGAATATTGGCATAATTAAGGTTAATAAAAATCCTTGCACAATTGCAGAAGGAACAATCATTATACCTGCGCCTTTTTGTAGCATCGGTAAGGTAAAATCCATTGAGGTGGCACCACATAAACCCAGTGCAGTAAGTTTATAACGTTTTATTAAACTCGGAATTAAAATGATGGCGCATAATTCGCGTAAAATATCGTTTAAAAAGGTGGCACTACCAATAATTGCACCATGCGCTTTTGTCATTAAGAGTCCAGAAAGTGAATACCAGCCAAACCCTGATGACATAGCTAATCCAACCCGAATTGGCTGATTGAATATCAATGCCGCTATAATACCGCCTAAAAAAGTACTTATTATTACAATTATTGTGGTAGCAATACCAACTTTACTAAGTAAGATTTGCTTTAATGAGATATTATTACTTCGTAACTGAATACCAACTAATAAGAGTAAAAAGATCAAAACAACTTTAGTAATATCTTCATTATAATGCCAGATAAAAAGAGGAATTAGGCCAGCAATAAAACCTAGAATCAAAGCAATACAAACCCGTAATGATTCTAAAATCATTTTAAAGCGTGAGCCAATATCATGTTTAGTATGAGTGGTTTGCCAAGGTAGAAAAATATCAAATAACATCAAAAAGATAAAATTACCACCAAAAGTACATATAAATAAAATACCAGCATAAAATAAGATGGTTTGTAAATTATCTTTGAGATTATCAAGGTGAGCTAATTCGGATCCCATTAGAAATAGAATAAAATAAACCATCCAGCTAAGGGTTTTGTTAATTTTGGTTATCCATTGTTGGTTTTTAAAAGTAATTAAATATCCCAAACACAATGGCACAAATGCAATAAGAAGACCAAAATACATTTTTTATTCCCTGACTATTTAGTTTTAATTATTATCTTACTCATATGAAGTTTTCGATAAATCGACAATTGGGTTAAGTAGACTAGCATAATTATGCAGGAGTCGATTTTACGTGTCGCTTGTAAACACCCAATACAAGCGACAATTTTGTCTATTTTAATATAGAGATATTGTGATTAACAATAAAGCTAGTTTATTATTTTAATAAAGCCAAATTCTCTGTAATACTATTTTCAAGTTGATCCAATAAAGCATAACGATTGCGATATTCTGATCGTTTTTTACTAGCGATTTCATCCAGTGATTTTCGATAGATTTGATTTGGCAATATAAATAAACCATTGCTGTCTTGCTTGCCATCAATGGTTAACCAGAAATCATCATAATCCGATAAAATACGTTCTTGTCGGCTATTGTAGCGCCAATTATTGTAAATATGCGTTTTATTACCCACCGCCACTATTTGTTCTAGATTAAAATAGCGCGCAATGACTAAGATCGCCTCTAGCGCAACACGTTTAGGAAACAGTCCATAACACTGTTTTGTTGCTTGTTGTACTCGAATGCGAGCCTCACGATGACCTGTACCTTGTAGTCCAGCAATAAAAAGTGTTGTTTTTTGTTGATATTGCATTATCGTAAAAGTTACCGTAGCCAGATCAATGCCATCGTTATCATAAAAATATAGACTGATTTCACCTTCACGAGCAAACTTATTGCGTGCTTGAATAGCGATTTTGATATTAGCATCATTTTTTACCTTAACATCAGCCAATACAAAAGCGATATTCGGATTATAAAAAGCTTTAGTCATACTGTCTGGATGTTTAGCTAAAAAATCATAATGGTAGGCTAATGCCTCAAAACGTTCTTGTTGACTTAGACAAGAGGCTAAATAAGGTCGTTGTAATTTACATGGTAAATTGGTTTGGCATGATAAATAATAGCCCAATAATGGATATAATCTCAATTTATCCAATAATTTGAATGTTATCGGACTTAAAAATAAGGTTCGAAAAAAAAATTTGAAACGATAAGTCGATTTTAGCCACAGTTCATTAAGCGGCAGTTTACCGGTACAAAGCCAGTTAAACAGTTGCCACTTACTTTTAGGCTGGGACATATTCGTAATATTATTCATAAGCAAAAAAATTAAATCAATAAGTTATTTTATTAAATAGTTATATGATGACTAAACTAATAAATAATAATGAAATATTAGTAAAAAGCCATAAAAATCGAACAATAAGGTTACAACACAATCTGAGTTGGCGCAACTGTTCCGAATAAAAGACTGAATTATGTGAAAATAAAAAACGGTGAACTGGTCACCGTTTTTCTATTAAAGTAAATAATTAGTTTAATAACAATAATTATTGTCCTTTAACTTCTTTCAAACCGTTGAAAGGTGCTTTAGAACCTAATGCTTCTTCAATACGAATTAATTGATTATATTTAGCAACACGATCAGAACGGCTCATAGAACCAGTTTTGATTTGACCAGCAGCTAAACCAACAGCTAAATCAGCAATAGTTGAATCTTCAGTTTCACCAGAACGATGAGAAATAACAGCTGTATAACCAGCATCTTTCGCCATTTTAACTGCAGCGATAGATTCAGTTAATGTACCAATTTGGTTCACTTTAACTAATATAGAGTTTGCGATGCCTTTTTCAATACCTTGTTTGAAGATTTTAGTATTAGTAACAAATAGATCATCACCAACTAATTGAATTTTGTTACCAAGAGCCTTAGTTTGGTATGCCCAACCTTCCCAATCACTTTCATCTAAACCATCTTCGATAGATACGATTGGATACTCATTAGTTAAACCTTCTAAATAGTGAGTAAATTCTTCAGCAGTGAATTCTTTGTTGCCTTCACCTTTTAATACATATTTACCTGTTTCTTTGTTATAGAATTCAGAAGCAGCACAGTCCATCGCTAAAGTAATGTCTTTACCTAGTACATAACCTGCTTTTTCTACAGCTTCTTTAATGCATGCTAATGCTTCTGCATTTGAACCTAAGTTAGGCGCAAAACCACCTTCATCACCAACAGCCGTATTCATACCTTTAGCATGTAAAACTTTTGCTAAGTTATGGAATACTTCAGAACCCATACGGATTGCTTCACGAACTGTTTTAGCACCAACTGGTTGAATCATGAATTCTTGTAAATCGATGTTGTTATCAGCGTGTTCACCACCATTGATGATGTTCATCATTGGTAATGGCATAGAGTATTGACCTGGTGTGCCGTTAAGATCTGCGATATGTTGAAAAAGTGGAACACCTTTAGCAGCAGCAGCAGCTTTAGCAGTTGCTAAAGAAACAGCAAGGATTGAGTTAGCACCTAAGTTAGATTTGAAGTCAGTTCCATCTAAGTCAAGCATGATTTGGTCGATAGCTGCTTGATCTAGTGCATCCTTACCAACAACAGCTTTAGCGATTGGGCCATTTACATTTTCAACAGCTTTTAATACGCCTTTACCTAAAAAGCGAGATTTATCACCATCACGAAGTTCTAATGCCTCACGTGAACCTGTTGATGCTCCTGATGGAACGATTGCTAGACCAACAAAGCCACCTTCTAAATGAACTTCTGCTTCAACAGTTGGGTTACCACGAGAGTCGATTACTTCACGACCATGTACTTTAACGATTTTTGCCATGTTATTTTCCTCTATATGACAGATATATTACTAATGTTAATCCAAAAACTATTTTTGTTGCTGCTCTTGATAAGTTTTGGCAGCTTTCACAAAACTCCCAAATAGTGGGTGTCCATCTCGTGGTGTCGAGGTAAATTCCGGGTGGAATTGACAAGCAACAAACCAAGGATGATCTGGGATTTCAATGATCTCAACAAGTTTTCTATCTGTTGAAAGACCTGTTACTTTTAACCCAGCCTCAACTACTTTTGGTAATAAATTATTATTTACTTCGTAACGATGACGATGACGCTCCGTGATCGACTCATTTTTATACATGCTATATACTAATGAATTCGGTTCTAAATGGCAAATCTGAGATCCTAAACGCATAGTACCACCTAAATCACTGTTTTCATTACGTTGTACTACATTACCTGATTCATCGCTCCACTCAGTAATTAAAGCGATAATAGGGTTAGCACAGTCTTTAACGAACTCAGTAGAATTGGCATCTTTAATCCCAGCTACATTACGTGCATATTCAATCATTGCAACTTGTAAACCAAGACAAATACCTAAATAAGGGATTTTATTTTCACGGGCATAACGAGCTGCCATGATTTTACCTTCAACGCCACGATAACCAAATCCACCAGGAATGAGAATCGCATCTAAACCTTTTAACAGATCCGTACCGCGTGATTCAAGATCTTCTGAATCAATATAACGGATATGCACAGTTAAACGATTTTTTAATCCACCATGTTTTAATGCTTCATTCACTGATTTATAAGCATCAGGTAGAGCAATATATTTACCCACCATACCAATTGTAACTTCACCAACTGGATTGGCTTCTTCATAAATTACTTGTTCCCACTCAGAAAGATCCGCTTCTTTGCATTCAAGATGGAAACGATTGCAAACAAAGGTATCTAAATTTTGTGATTTTAATAATGCCGGAATTTTATAAATAGAATCGACATCTTTAAGTGAAATAACTGCACGCTCAGGCACATTACAAAATAGTGCAATTTTAGATCTTTCATTTGCAGGAATAATGCGATCAGAACGACAAATAAGAACATCTGGTTGAATACCAATTGAAAGAAGTTCTTTCACTGAATGTTGCGTTGGTTTGGTTTTAACTTCACCAGATGATGCTAAATAAGGCACCAATGTTAGATGCATAAATAGAGTGTGCTCACGACCAACATCAACGGCTAATTGACGGATCGCTTCTAAAAATGGTAACGATTCAATATCCCCTACCGTGCCGCCAATTTCAACAATGGCGACATCAAAACCTTTTGCACCTTCAATTACACGTGATTTAATCTCGTTAGTAATATGAGGAATAACTTGAATGGTTGCCCCTAAATAGTCTCCACGACGCTCTTTACGCAATACGTCAGAGTAGATACGTCCAGTTGTGAAGTTATTTTTACGTGTCATTTTAGTACGTATAAAACGCTCATAATGACCTAAGTCCAGATCTGTTTCAGCACCGTCCTCAGTCACAAAAACTTCACCATGTTGAATAGGGCTCATTGTACCCGGATCAACATTAATGTAGGGATCAAGTTTTAGCATGGTGACTTTTAAATTGCGGGCTTCTAAAATTGCAGCAAGAGACGCTGCGGCAATGCCTTTACCTAAAGAAGAAACGACACCGCCTGTAACAAAAATATAATTCGTGACCATTAATACCAGACCATTATTTATTTAATTGAATAATATTGCATCGATTTTAAACTATAAAAATCACTGCAATATACGATGAATCAGACGGGAAATTAGTATAACAGAATCTGCCTTAGCTCACAATTGAATAATTAAGCACAGCAAATAACTTGCTCACTTTGCTCAATTAAATAACATCAATTATTCAGCTAATCCGCCTAAATATTAATCCAAACCATTAATTTGTATCTTGAATAAATTTATCTTTATAGTTACTGATTATTTTTTCTAGTCTCAAATGATTCGAACCTTTTTTCCAAATAATCAAAATACTATTGATTAAGCTGATTAAGATAACAAATAGAAATACGCAATTGTTGATCAAAATAGGCGATGAAAAAGAAAATAACTGTTTTTTATCAAAATTATAGATTGTTTGCGTAGTTACTAATAATTTCGAATTCTTCTCATTGTGATAATTTCCACTTTTTACTATATCTGCTTTTTTAAGGTTGCTACTATTACCTGAAAAAATTGCATTATAATCAGTTTGTGGTTTGATTGACGATTTATTTATGCTGTTTTTATCATCAATGTTTCTAATGGTGATCAAATCATTTAATATCTGATAGGTAAAATCTAATTTTTCACCGGCATTGGTAAGAAAGAACATTAACACGGCAAGTATTAACCCCGTAATAGCTAATAAAACATTATGGTAGATAAATTTTGGTGCGCCATAATTTTTCACTTCTTCACTTATTGATAAATAGTCACCGTAACTGAGTAATTGTGCAGTTTCAAGCTCTGCCTGCATATCAATCGATACATCACTGTTATTAGGAAGAAACATTTTCCAGTGTTCGGGATAAAAGACATTAAAATTTGATTCAATACTTAATTGATGATTAACAGGACAGTTATCCCTAATTTGTGCTTTAATATGATTAACATACTCGCTAGGTATTTCTCGCTTTATATACGATGCTATCATAGATAATATGAAACAGATGATTGAAAAGGCAACCAGTACGAGCGATTGAAAATGCTCTAAAGCCAATAATCCCATCACGCCAAATACAAACAATCCAATCATTAATTTGCCAGAGTTGCTCCGGTCTTCGATTGCTGTTTCAAATTGATTTTTTTCTCTTTTGTTAAGAATCTCAAAAGTAGGTACTCTTTCTGATTCTTCTGTTATTAGTTGAGTAAAGGTTTCATTTGCGCTTTCAGCTTTACTCAAAGGAATAGGTATTAATTTTCCCGTCTGCCAATATTCTATAATTTGATTTTCTTTACGACAAGATAGATTTATACCAGCTTCCAATAAATCATAATTGTTTATTTTAACAACAATTGCATAGCTTCTAGTCAAAACAACTTCTGCAGTATTGATGTAGTTTGTCTGAATTCTAATGTCATCGTCACATAAAATATTCTGAAACCCTTTAATACGACTTTCCATATGGTAAGGAAAGAATAACCGTAGACTCCCCATCTTGTAATAGTAATCATAATGACTTTCATCGGGATAATCTTTTTCAATATAACTCTTGATTCTCATGACATCCAAACTGATTAATGAACTTTGCCATTGATAAGGAGGAGAAATAAAATCTTCATTATCAAGATAAGGCTTAAGCAAAAAAACTTCTTCTTCAGTTAACTGTCGGACGGCATTTTCACGGATAACGACATCACCTTCAAGTGGCCTTTCTTTATACAGATCATTCAGTATTTTTGGTTTCTGGATAATCCCCTTTACCAAAGATGGCAAGTAACCAACAAAAAATATAATCGCTAAAATATATAACATACTATTGATTTCTTATAAAAATAAATAAACAACGATATTGCCTAACTTAACTTCATAATATTAAATGATTTCGTCTGCATTAGATTAATTTACTCTGAAACCAGTAATACTATGGCTATAGTAATAACAACTATCACTCACCTATCAGACAATATAGATTGTCAGACAAAAACCATGCCAGCTAAAATAGCATAATGATTGATAAATTCTTTTGACTGTTCATCTAATATTTAAATTCCTTATTTTAAAAATTATTTATTTTTTTATTTAAATACAGCTCATTTATAAAATAATAAAAAATTATTTATCTGCTTGCTGTAATGTGTTAACTCTTTTTTAATTATTTGGCGAGTTTCTCCTGACATTCAATAAAAGCTTTAAGCTTATCGATATCTTTAATCACCAATTTTCCAGCAACTTTATGTACGATATCTAAATTTATTAATTCATTAACAGCGCGGCGATAGACACGATCTGTTGTACCAAAACGTTCAGCTTCTAGGTAGCTTTTTTGAAAATTATTGACTGGATGTACATTTAGATGATGCTGATAAATATCAAAAGCAATATTAAAACAAATTGAATATAACGTTCTTTTTAATAAGATATCTAATGTTTCTTGATAATCAAAAGCGATAGCACTGGCAAAAAACAGCGCTAATTTAGGGTGTTCAAGTAATGATAGATATAATTTATCAATACTAACTATAGCAATGGTTAACACATCTTCGGCAATAATATCAAATTGACATAAATAATCGGTAAAAAACTCCATTTCACCAAAAATATGCTCATCACAATCTATGGTACCAAGATGAAAACAGCGCCCATTATTTGCCTGATAACGTATCGAAATCGTACCATTATAAACAACAATTAACTTATCGACTTTACATCCCTGCCGGAAAAGAATCGTCTTTTCATCAACAATTTTTTTATCAACAATACACTGCTCTATAATTGTTTCAAATAATTGATTATTATCTTGCCAATATTGGCTAAAACGACCTTTATTTAATGATCTCAACTGCATAAAATTATCACAACTAACGAACTTTTAATCACAATATTACTTTATATTTGTAAAATCTAGATATTCAACTATCCATATCATTATCTTATTTTAATATGGCATAATTATAATCAACTGTGATAATAATAGCGATATACTATTTTATTTTAACTTTTTGTAATTCATTATTTTTTGTTAAATTTTATCGATACTACTTATCCTCTTCTTCTCGATCATTGAAATAGCTAACATTATAATAATAATTACATAAAAAACTGGGATTGCATTCATAATAATTTGAATACTGAAATACTTACTCAATACAGAACTAATTGCCGGACTAAACATGGCTCCAGCACTGCCACTAATTAAAATATATGACACATTTTTACTTGAGGCATTCTTTACAAATGTCACGCCGTAAGCGACAAAGGCATTATATAATGCAGCACAAACAAAACCATATCCATAGGTAAAGTAACCAATATAATCAATATGTTGAATATTAACAATCAACAATGTCATAATAAAGGCTAATATAATAATAGTTACGAAAAAATACTCAATTTTAATGCGTGTAACAATTGCTGTCGAAACCAGAGCACCTATCAAGGCTGCACCCCAATATTGAGTAATAATATTGCCTGCATTTTCAAATGTAATAGAAAATTTATAACTTACAAATAATGGCGCCCAAGTTAAAAAAGTGTATAAGGCAAGCATTGCCAAAAATAATCCAAAACCAGCAGATAAAATGCCAAAGTTCCATTCAGATTTTTGATGACTTTGCTGTTTTTGATCAGCAAAAGGCTTACTAATTAAATTAAAATTGGTAAATAGAATGATAACTAACATCAATACAGTGACAATGCCAACCGTTAAATAGCTAGTAGCCCAAGACAGGTCATGGGTTAAAGCGTAGGTTGTAATAAGTGGAAAGATCACGCCAGCAATATTGAAAGTAGCATCTTGTACAACTAATATTGTACTTTGTATTTTATCTTGCCAAGTAGATACCACAATTGTACCAGCAATACACAAACCTATTCCACCACATAAACCAACCAAAATCATACAAAATTTAAGTATTATTAGAGATTTAGTGAGATATAAAACAAATGAACATATTATGATAATACTATAATTTAGTAAGGTAATTCGTTTAATACCAATAATATCAATTAAAAAAAATGCTAAAATTGTTCCCAATAATGCCCCTCCATTTAATAAAGAAAAAATGAATGCAACATTATCGATATCAGCACTGAAACTTTGTGCAATTGGTTCAATTAGCATACCAAATTGACTGGCAAAACCAGCCATAATGAAATTCGCTAAAAAACTGATAAGAGTAAGAGATAATTTATTTTTCATTTTATTATCCAAAAATATGCATTACATTACTAATTAAGATTATGTGGCAACATTTAAAGCCAGCTTTATCATATTATTGAATGTTAATTGCCTCTCCTCTGCAGTCGTTTCTTCGCCAGTTAAACAATGATCGGAAACCGTTAAAATGGCTAATGACTCAATATTAAATTGCTGTGCAATACCATATAGACCTGCGACTTCCATATCTATACCTAAAACACCCGATCTTTCGAGCGTACCAATTAACGTTTCATCTGGGTCATAATAAAGATCACCACTAAAAACATTACCAACTTTTACAGGTAAACCCATCTCATTAGCTATTTCATATGCACGATGTAATAATGAAAACGTCGCGGATGTTGCAATGTTATAACCATTAGCTCTTTTTTGATTAGTCATAGAATCTGTTCCAGCAGCCATCGCTAAAATAACATCTCGCATTTTAATGCCTAGTTGGGTAGCACCTATACTACCAACTCGAATAATGCGCTTAACGTTATAGTCATTAATTAATTCATGTGCATAAAGTGTCATTGATGGGATACCCATTCCATGTCCCATCACAGAAACAGCAACACCATCATAAAGGCCTGTATATCCAAGCATATTACGTACATTACAAACTTGTTTTGCGTCAGTTAAATAATTTTCTGCAATAAATTTGGCTCGTAAAGGATCGCCAGGCATGATAACGGTTTGCGCAAAATCGTTAGGATTAGCATTGATATGTGCGGTCATAATATTTCCTGATTAATTAGTGATTTATTTCCAAATTATAATCAGAATATATTTCATTCAACTAGGACATAAGTCCGAAATCGTTGTTCTATGCCACATTTTTGGAATTTTTTGGGTAATTTGATAATTAAATTATCATTGATTTTTAGAAAGTCGCTTAATGCGCCTTTCGTTTTTTTTAAAGATAACTTATTTGACTGTTTTTTCGCTGCAGGATAAGCCGATAATACCAGATCGAACCATTTCAACTATATTACAGGTTTCACGAATTGAAGAAAGAAATGACTCAAGTTTGTTACTCGTTCCTATTATAAAAAAGGCGCTTAATAAAAGTGTCCAACTTTATGGGGTCACTTCATAATGCGCCTTTCGTTTTGTTTTGAAGATAACTTATTTAACCGTTTTTTCGCTGCGAGATAAGCCGATAATACCAGATCGAACCATTTCAACTATATTGCAGGTCTCTCGAATTGAAGAGAGAAATGACTCAAGTTTGTCACTCGTACCTGATAATTGCACAATATAGTGAGTTGCTGTCACATCGACAATCGAACCTCTAAAGATATCGGCACAACGTTTAACTTCATCACGAGCATCTGACGTTTTAGCCGCTATTTTCACTAACATAATTTCACGCTCTACATGTGGACCTTCGGTTAAATCATTAACACGATACACATTAACTAGTTTATGAAGTTGTTTTTGGACCTGTTCAAGCACATGTTCATCACCTGAGGTTTGAATCGTCATTCGACTCATTGTCGGATCTTCAGTTTGTGCGGTCGTAATGGATTCAATATTAAACCCACGTTGTGAAAACAAACCAATGATACGTGACAATGCGCCTGGCTCGTTTTCTGTTAAAATTGATAAAATATAACGCATTAGGTTCTCTCCGTTTTACTTAACCACATTTCATTCATTGCCCCACCGCGAACTTGCATTGGATAAACATGTTCTGTGGCGTCTGTCATGACATCAATGAAAACCAAACGATCTTTTATCGAAAGCGCTTTTTTAAGCATAGGTTCAAGATCTTCCCGTTTGTTAATCATCATACCCACATGACCATAAGCTTCAGCAATTTTTGCAAAATCAGGTAACGACTCCATATAAGATGAAGAGTGACGACCAGCATAAATCATATCTTGCCACTGTTTAACCATTCCTAAAAAACGGTTATTAAGATTTAAGATAATAACAGGCAAGCCATATTGCAATGCCGTTGAAAGTTCTTGTATATTCATTTGAATACTGCCATCGCCTGTAACGCAAACAACCGTTTTATCAGGAAACGCTAATTTAACGCCAAGTGAAGCAGGCAAACCAAAGCCCATGGTCCCTAACCCGCCCGATGTAATAAAGTGACGCGGTTTATCAAATGGGTAATAAAGTGCAGTGAACATTTGATGTTGTCCCACATCCGTTGCCACATATGCATCACCTTTAGTTAATTTGTATAACACTTCTATGGCTTCTTGAGGTTTGATACTTTGACCTTCATGACTATAGGCTAAGCAGTGTCGTGCACGCCAATGTTCAATTTGTTTCCACCAATCAACTAATGCATCAAAATCACGTTCGATGTTTAACTCATCCAACATGGATAACATGATTTCAAGAACGACTTTGGCATCACCAACAACAGGAATTGTCGCATGAATTGTTTTGGATATTGAGGTAGGATCGATATCAATATGGATAATTTTGGCTTTTGGACAATATTTTTCAACGTTATTGGTCGTTCGATCATCAAAACGTGCACCAATAGCAAGAATCACATCGGCATTATGCATCGCCATATTGGCTTCATAAACACCATGCATACCAATCATCCCTAAAGAATGTTTGTCCGATCCAGGAAAAGCACTGATACCCATTAGTGTTGAAGCAACAGGTAAATTCAATGTTTCCGTAAGCGTTTTAACTTCACTACTTGCATCAGCACTAATTACACCACCACCAACAAATAACACTGGCTTTTTAGCAGACAATAAAGTAGTTAATGCTTTTTTGATCTGTTTTTTATGACCTTGAATAGTTGGATTATAAGAGCGCATTAATACTGTTTCTGGATAATGATAAGTGTATTTATTAGCAGGATTAACAATATCTTTCGGTAAATCAATTACGACTGGTCCCGGTCTACCTGTTGAGGCGATATAAAACGCTTTTTTTATCGTTTCAGGAATATCTTTACTATTTTTAATTAGGAAGCTATGTTTAACAATTGGACGCGAAATACCAACCATATCACATTCTTGGAAAGCATCATTGCCGATAAGATTACTGGCAACTTGACCAGACAAAATAACCAATGGCACTGAGTCCATATAGGCAGTGGCAATGCCTGTTATCGTATTGGTTGCGCCTGGCCCTGATGTGACCAAAACCACGCCAACATCACCAGTTGCTCTGGCATAACCATCCGCCATATGGACAGCGGCTTGTTCATGACGAACTAAAATATGCTCAATACCACCGAGTGTGTGAATTGCATCATAGATATCGAGAACACTACCACCAGGATAACCAAATATCTGTTTTACTCCTTGATCAATCAAAGATTGAATGACCATCTCCGCACCTGACAATTTTGCCATGCTTATTGCCTCCAATATAACTTATTTGTCATTTAATATTTCATTTTGCATTAACTTATACATAAAATCAATAAACTCAATGATATAAGGGATACAAATTTTGTTAATCAAAAAATATATTAAATTGTGAGAAATAAAACTAATTAAAACAATGTTTAATAATTTTCTTTAAAATAATATAATATTCTTTAAAATATTATTTATTGATTTTATTGTTATTTTTATCGTATTTATATAAACTCTTAATAAGTTAATCTCTGGCAATACTGATTCAAGATTCCATTACTATAATATAGGCGTTATTATGAGCATTCTCTCAATTAAACCCATCTCACTTGCCGATTGGCAATTAGTCAAAGTTTCTGGTACTGATAATCATAAATACTTGCAAGGACAAGTAACAATAGATATTGACAATCTCACAGAACAAACAGCATTATTTGCTGCTCATTGTGATCCTCAGGGAAAAATGTGGAGCAATTTGTTATTATTCCAACGAGGTCAAGATATTTACTATATTGTTCGAAAAAGTGTAGTAGAAAAACAAATGGCTGCCTTAAAAAAATATGCAGTCTTTTCAAAAGTCAATATTGAACCTGTTACCGACTTAAATATTGTCGGATTAGATTCTCAAGCAATACCGAGCGAAATACTTGCAAAATTTACGGATAATAATTGTTTTACTGAAAACAATGTTACCTATATAAAATTAACCTCTCCTCATGTTCGAGTAATTAAGATAACACCAGAGGCAATCGATGATGATTTAGAGCCTTGTAGTCGTTGGTTACAACTTGAGTTAGAAGCGGGTTATGCCATTATTGATGCAGAAAATACCGAAAGCTTGTTACCTCAAGCCTGTAATTTGCAATATCTTAATGCTATCAGTTTTGATAAAGGATGTTATTGTGGGCAAGAAATGGTCGCTCGCGCACAATATCGTGGAGCCAATAAACGCGGACTTTATTTATTAGCCGGCAAAAGTGCTGTTTTACCTGTTATTGGTGGCACCATAGAATACCAAATTGATGGTAATTGGCGAGAAAGCGGTCAAGTTTTAGCAGCTTTAAAACTTAATCAAGATAATGAAATTTATGTGCAAGTTGTGCTGGCTAATGGCATCGATTTTAATACCCCATTTAGAGTAAAAGGGGAAATTGATAGTGCACTTAGTTTCCATTAGTTAAATATTATTTTAAGGACATTTATCAAACAGTTAACCAAAAAATATTATTAATTGGTTAACTGTTTAATCATTTAAGTATGTTTACAAATTATAGATTAATTAATATCGACTTTTGTTTGACCAATTCTGTTGTCTCAATTAGCCAAACATTCTTTCAATGATATTCGTCAAACAATTAACCAAAAATATTGTTAATTGGTTAACTGTTTAATTATTTTAATATTTATATAGATTATAGATTAATTAATATCGACTTTTGTTTGACCAATTCTTATTGTCTCAATTAGCCAAACATTCTTTCATTGATATTCGTCAAACAGTTAACCAAAAAATATTGTTAATTGATTAACTGTTTAATCATTTAAGTATTTTTACAAATTATAGATTAATTAATTAATATTAACTTTTATTTGCCTAATTCTTGATTGACTATTTCAATAAAATACTCAACGCCAGTTGTTAAAACTTCATCATTGAAGTTATAAGCTGGATTATGTAAATTAGCACCTTGCCCCGCACCTAACCACACATAAGCACCGGGTATTTTTTTTAGCATAAAAGCGAAATCCTCAGCACCCATTGATGGATTTGGATCAATAATAACACTGGCTTCCCCGACAACATTTTTAGCTGCTTTAATGGCAATGTCTGCTTGCTTTGCATAATTGATAGTAGCAGGATAACGTCTTTGATAGTCTACCTCAGCTTTAGCTTCAAATGTGGATGCAATACCTGTAGCAATTTGTTTAATACGATTTTCAGCCATATCTTGAATTTTTGCATCGAAAGTCCTGACTGTTCCTCGAATAACGGCTTGTTGCGGTATCACATTCCAAGTATCGCCACTGTGTATTTGAGTTACACTGACCACTAATGAACTGAGTGGATCTGCATTACGGCTTACAATACTCTGTAAACCATTAACAATTTGAGTTGCGGTTAAAATCGTATCTTTACTTAAATGAGGTGCTGCTGCATGGGCACCGACACCCGTAATTTTAATTTCAAAAACATCATAGGATGCCATCATTGGGCCATGGGTTACATAGAAATGGTTAAGTTGCATATTAGGTTGATTATGGATACCATACACAGCTTCAATTGGAAAACGTTCAAATAATCCATTTTCCACCATAACACGCGCCCCACCTTCATTTTCTTCTGCAGGTTGGAAAATGACAACTACTGTTCCAGCAAAATCTCGATGTTCACTTAAATATTTGGCTGTTCCTAATAATGTAGCAGTATGACCATCATGACCACAAGCATGCATTTTACCCGGTATTGTTGAGCAATAAGTAATTTTATTTTCTTCAATAATATCTAATGCATCAATATCAGCTCGTAAAGCAATCCATCGACCATCTTTATTACCTTTAATAATACCAACTACACCCGTTGGTGCAAACTCTGTATAGAGTTCGTTAATACCAAAAGATTTCAGTTTTTCGATTATAAATTTTGTCGTATTTAACTCTTCAAAAGCGGTTTCTGGATGGGCGTGGATATGATGACGCCAAGTGATCATATCTGATTTCAATTCATTGATAGTACTCATTATAAATTCCTTATTGATTCTCGTCTTTAACTGAGTCAGTATAAATGTTCATTACTATACTGCTATTTCATCTTTTATGAAAATAACTATTTTTACTAAGATTATTGATTTTAGTTATATCGTGAAACTGAAACAGTTATAAGCCTACAAATTGTTGACTAAAACTTATAGTTGACCTGAAATTTCTTGACAAAAATAACAGAGACAATAACCCGAAATTAATAAAAAGGGACCAAATGGAATAATCGTCAAAGACTGTTTTTTCAGAATATTCTTCTGAAAAAAATAATAGAACATACCTAGTAGCGAGGCAATTATCAATAATAGTGCAATTAATTGATATGGAACCCAAGTACCTAGAGCTGCAAGTAGTTTTATATCACCTCCGCCTAATCCCTGCTTGTTAGAAATCAGATAAAACAAAATAGCAGGTAATTTAAGCAAAAGATAACCACATAAAATACCAATTAATGCGTCATTTAACCTAATGTTTGTTATATTGAAATAGGCTGCAATTAATCCAGCCCACATCAAAGGTTGAGTAAAAAAATCAGGCAGTAAAAAGTATTTAAAATCAATGGATGCCAACAATAAAAAATAACAACTTAGAAACATTAAAATAAAACTCTGATAACTGAGGCCTTTATGCAAATAAATCACTAAAAATAAAGTAGCGACCAGCAATTCCCAAGCAACATATTTGAATAAAATGATGCTTTGACAGTAATAACAACGCCTTTTTAAAATGAGCCAAGAAACAATTGGAATTAATTGCCAAACGTTTAATCTCGTTTGACAACAAGGACATTTTGAACGTTGCAAGCTTATTTCTTTCAGATAAACTGATAATGTTTGTGATGGAGCAAAACGACAATATGCAACATTAATAAAACTACCCACACATAGACCTAGACATATGACTATAAGCATTATCATTAGTGAATTACTTCTCCGAGTTGAAATATCGGTAAATACATAGCAATTATTAAACCACCAATGATCACAGCCAAGACTAACATCAATAAAGGTTCAAAAGCTTGGGATAGATTTTCTATCAATGTTTGATTCTGTACTTCATAATAAAGGGCTAAACGACTTAACATCAGATCTAAAGTACCGGATTGCTCACCGACATGAATTAACTGACGGCACAAGTTAGGAAAACAGGGTTGTAGATGTAAAACATGACTGAATGAGTGCCCTTGCTCAATGCCTGAAATGATTTGTAAAATACTATTACGATAAATACAATGGTAAGAAGCATTAGCCGCAGCGGTTAAACCCGCCAATAACGGAATTCCGGCTTTTTGAGTGATCGCAATTGTTTGGAAAATTTGAGTTAAACAGCTTGTTTGAATGATCTTATTAACAAAAGGGATTTTCATTAAGGCGATTTCAATTTTGTTACGGTATTGCTTGTTAACGTAACGTTGAAAAACAAAAAAACTCCCTACTAAAATCATACACCCTATTTGCCAGCTTTGTTGCAGATAGTCAGCAATATCAATAATGCACTGAGTAAAAAAAGGAAGCTCTGCATCAAAATCATGATAGATATCAGCAAATTTTGGTAAAACAAATAATAACATGACTAAGCTTACAATTATGGCTACCGATAATAAAAACACAGGGTACCGCATTGCTTTTTTAAGATTTTTTTGTAATTTAATGGATTTTTCGAGCAATGATGCTAATTGCTCAAAACTCTCATCAAGTTTACCCGTCAGTTCACCCGTGGCAATAATTTCACAATACAGTGAAGAAAACACATAATTATATTTGGCTAATGCATTGGATAAGGACTCACCTTTTACAATTTGCGCCTCAATTTCATTTATTAAATATTGCCAATGAGGTTTAGATTGTTCTTCCGCCAATAAATTTAGACTTTCAATTATCGATAATCCAGCCTTTAACATCGTTGCCAATTGTGTCGTTATATTCAGTAATTCCGATCGGTTAAAGCTACGCGCCGTTATAAAATTGCCCGCTTTTACTTTTATGGCTAATTTACCTTGTAATAATAGCTGTTTTTTGGCATCACTTTGTGAAGTTGCGATTATTTGATATTGATGAAAATCCAAGTCATACCAAAAATAGAGCCTCTTCATACAAAATCACCTAAAACACGATACAATTCGGCAACTGAGGTAATACCCTCTTTGACCATTTTCTGACCTGCTTTTTTTAAGGTGATCATATTGGATGGCGCACGAAGCTGATGAGTCAATATTTGATGTTGAATTTCTGGAGTGATTACCAGAAATTCGTATAATCCAATTCGTCCTTTATAACCGCCAACACAATGTGAACATCCCGATGCAACATAATGCGGGATAGTTTCATCAGCTAAAAAAATTAATTGGTTGGCCACCACTTTACAGCTATTGCAAAGCTTACGCACTAATCGCTGTGCAATAATCAACTTCAAACTGGATGAGAGCAGATAATTTTCAATGCCCATTTGATTTAAACGTGTCAACGCTTCAATACTTGAATTAGTATGTAATGTTGATAAAACCAAATGTCCTGTTTGCGCTGCTTGAATGGCGATTTCTGCGGTTTCTTGATCGCGAATTTCACCGATCATCATCACATCGGGATCTTGCCTTAACAGTGCACGTAGTATGATAGAAAAAGTCAAACCGGCTTTAACATTCACAGAAGTTTGATTGATACCTTCAATTGGCACTTCAATCGGATCTTCAACACTGCAAATATTTCGATCACTGCGATTTAACTTTTTCAGTCCACTATACAGTGTCACCGTTTTACCACTTCCAGTTGGCCCCGTTACTAAAATTAACCCTTGCGGATAATCGAGTATTTGCTGAAAATGATTTAAATCATCAACACTCAAACCTAAATCATTAATAGTCAACTCAGAGTCATGATTATCCATAACACGTAATACAATCTTTTCACCGTTTATGACGGGTAAAGTTGCTATTCGCATGGCATAACGATCAATCACCAATTGTCCATCTTGGGGTAACCGCTGCTCAGCAATATTAAGATTGGCCATAATTTTCAACCTAGCCGTTATTTGTTTGGCTAATGATAATGGTGGTGTAAGCATATCTTGCAGCACACCATCAATACGCATTCGAATACGATAGTAATTTTGATAAGGTTCAAAATGAATATCCGAAGCACGTTTATCCAACGCCGATAGGAGTAATTTATCAAGGCTGGCAACTAACTGTTCTTCTTGCATTATAAATTTTCCTTATTCTGAATTTTTACGAGATTAAAATTTGAAAATATCTTCACATGCAGCTGTCAAACTGTCATCTAGTGGTGAAGTTAAGCAAGTTCGTGTCCAATCTAATCCGCCATGAGCACTATTTTCAGTGGGTGTTAAAGTTGTCGTTAACCCGGTCAAAGCACTGGCACCCACTAATGTAATCGCGCCATTTGTAACGGTAACGGATGTAACATAATTCGTACTTTTAGTCAGTGGCACGCCATTGCTACCACTTTTACAATGAGTTAAATTTCCTTGTTCAATTGCACAAATTTCAACGGCTGTCTTATAAGCCGTCATCGTTTGCAACATATCGGTTAAAGCCGCTTTTTTTACATATCCTTGATAAGCAGGCAAACCAATGGCAGTTAAAATAGCGATTACAACAATTGCAATCATTAGTTCGAATAAAGTAAATCCTGATTGATTGGACATAAATTCCTCGGGAAACAAAGCAAATGATTTAAGTTCTGCCTTTATAGCAAAACAAAAAAATGAAATAATAAGAGAATCGATATTCTGGAAAAAAGAATGCACCATGTTTGCAACGATCCGAATTTAGTAAGCTTTGTTTGTGAAATATGTCGCAAAGACAAGCTGATGAATGAAAGATCTTTTAAAATGAGTTGGAGTTTACTATGTCACTAAAAATTGTTAATGGTTGGTTACAAGGGATCAAACAGATCATTTCGCCTTTTTATGATGAACGCCCAACCGATAAATCTATATCTTTACTGGTGATCCATAATATCAGCTTACCACCTAATCAATACGGTGGGCCTTATGTAGAACAGTTATTTACCGGTAAACTTGATCCGAATGAACATCCCTACTTTGCAACAATTTATCAATTAAAAGTATCAACTCATCTGTTCATTCGTCGAGACGGAGAAATCATTCAATTTGTACCGTTCGATAAACGAGCTTGGCATGCAGGTAAGTCAATCTTTGAGGGGCAAGAAAACTGTAATGACTTTTCAATTGGTATTGAAATGGAGGGATGTGATACTGATAATTTTACAGATATACAGTATCAACAACTTGCAGCGGTAACCTTATTACTACAACAAACTTATGCTATAAAAAATATTATCGGTCATAGTGATATTGCGCCCGACCGTAAAACGGATCCTGGTCCATGTTTTGATTGGCAATTTTATCGAGGATTGCTTACTCAAAAATCACAAGTAAAGCTATTTGAAAAACAACTAGAGTTAATTATCGCAGAGCTACAAAAAATTGCATTATGGCAAACATCGCCACCGAATCCTGATGCCTTTTTAAGTGAGCAACCCTTTGCGCTTGATACTATGCAAGCCCATGAATGGTTACAATGGATTTTTATTCCACGCATGCGAGCACTTATTGAAGCTAATGCCAATTTACCTCAATTTGCTTTACATCCGTACTTTGAAGAAGCACTAAAAGATGAAGAAGCAAACATTCATAATTTATTAAATCTGATTAAACAGCTTGATGAATTATCCTCCTCACAAAAATAAAGATAAAAAAATTACCGCATTCAATTTGCGGTAATTTTCAAGTTAACATCAATATGGAGCCAATCAAAACAGTTGAGAATACCATTAATCTCATTTAGGTGACTTTAAAATTAATCATCCTATTTTGACAATTTACGATACTCATTGACTGCCTGTAGATGATTTCCATAATTATCAGAAAACGTATGTCCACCTGTGCCATTGGCTACGAAGAATAGATAATTTGTTTTAGCCGGGTGCGCTGCGGCTTCTAATGAGGCTAAGCTTGGCATAGCAATGGGGGTTGGCGGTAATCCATCAATAACATAGGTATTATATGGATTTTGGGTATCTGTTAAGTCGATACGCCTAATCACTCCAGTATAATTATCGCCTAAACCATAAATAATAGTAGGATCGGTTTGCAACTTCATTTTGGCTTTTAAGCGATTAACAAACACTGAAGCAACATTGGCACGCTCAGAACTAAGAGCCGTTTCTTTCTCAATGATTGAAGCAATAATCAACATTTCATAAGGTGATTGATAAGGTAAATCATTATCGCGGTTACCCCATATTTTTTGTAAA
Source organism: Gilliamella sp. W8136 (assembly GCF_016101285.1). NCBI lineage: Bacteria > Pseudomonadati > Pseudomonadota > Gammaproteobacteria > Orbales > Orbaceae > Gilliamella > Gilliamella sp. W8136. The sequence continues at coordinate 83,278 of NZ_JACFQU010000008.1, forward strand.
TTGCTTTTCATAGTCATATGCGCACGTTTTAATATATTAATATCTAACGTATCTGCCGTATAAAGATAGGTATCAGGGGTTAACCAACCTTCAATTGAACCTTCAATCCCTAATAATTTTGCGATCTCTTCGTCTGTTTTGCCAGCCAAGGTTTGCTGTATATAAGGCGTGTTTTGAATCACTTTTAGCCAATCTTTAGCACGTTTACCCTCAACAAATTGAATAGAGAAATTACTCTCTTTACCTGATACTAATAAGCGCAAAAATTCTTCGACGGTCATATGAGGGTGTAGTTGATACGTTCCAGCTTTGATGGAGCTTAAGGAGGGATCTAACTTAGATAAATAAGGCAGCAGAAAAGCTCTATCCATCAATTTCGTCTCTTTGAGTTGAGTAATTAATTGATGCATTGATGTGCCTTTTTTCAAAACAAACATTTGATTATCAGGTGTCACATTAATTTGCTGCTTGGAAAATTGCTGTAAAGAATAGTAACAGATACTGAAAGAACCAACGACAATTGCAACAAAGGTAAATAACGTATATAAAAATATTTTCTTAATCATAACTTATCTATCTACATAATGGATTTTTGCTCGTGCAGTTAAGCGTGTAACTAATTCATAAGGGCTAATGCCCGTGTATTTAGCGATCTCTTCAACGGGTAAATCTTGTCCCCAAAAGATCACTTCATCACCTGGTTTTTCCTGACTATCGATACCTAAATCGACTACAATCATGTCCATTGATACATGACCAACAATCGGCACTCTACGACCATTCACTAAAACGGGCGTATTTTCGGGAATATTTCTTGGGTAACCATCGCCATAGCCCATAGCTACGACACCGAGTTTTGTATCGCGCTGGCTACGCCAGATCTGACCATAACCGACAGATTCACCTTTTTTATGGCTGCGTACCGCGATAAGTTCCGATTTGAATGTCATGGCTGGTCTCAATTCAGCAATGGGATCATTAAAGGGTGAAATGCCGTATAAACTAATACCAGGGCGCACTATTTCACGTTGTGATTGCGTCCAAGCAAGCGTACCACTTGATGCTGCTATCGAACATTTACCAATTAATGATTTATCTTCGATTGAGGCAATGAACTGATCAAACAATTTGATCTGTTTTGCAGTTTGTTCTGAGGTTAATTCATCAGCAGAACTAAAATGACTTATAATATTAATTGGTTTACGCACCACCGAACAACTGGCTAAGCGATAAAATTCTGCCTTTGCTTCCTCAAGATTAAATCCTAAACGATGCATCCCTGTATCAAGTTTAAACCATGCAGTAATTTCGTTTTCTAGAGGAGATGATTGTAATGCATCAATTTGCCATTTACTGTGAACAGCTGATTGGATATTAAAATCGACTAAATCAACAATATCATCATGTGGAAAAAAACCTTCTAAACAAATGATAGGAGTATTGATCCCTTTTTGACGCAACAGCATTGCTTCACAAATCCGTGCTACACCAAAACAATCCACCATGTTTTGTAACAGTTCAGCCACACCTACAATTCCATGCGAATACGCGTTTGCTTTAATGGTTGCCACCAATTGACTATTTGGTGCAATTTTTCGAATATACTCGACATTATGAACAATTGCTTGACGATTAACTTCTATTACTGCGATAGACATTTTTATCAACCTAAATTTTTCTTAAGTCATCATTGTAAATATTGTTATCAATAATGACAAATTTTTCTTTTCATAAAAAAACCTATTTTTACCATTAAAATTTTCACAATTCTAATTAATTTAATTATTTACACATATAATAATAATGATTATCATTTGCATTAAATTTACATAAATAGTTTAAAGTTGTACAGGATAAAATAGATAATGAGAACAATTAGTACCAAAAATTTCATTAAACCAAGCTGTTATATAGCAATATTGAATATCTGCTTTTGTATGGATACTTTTGCAGAAGAGCGAAAAAACAATCCACAAGATACCATTATTGTGACAGCCGATCGTAATGAAAAAACTGTTTGGGACAGCTCAATATCAGTCAATGCAGTCAATCGAGATGATATTGATAAGCAAAATGGTGATTCTGTTGTTGAAGCATTACGTGACATCCCTGGAGTTGAAATTACCGATAATGCTCTTGCTGGACGCAAACAGATCATGATCCGTGGTGAAGCGCCTTCACGCATTTTAATGTTAATTGATGGGCAAGAAGTAACTTATCATCGTTCCGGACACGGATCGAGTGCCGGTGTGTTAATTGATATGGAATCGGTTGAACGCATTGAGGTGATTAAAGGACCTCACTCTGTATTATACGGTTCACAAGCTATTGGTGGTGTGGTTAATTTTATTACACGTAAAGGTAGCAAAAATGGTTCTCCCATCAATGGTGATATGAAATTTATTTATAATCAATCGACAGATGGTTTTACTGAGATGGGTACCGTAAACGGTTCAATTGACGGTATTTTTGATTACCGTATTAGTGGAACTTATGCTGAAAATAATGATCGCAAAGCCTATCAAGGCAAACTGCACAATACCGATTTTGGTAATAACAGTTTAAGTTCATGGTTTGGGCTTAATCTGGATAAACATAAATTGGGTATCTCACTAGATCGTTATAAACTTGATACTAAAACCTATACTGATAAAGATGATACCTCACCACAAGTTAAAGAATTCTGGGTAAAACTACCCAAATTACAACGAGAAAAAGTTGGATTGTTTTATGATTATGAAGCCAATGGTGATTTCTTAAAAAAACTTCATTATGATGCTTATGCACAAAAACTAAATCGTCAATTTAGAAATCATGTTGTGGTATCACCTGCACCTATTATGAATGTTACAACTAATACCGCAACTGATGATGAACAAAAAACGTATGGTATGACATTGCAATCAGATTTTGAGCTACGCAAGGATATGAATCTTATTACGGGTATGCAATATCAACAAGATAATGTCGATCAAGATTCACATAATGTCGTCGTATCAAAAATGCCTTCACCAAAAGCAAGTTATACACAACACAGATATCTAACCAATAAATGGCAGCAATCCAGTATCTCACTATTTGGCCAAAATGATTGGACAATTACTGATGATATTTCTTGGAATATTGGCGCTCGCCAATATTGGGTACAATCAAAATTAAAAAAAGGTCACACGACAATCAATAAAGTTCCAATTATAGGTGCGACTTCCTCCAATTATAAAATTGATGGCAGAAAGAAAGATCATGATAATAACTTTGTTGTATCGTCAGGTTTAACCTATTCTGGAATTGAACATACGCAATTAAGAGCCTCTTTTGCCCAAGGATATGTTTATCCAACACTTTCACATCTTTATGCAGTCACTTCAGCGGCTTCGCAAACAATCTATGGTAACGCTAATTTAAAAGCTGAAAAATCCAATAACTACGAAATTGGGTTACGTTATAATAATAACCAATGGTTAATTGATGGGGCGATTTATTTTTCAGATGCAAAAGATTATATTACGCAAATGAATTGTAATGGTTCGGCGATTTGTGATGGCACATCTGGGCGAAATTACACTTATTACGGTAATGCCAATAAAGCCAAAACTCATGGTCTTGAATTGAGTATTGAATATTTAGAACTACCCGTTACCCCTTATCTAAAAGGCAATTATTTACGTCGTAAAATTGAAACAGAAACCTATACAACTTATGATACTGGCAACCCACGCTTTACAGGGAATGCAGGGATAAAACATACTGCTTACTTTGATAAATTTGATATCGATTCCGATCTGTTTATGCGATTTGCGACTAAAGCCACACAACGTAGTGATTCATCGGTGTATCATTACAGTGGTTGGTCAACGCTCAACTTATCTGCAACCACCTCGTTCGGTTTAGATCGTCAGTACCATATTGGGATAGATCTCAATAATATATTAAATAAGAACTATAGGACTGCTTATGAATCGATTCCTGCGGCTAAATTCCACGCTATAATTAGTGCAAGTATGAAATTTTAGATTGAAAGATTAACCTTGCTCACTCATGAGTGATTATGATCAACATCGAATCGTTTTGAGTGAGTAAAACCGATTAGTCACACTATTTTCGGGTCAAATTTTTATACAAATGCTTAAACGCCATGATAGGATGATGGATAATCATTCGAGGTCCTGAAAAGCGCATAACTTGTTTAATTTTCTGTTTATAATCCTTACGATAACAATGCTTCGGGCAACGCTCGCAGGTCGTTTTCTGCTCTCCAAAACGGCACATGGTTAAGCGTTGCATGGCATATTGCAATAAGTCGTTACATTCTTCACATAACTGATTAGCTTTAGAGTGATGATGTTTGTTGCAATATAGATAAATCATTGCACTAACGGTTTTCTTTTCTTCTTGTATTTTGGGTCCGGTATTATTAGCAACCATAATCTTACATGTCAGATGAATAAAGTGTTAAAATAAATATGAATTTAATTATGATCACAAGGATTCGTTGTAATGGCAAGAATTATTAACAAAGATACCACCGTTTGCATGTCCCTTTCAGCAAGACCTAGCAATTTTGGCACCCGTTTTCATAACTATTTATATGAACAACTTAATTTAAATTATCTCTATAAAGCCTTTACCACTAATAACTTAAAAGATGCGATTTATGGTATCAAAGCATTAGCCATTCGTGGCTGCGCTATTTCAATGCCTTATAAAGAAGCGTGTATTGAGTTTATTGATGAATTGGATGATTCTGTAAAATCGATCCAATCGGTCAACACAATTGTTAATACTGATCACCATTTAAAGGCTTATAATACCGATTATATTGCTGTTGCTAAACTGATTGAAGAAAATCACATTGATAATAATACCCCTTTTGTATTAAAAGGAAGTGGTGGAATGGCCAATGCGGTGATTGGTGCCTTTTATGATGCAGGTTTTAAAAATGGCATAATTGCAGCACGCAACCAAACTAAAGGTGAAGCGTTAGCCAAGCGTTATGGTTATGCTTGGGTTAAAAATGAGCAAGACATCGCACCTGAACAGGCAAAACTCATTATTAATGTAACGCCAATTGGAATGCTAGGCGGTGCTGAAGCCAACGATCTGGCCTTTCCACAATTAATGATTGAAAATGCCGATATTGTATTTGATGTAGTTGCTCTGCCCGTAGAAACACCTATGATCAAATTGGCCAAATCACTCAATAAAATCATTATTTCCGGTGCAGATGTCGCTGTAATACAAGCACTGGAACAATTTGTGTTATACACCGGCGTTACGCCAAGTAAAGAGTTAGTGAAGCAAGCTGGAGATTTTGCTAGGCAGGGTTAAACAATAGTCTATTCCACCCGCTTTATGGGTGGAATAATATCAAAAGTAGATGAACCACTTTAACAATTGGAAATTTATAACATAGCTTGATGTAACTTCTGATACACTGCCAATAACTTTTGATGCATCGCGAATTGTTGCAAATTATTATTGGATGATTTATCCGTCATGGTTAAATCAGCTAACCCAAAAAACGTTTTTTCGCCATTGGCATATTGCCACATCTCATCAACACACTCTTTACCATACATTTTATAAAATGCATCTTGATAATGGTTGAACTGTTTTTTATCTCGCTCAAGAATAAAATTAACCAATGTTTGTAAGCAACGATAAGCATGATTGCGTTGAGGGGTAAAAATTGACTCGTTCATTTCTACTGTCCAATCAATCCAAGCTTGGGCTTGCTCTAAATCTTTTGCTGCCAATGCCATCATCGCTTTAAGTTCACCAATACGTAACGTTAGCCAAGCATTATCCGATCCAGTTGCAATACCGAGCAATTCACGAACTCGGGCAAAATCATCTAAGCCTTCTTCATCCAATTGTTCAATAATATTCAGATACTGTTTAGCCGTCAGTTTTTTATAAGGCAACGATAAAATCAGATCTCGCAGATGAATCGCCATATTATTATTGGCAAACAACAAATCTTCTGGTGGATAGATTTCTGACATTCCAACCGCTAAAATTCGACAAGCATAGACGCCTAAATGCTCATAATCCATAATTAATACTTCGATTTTATGGCGGTTAAAAATCGCCATTAAGTTTGCAAATTCCTGTTCGGTGGTTCCAGAAAAATCCCAATCCACAAATTCATAATCAGATTGTTGATTAAATAGATCCCAAGAAATTAAACCACTTGAATCGATAAAATGTGTTTCTAAATTACTCAAATCTGCGACATCATCGTTATCAAAGCTTGGTGGCGAAAACACATCAAGATCTTTCAAACTGCGACCTTGCAACAGCTCAGTAACGGTTCTTTCAAGGGCAACGCCAAAATTAGGATGCGCTCCAAACGACGCATAACTCGTACCATTTTGAGGATTAAATAACACGACACAAATTACTGGAAATTCCCCACCAAGAGACGCATCAAAGCAGTAAAGCGGAAATCCTTCTTTTTCTAGCGCCTCAATTGCTGCTAATACCTCAGGATAGCGATTAATCACATCAGTTGGTATAAGCGGTAAACTAATCGCCTCAGCAATAATTTTATTTTTGGCAAAACGTTCGAAAATTTCGGATAGCCCCTGTACTCGAGCTTCATTACAGGTGTTGCCAGCAGACATACCATTAGAAGCGTATAAATTAGCAATCAAATTGACAGGCACATAAACTGTTTTTTGATCTGACTGTTGAACAAAAGGTAAAGCACATATGCCTCGTTGCGGATGACTTGATTGCAAATCAATTAAATCCATAGCCGTCAATTCGTCATTGGGATTGTAAAACTCAAGCAATTTTTCAGATAATAATCCTTCAGGTAAAAACCCATCTTCAGGGATTGGGAACCATTTTTCTGTTGGATAGTGTACAAAATCTGCATTGGCTGCACTTTGACCCAAATAAAAATCGGAAAAGAAATAGTTAGTCGATAATCGTTCAAAATACTCGCCTAGCGCTGACGCTAACGCAGCTTTTTTACTTGCTCCTTTACCATTGGCAAAACAAAGTGGGCATTCGGTGTTTTGAATATGAACAGACCAAACATTTGGCACAGGGTTAAGCCAAGAGGCTTCTTTCACTTCTAAATTATAGTTAGCTAATTGTTGATGAAAATAGTTAATAGAATCTTCAAGAGCAGCGTCTTTGCCGGGGATAAAAGTTTTCATGTAGTTTCTCAAAAGTTTTTTATATGATAAAAATATTGCTTTATTGGTAGATTTATTCTTAAATGTATACGCTATTGATCTAAATTAAAAGTATTAATCATCAATAATTTTTAATTAAGGAAATAAAATGAAAAAAATAATAAATTCTGAGAATTTTTCACTAGCTGACTTTTTCTTTTTCAAAAAAATGATCACTCCAGTATTCATTACTGTTATTTATTGGATAACATTAGTTTTTATCGCATTGGGCGGATTGGGTGTGATTTTTGCTAGTTTTGCAAGTTTTCAATACAGCTTTTTTGGTGGAATGTTTACGCTTATTAGCGGTATTATTACTCTTGTAGTTGGAATTATTTCAGCCAGAATTGGTTTTGAATTAATATGTGTTTTATTTAATATTAACCGAAACATCGAAAAGTTAGCATTAAATAAAGATGATGATCTTAACAATCGTTCAGATGATCAAACTACAATTAGCCAAAATTAATTTTAGTTTTCTAGTCACATAAAAAGTGGGAAAAATTCCCACTTTAATAAAATCATTCCCTAAAAAAATTTAAAACGAATAACAGACCAACCATTAATCAATGATATTATGACACATTTAGCTCGCTTAACGGCCATCTTGGTCGGACATTAATTGCTAAATCGCTATACTGTTGTTGTTTTAGATGAATCATACCTGCATAGGCAATCATAGCGCCATTATCCGTACAAAATTCAATGCGAGGGTAGTAAACCTGACCTTTACGTTGTGCCATCAGCTCAGCTAATTTATTACGTAATGTTTTGTTGGCACTTACCCCACCGGCAATCACCAAGCGGTTAAAACCCGTTTGCTCAAGTGCTCGGCGAGATTTTATTAATAATGTATCAACTAACGCATCTTCAAACGCCCGTGCGATATCGGCTTTCGTTTGTTCATCAAGATCAACACCTTGATTATACTGATGGATAGTATTGGCCGCAGCCGTTTTTAATCCCGAAAAACTAAAATCCAGTCCGGGACGATCCGTCATCGGTCTTGGAAAATGGAATCGAGAAGAATCACCTTGCTCAGCTAATTTCGAAAGTTTAGCACCACCCGGATAATCTAAACCAAGTAATTTAGCTGTTTTATCAAATGCTTCACCAGCCGCATCGTCAATAGATTCGCCCATTAAGCGATATTGACCAATACCGGTCACACTAATAAGCTGTGTATGCCCACCAGAAACAAGTAACGCCACAAACGGATACTGCGGAGGATTATCTTCCAACATTGGCGCAAGTAAATGCCCTTCCATATGATGCACTGCAACAGCTGGGACATTCCAAGCATAGGCAAGAGAACGACCTATTGACGCTCCAACCATTAAAGCTCCCACTAAACCGGGCCCTGCAGTATAAGCAACACCATCAATATCCGCTGAGGTTAAATTAGCTTCTTTTAATGCAGCTTGAATTAAAGGGACTGTTTTGCGAATATGATCACGCGAGGCCAGTTCAGGGACAACGCCACCATAATCAGCATGTAATTTAATTTGTGAATAAAGTTGGTTTGCGATCAAGCCTTGCTCATCATCGTAAATAGCAATACCTGTTTCATCACATGAAGTTTCAATTCCAAGTACTTTCATTAATGTTTACCTACATAATCGGAAAGGTCATCTTCACTCCAAAGATCTTGTTCAGATATCTCTTTATCTGCAATGCGGTGTTCTTCATTAGCCCACTCACCGAGATCGATAAGTTGACAACGTTTACTGCAAAACGGTCGATATATACTTTTGTCTGACCACTCAACATCCTTTTGACAAGTTGGACATTTGACAAATTGGATAGTTTCTTTATTCATTTAAACTCTTTTAAAATATTTAATAATGTTAACAACAAGCTAATTCAAATTCGATTGCTTCGGTATGGGTGTTTTCATTCGCTTCAAGAGGTATAAATCGAATACTATAACGAGACATATGCCCAGAAACTTGCGGATAAACATTTTTATCCAATGAAACACGAATTCGAATTAAATTAAACTCGCCATTGGTTTCTTGAAAAAAATTATTGCTACAAACAAATGGTTTAAAATTACCCATTTGCCGAATCATTTGCATACAACATGACAAGGCCTCATCAAGAATTGCCAAATGTTGTAACCAGTTTTGCACTTGCCTATCACGTTTTTCTTGTAACTGCTCTAACCATAAATAAAAGGATGGCAGATCAAAACTACAGCATCCTCCTGGGATCATTAAACGTTGACGAATCGCAGTAATAAAACGGTCATCTTTTAAGGCCTGCCCTAATCGCATAACCGAGTTAAATTTAACCAAGTAGGCATCAAATTGATTAATTAAATTATTCAATAACTCTTGATCGACACCGTCGATATTTACCCATGATAAAAGTCTATTTTTTTGGGTCTCAATTTCCTTGATTAATTCACTTTTTACATCATTGCGTTCAATGATTTCTAATAGTTCAGATAGAGCATGAAAAAATAAAAGCGCATTATTTTGATCAAAATGACTGTGCAAATTTAATTGCTTTAATAAAAATTCAATACGTAACCATGTTCGCATCTTTTCATTTAGTGGATGTTCAAAAATAATTTTATCCATACTTAACCATTCTTAATATTAAAGTTATTCAGATATTGTTGATGCAATTTATTTACTTGTGCGGTTAATGAAGTCAAATCACCATTATTAACAATGATATCATCAGCATACGTTAATCGTTTTTGAGAAGAAATTTGTGACGATATCATTTTCTTTGCTAGCGATTCATCGATATTATCTCTTTGGATAAGTCGCTCTAATTGTAATTGTTCTGGCGTATCAACCATTAGGACTCTATCAGCCAAATTATGTAAATTATTCTCAACTAATAGGGGGACAACCCAAATTACATAAGCAGCAGTTTGCTGGGCAATTTGGATTTGTGTTTGTTCTTGAATGATTGGATGTAACAAATTATTTAGCCAAAGTCTTTCATGATCATTATTGAAGATAATGTCTCTTAATTGACTACGGTCTATCTCATTATTGGGTAATAAAATTTCTTGGCTAAAATGTTTAACAATCACCTTATAGGCATCAGTTCCTATTTCAACAACTTGCCGAGCAATGACATCAGCATCAATAATAGGCACACCTAACTGAGCAAAAAGGTTAGCGATGGTACTTTTACCACTAGCGATTCCACCACTCAGAGCTACAATATAAGGCATGAAATAGATTCCAAATCCAATCAAATAAAATTCTTCTAATAGTATAACATACAAGTGATTTTCATTACATACGCCAAATTATCTAAAAAGTAAAGAAAACAGCGAATTTTGTTTAGATATCATAAGCAATATTTGTTCAAAATAGCGTCAGGATTGATCAACGAATTGATTTTTTTGAAAATAGTAAAACCGTGTTATTTTTTTTTGCCCAATTGATTAAAATAAATAGCTGTTTTAAGCGTATCATCCTGCAAATAGTCGAAAAAATGGTGTTTATTTTGCAGAAATAAGCCCACTATTACTTTGATTTATCATCATACCGAAAATAAATTTAATAAAATTGTTGGTTTTATATCTATAGCTGTATATAATCACATGCATCTGTATAAAAAAACAGGAATTAATAATGAGACCATTAACGGAACGCCAAAGACAGATTTATGATTTAATCAAAGATAATATTCAAACAACTGGCATGCCACCAACTCGAGCTGAAATTGCCCAAAAATTAGGATTTCGCTCAGCAAATGCAGCAGAAGAACACCTAAAAGCACTTGCCAAAAAAGGGGCAATTGAAATGATTGCCGGATCATCTCGAGGAATTCGTTTATTACTGGAAAGACAAGAAGAGCAAAATGATTTTCAGGGAATTCCTTTAATTGGACAAGTTGCAGCAGGTTCGCCAATTTTGGCACAAGAACATATTGAAAGTCACTACCAAGTCGATCCATCCCTATTTAAACCTCATGCCGATTTTTTACTTAGAGTTCATGGTATGTCAATGAAAGACATCGGGATTATTGATGGTGATCTGCTTGCCGTACACAAAACGCAAGACGTAAAAAATGGGCAAGTCGTGGTTGCTCGCATTGATGATGAAGTAACAGTTAAAAGACTTTCACGTAAAGGTAAACATGTACAATTAATTGCCGAAAACGAAGAGTTCTCACCTATCGAAGTTGATCTTGAACAGCAAAGTTTTGCAATTGAAGGAATTGCTGTTGGTATAATTCGTAATGGATCATGGATGTAAGAACAAAGTTGGTATAAAATGGCGAATAATTGTTAATTAGGAGATAACAATATGTGGCTATTTTGGTTATTTGAATTTTTAGGATTTGTTGCAGTTATTTTACTTATCGTTGCTTACTGTCGTATTCGTAATCAAAGATTTTGGTCGTTTACTTGGAAATATTTAAAGTGGATATTATTGTCAATTGTTGGCGTTTGGTTGGTGATAGCCGTACTTTGTCGAAATGATCTCTACAATGCCACTCATTGTTATTTTCGCGGAGTGAGTATGCATGCCCAAACAAAATATTCCATCTATTTGGGCGAATGTCAGATAGAAACGCCAAGTGGCAGTTATGTACCGATCGATCGAACTCGAGCATTACCTGGCTCAAGTGACCATGGTAATCATGACGACGTAAATGATATCTATCCAACTAATTAAATAGTTAAATCTTAAAAATCAGGCTATCACAACTATGATAACCTGATTTTTTTATTACGATAAAATCTTAATCCACTGATTCAAAACACTGTTTTGTATATTTATGTTTAAAATAATGATACTAATAATGCTGATATGCTAAACAATACTTTTCTAACTTTTTAAAACCAAAGATTAATACAAAACTCACACAAAGATAGATAACCGCCGCTATGCCAAACGCATGAAAAGGTTGATAGGTTTCAGCATAAATATCTCGAGCAATTTTCATTACATCTTGAACCGTTACCGTAAATGCCAGTGCCGTCGAATGTAACATAAAAATCACTTCATTACTGTAAGCAGGTAAAGCAATATGAAAAGCTCTTGGAAAGATAATATATTGATATAATTGCCAACGATTAAAGCCTAATGCCGTTGCAGCTTCAATTTCACCGCTTGGCACATTGCGTATGGCCCCCGCAAAAACTTCAGTTGTATAAGCACAAGTATTAAGCGTGAAAGCCAAAATAGTACAATTCAAACCGCTTTGAAAAAAATCGTCTAGCCACTGGTGATCTTTAACAATGCTTAACGTATAAATTCCTGTATAAATCACAAGTAATTGTACATACAGCGGTGTGCCTCTAAAAACATAGGTGAATAACCAAATTGGCAGTTTGATAAATTTATTTGAGCAATTACGCCCAATGGCTAAAAAAATAGACAAAATACCGCCAAACAAAACAGATAAAATTAAGATCCAAAGCGTCATAGCTAGGCCAGTAATATTATAGCCATCAGTCCATAACAAAGCTTGCCAATAATCTTGAAGAATTTCTATCATTCTATAATGCTCTTTTTTATGATTTTGCTTTTGTTAGGCCGACTGAATAACGCCTATCTAGCCAATTTAATACAAGAATCGAAATAGTGGTAAAAAGCAGATAAAAAGCCGCTGCGATTAATGCAAAAAATAACGGTTGATAAGTTGCTTCCCCTACTGTCTTAGTCGCTTTAACTAAATCAAATAGTCCTAATAGTGAAACCAACGCCGTTGCTTTTAATATAATGAGCCAATTATTAGCCATACCAGGAAGCGCAAAACGCATCTTAAAGGAAACATCACATAACGAAATACCTGCATCTGACTAAATCCAAGTGCTACCGCTGCATTTAGGGTATTTTTTGATACGGCTTGATAAGCGCCACGAAAGGTTTCCGTAAAGTACGCACCATAAATAAATCCAAGCGTTAAAATACCCGCAACAAAGGGATTAACTTCGATAATATCGGCATTAAAAAAATCAGTGATATTATTGACTGCAAATTGCAAACCAAAAAAGATTAACATCATTAACACCAAATCAGGCACACCTCGAATGACCGAAGTATAAATCTGACATATTAATCGCAATGTTTTTAAATGTGACAATTTACCAAGTGCACAAACCACACCCAGTAAAACGGCAACCACTAAAGAAGCAATTGCCAGTCCTATGGTAATTAATGCACCTTGAAAGATGAGTAAACTATAGCCCTGCATTACTTATTTCTTATTATAAACATCAAAATCAAAGTATTTATCGTTGATTTTTTTATAGGTGCCATCGGCTAAAATCTCGACAAGTGCTTTGTTAAAAGCTTCCTTAAGTTCATTATCTTTTTTACGGAATCCTAAACCTACCCCAACATCAAAATATTTTTTATCGGTAAGTGCCTCACCGGCAAAAATAAAACCTTTTCCTTGAGGTTGTTTTAAAAATGCATAGCTTCCTGTTACTTCATCTTGCAGAGCCGCATCTAAACGCCCTGCTACTAAATCAGAAAAAACTTGTAACTGATTTTGATAAGGAACAATGGTCACACCCTTTGGACGCCACACTTCATTAGCAAAATGTTCTTGTGAAGTACCTTGTTCAATGCCGACTCGTTTCCCTTTTAATGACTCAACTGTCGGCAGGATATTAGTGCCCTCTTTTGTTATCAGACGTGATTTAGTGGCAAAAATTTCATCTGAAAAAGCTATCTGCTTTTTACGTTTTTCAGTCATCATCAATGATGATGAAATCATATCAATCTTTCTTGATAAAAGGGATGGAATTAACGCATCAAAGTCAGTGGTTTGAAAAACACACTTAACATTTGCTTTTTCACAAAGTGCTTTAGTTATTTCAATGTTAAAACCCGTAATTTCACCATTTTCATCAATGTAATCAAATGGAGCATAAGAAGTATCAGAACCTATTTTAATTGATTCAGGTAATGCAGCTTGACTGTTTAGGGATATGCTTAAAAAGACAAGGCTAGATAATACTTTTATAAATTTTTTCATCCGAATACTCATGTAATTTATTAAAGAAGTAATATAACGGGTAATTGAAATTTTTAATAATAAAAAAATATTATTAACCTACTGCAAAATATAAGGATTTTCTTATAAAAAACTATTCTATAAACGGAGCTTTTCTAGTTTTAAACCAAAAACAAATGAAAAGTCTAATATAATAAAAATATTAAAAACTGAATCACATTAAAAACGACAATTATAACTTTGTAAAAATTATTCAGGAGTCTATACCGTTTCATTTTCTTAGCTTGAAATAATTGTTTAAAAGACGACTTATCATTGTTATTAAATGTAATGAGATAATTGACTACAGATTCTTTTAACTTACATGCACTAATCATCAAATACCAATAAATTTTTCTGGAATATCTTTACTTCAATAAACTGCCAATATGTGAATAATAAACTTGATTGCATAAAAACGGTTTACATAAATGTTTTAAAAAACATGATTAACTTACTTCACTAAACCGATCTTCTTTAGGTTTAAACCAAAAAAAATGATCAATCTAATACAATAAAAATATTAAAAATCGAATCACATTAAAAACGACAGTGATAACTTTGTAAAAATTATTCAGGAGTCTATACCGTTTCATCTTCTTAGCTTGAAATAATTATTTAAAAGACGACTTATCATTGTTATTGTATGTAATCAGATTATTGGCTACAGATTCTTTTAACTTACATGCACTAATCATCGAATACTAATAGATTTTTCTGGAATATCTTTACTTCAATAAACTGCCAATATGTGAATAATAAACTTGATTGCATAAAAACGGTTTACATAAATGTTTTAAAAAAACATGATTAACTTACTTCACTAAACCGATCTTCTTTAGGTTTAAACCAAAAAAAATGATCAATCTAATACAATAAAAATATTAAAAATTGAATCACATTAAAAACGACAGTTATAACTTTGTAAAAATTATTCAGGAGTCTATACCGTTTCATCTTCTTAGTTTGAAATAATTGTTTAAAAGACGACTTATCATTGTTATTGTATGTAATGAGATAATTGATTACAGATTCTTTTAACCTACATGCACTAATCATCGAATACCAATAAATTTTTCTGGAATATCTTTACCTCAATAAACTGCCAATATGTGAATAATAAACTTAATTGCATAAAAACGGTTTACATAAATGTTTTAAAAAAACATGATTAACTTACTTCACTAAACCGATCTTCTTTAGGTTTAAACCAAAAAAAATGATCAATCTAATACAATAAAAATATTAAAAATCGAATCACATTAAAAACGACAGTTATAATTTTGTAAAAATTATTCAGGAGTCTATACCGTTTCGTTTTCTTTTGTTTGAAGTGATAATTTAATTGATTAGTAAAAAACTAGATGAGGTAATTAATGGATTGGTAGTTTGAATAAATTTTTGAAATCATACATAAGTTTTGTTATAAAAATAGCCATTGAGTCATTAAAAACAGTCCTACTATTCTAAAAAAAGCCCTCTAAAACTAATCCTACAGTGACAATTTATCACTTTGTCGGTATCATATTGGGCATTTTATTATAATCGATTAGGTTTAGTGTGAATATTCAACAATTATTAACGCAACGCGTTTCGCAAGCAATGATTCTGGCTGGCGCCGATAACAACTGTGATGCTTTAATTAAGCAATCGGCTAAGGTGCAATTTGGTGATTATCAAGCTAATGGTATTATGGCAACCGCAAAAAAACTAGGTATGCCACCAAGAGCATTGGCAGAAAAGGTTTTACAGCATTTAGATATTGATGATATTGCCGATAAAGTTGAAATTGCTGGTCCGGGTTTTATTAATATTTTTCTAAAAAATAGTTGGATTGCCGAGCAGAATGAAATCGCATTAAACAGTGATAAACTCAATATTACTTTACCTGCTAAGCCACAAACGATTGTGGTTGACTATTCAGCGCCAAACGTCGCTAAAGAGATGCACGTTGGCCATTTGCGTTCAACCATCATTGGTGACGCCAGTGTGCGGGTATTATCTTTCTTAGGTCACAATGTCATTCGCGCTAACCATGTCGGCGACTGGGGTACACAGTTTGGTATGTTGATTGCTTATCTTGAAAAGATGCAAAACGAACATGCTAATGATATGGAACTATCGGATTTAGAATCTTTCTATCGTGCAGCAAAAAAACATTATGATGAAGATGAAGTCTTTGCTGAAAAAGCTCGTAATTATGTGGTTAAATTACAAGGCGGTGATGAGTACTGTCGTGATATGTGGCGTAAGCTTGTTGATATTACCATGACACAAAACATCGCAACTTATAAACGATTAAATGTGACATTAACAGTTGAAGATACCATGGGCGAAAGCATTTATAACAGTATGCTACCGGGTATTGTTGCCGATCTTAAACAGAAAAAATTAGCGGTTGAGAGTGAAGGTGCTATTGTTGTATTTTTAGATGAGTATAAAAATAAAGAAGGCGAACCAATGGGTGTTATTATCCAAAAACGTGATGGTGGCTATCTGTATGCAACAACCGATATCGCTTGTGCAAAATACCGTTATGAAACGTTACATGCTGATCGTATTCTTTATTATACTGATTCTCGTCAACATCAACATTTAGAGCAAGTATGGACGATTGTACATAAGGCTAAATATGTTCCAGAATCATTAAAATTAGAACATCATATGTTTGGTATGATGCTTGGTAAAGATGGCAAACCATTTAAAACACGTTCGGGTGATACCGTAAAATTAAATGACTTGCTTGATGAAGCTTGTGAACGCGCAAGCTCGCTCATTCGTAGCAAAAATCCTGATCTGTCAGAAGCTGAACTTGCCCAAATCGTTGATGCTGTTGCTATCGGTGCTGTCAAATATGCAGATCTTTCCAAAAACCGTACTACCGATTATGTATTTGATTGGGATAATATGTTGTCGTTTGAAGGAAATACTGCGCCTTATTTACAGTATGCTTATACTCGAGTGCTGTCCGTGTTTAGAAAGTCTGATATTTCTGAAGACAGCTTAACAGGCGATATAAGTTTGGACAGCGATAAAGAGCGCGCTTTAGCAACTCGTTTAATCCAATTTGATGAAACGATCACTACAGTAGCAAACGAAGGTACGCCACATGTGCTTTGTGCTTATCTTTATGAAATTGCAACACTGTTTTCAAGTTTCTATGAAAACTGCCCTATTTTGACGGCTGAAAATGAAAACTTGAAGCAAAGCCGTTTAAAATTGGCTTCATTAACGGCTAAAACACTTAAAGTTGGTCTTGATATGTTAGGTATTAAAACCGTCGATAAGATGTAATTAAAAAGATAGCCAGTAGTAATTAAGTAAATAAAATTATCTTGCAAAAAATCCATTTAAAAGCCACCGATAAAAATTGTATCGGTGGCTTTTTTATATTTAAATATATTGTTAACCTGAAAAGATTTTAGAAATTAACAGGTTTTGCTACACAAATATCTAACCCATCTACGTGATCTTTGGCAAACGTAGCAAACTCAACAAAATGTGGCATTGCGTTATGACTGTCTATAGCCGCTTGAGAAGCCCATGTTTCAATTACTACATAAACATTAGGATTACTAATACTCTGATTAAGTTCATAATGGAGGCAACCTGCTTCTTTTTGGCTCTCTTCAACAAGTTTTTTTAAAATAGGTTGAAAAGCTTCGTAGTATTCTGTTTTAACTGTAATTGTCGCGATAATACTTAAATGGCTCATATAAACCTCTTGATGTTTAATCTAAATAATCAAATTAAGAGTATAGCTAAAATTACCGATTAGTAAAAAGAGATTACGAACATGATGTCTATTTTTAATTATTTCTACTCATCATTGATTACTCATAGAAATTGGATACACACGAGTAAATGATGGCAGACATTCAATAAATTTTTCTATATTTATCTGAAAGTTGAAATATTGACTTAGCATAAAAATATCTCGATTTTTGGACTAGTAAATCTTTATATAAAATATAGAGTTATATGTTAAAAATTGCCATAGACCCAAAACCATCTTATAAAAACCCTGTATTTAGGCTCGAAAAAATCTAAAAAATAATACTTTAACCATTTCATTTATTTAGATATTTTTTAAAATTTTAAGCTTGCTATTAACCCCAATTTGGTTAGAATTCCAATAGTTTTATACACCAGTCTAGGTTAGCTTGATATGTTAAATTTGAATCAACAATATTTTCGTCCACAATTGTTGATTTTTTTAATCCTCCTTCATGGAGGATTTTTTTATCCACCATTTTTATTAAATCCCAAAAGTAATTGAATTATAGAGGCACATTATGACCGATAATAAAAAAATGTTATCCACCAGTCGAGATCAAAGTTTAAAAGCATATTTGATGAATAAAATAAAGCAAAATGGCGGTTGGGTTAACTCACATATGCATGCCGATCGTGCTTTTACCATAACGGTAGATAGTTTTGATGTGTACCAAAAACAGACCTTAATTGAAAAATGGGATACTTTAGATAAAGTTAAGGCATCAATGAGTGAAGATGATTACTATCGCCATTTTAGTATGGCGGTTGAGCGTATGATTGAACAAGGTGTAACGGCAATGGGGTCATTTGTGGATATCGACCCAATTGCTGAAGAACGCGCTATTAGAGGCGCACTTCGAGCTCGTGAAACATACAAAGATGACATTATCATTAAATTAGTCAATCAAACACTTAAAGGTGTCATCGATAAAGAAGCTCGCTATTGGTTTGATAAAGGTGCTGATTTGGTTGATATCATTGGTGGCTTACCTCGCCGAGATGAACGTGATCATGGCAAAGGAATGGGATTAAAACATCTTGATGTGTTAATGCAAACAGGTAAATCATTGGGTAAAATGGTTCATGTTCACGTTGACCAATTTAACTCATCAGACGAAATCGAAACCGAACAACTCACCGATAAAACTTTAGAGCATGGTATGCATGGTCGTGTCGTTGCTATTCACAGTATTTCAATCACTGCACACAGCTTGGAATATCGTCAAAAACTTTATCAAAAAATGAAAGAAGCAAAAATGATGGTCATTGCTTGCCCATTTGCTTGGATTGATAGCCCACGCCGTGAAGAACAAGGCCCTACTCGTAACTCACTCACCCCCGTTGACGAACTTGCCTCAGCCGGGATTCCCGTTGCCATTGGTACCGATAATATTAGTGATTATATGCTGCCATTTTCAACAGGCAATATGTGGGAAGAACTTAAACTACTTGTTACCGGCTGCCGCTATACCGATTTGGATAATGTGGTAAATGTAGCAACCAAAAATGGACGAATGGTACTAGGACTGGAAAAATAAATCGTCTTTTATAAATAAAAATCTCACCAAAAATAATAAAATTATGGTGAGGTTTTTTTGGATATTATCTCATTTGCAAAAGCATCTTTCTCTACTTTCAAGCAACAAGTATACTCGTTATCAAATTATTAAACGATTGGATTTTTCACTATTAATTGTTTGATAAAACACATATTAGTATACTTGTTTTTTATAGATTAATTTCTATAAATCTTTCCGAACTTTATAAAATTCATGTTAATTTTACCGATTTTTTGTTTTGGTTAATTATTGGTATTACAACGATAATTACCCAAAATTAAAATTAATTCTACATCTCAAAAAATTATGAATAGAAACATTTAGAAATCCGTTTTTTTTAACAAAGCGACCTGTAGCTATTTCTTTAATGTCATGGATTAAGACGTGAATAATAAAAAAACTAAATCATATCAATTATTAGTCTATTTTTTTGCAAAAAATGATCACATTTATTGAATTAACCCATTGACAAGAACCTATTTTGAAGTATCTTATTTATACAAATTTACATGGTTTAATGTAAAAAAGTAAAGATAAGTATAAGAGGCAAAAATGGATAGGATATCCGCTTTAATAAATGGAATTGCTTCATCAGCAACTGATAGTCAACTCAATCACTATAGCCTGTCAATTGATCAACTTGATGAACTCACAATTCTCTCAATTTACTCCATTAATGGGCAAGAGTCATTGAATGTACCTTGGCATTACGAAATAACATTTACCAGTACCAATAAACAAATCGACATTAACTCAATACTTAATCAACCTGCCTCGCTTACCTTTCATGCACCAAATTCTATAAAACAACTTGTTCAACTCAGTTCGCTAACCTCTCAAGCACAAAATAGGACAATATATGGTGTTATTACTGAATTTAGCTTGATATCAGTAAGTAAAGATGAAGCTCGTTATCAAGTCATATTAAATTCACGCTTGGCACTACTAGCCAATGAACATCGATGTGCTATCTATCAAAATAAAAGCGTGGTTGATGTTGTAGAAGATGTTTTACGTTCCCATGGATTTACTGGTATTGAATATCGCCTAGAACTGAAAAACGCCTATCCTGCTCGTGAATTTATTACTCAATGGCAAGAAAGTGACCTTGTTTTTATTCAGCGTATTTTAGCCGATGTTGGGATTTGGTTTCGTTTTGAAACACATGTACAGCACTCTTGTGATGTCATGGTTATCAGTGATTACGAACAAGGATTTGATAATACAGGACACTTGCCTTTTAAACCGCCTAGCGGCATGAATGATATTCAACAAAACAGTATTTGGAATTTACAATTTAGAAGTAAAACCAAACAACAACAAGTATCAGTTAATGATTATAATTATCGCGCCGCCGAGAGTAATCTAAAATCTAACGTTAATACCCAAATTAAGGACACCACTACTTATGGCAATGATTACCGCTATGGTGAACACTATAAGCAAAAAGGTAGTTCAAACACAGTAGAAAGTGGCCATTGGTATGCGCAAATCCGTCATGAATATTACATCAGTGATAAAATCATTATCCGTGGTGAGTGTAATGATTATCAATTAATGCCTGGGCAAATTATCATTATTGATGAAAGTCCAATTAACCATATTCAAAAAGGGATTATAATCCTATCGACGCAGAGTTATGCAGACCGAAGCTCATCTTACAAAACCCATTTTACAGCTATTCCATTCGAAGAATTAAAACCTTATCGCCCTGCTCCAATTGCTTGGCCAAAGGTAAGTGGAACCTTGCCAGCCAGAGTCACCAGCCCAGACAATGATATCTACGGTTACATTGATACTCAAGGTCGTTATCGTGTTAAATTCGATTTTGATTTAACCGAATGGAAGAAAGGTGAAGAAAGCTTATGGGTTAGACTCGCTAAACCTTATGCAGGTGATACTTATGGGTTCCACTTCCCGCTTATAGACGGCACAGAAGTGGCGATAGGTTTTACTTCGGGCAATCCAGATAGACCTTATATTGCTCATGCAATGCATGACAGTAGCAATCCTGATCACGTTTCGACCAGTAACAAACACCGTAATGTAATTCGAACACCTGCCAATAATAAACTGCGCATGGATGATAAGCGTGAGCAAGAACACATCAAATTAGCCACCGAATACGGTAAAACGCAACTTAACCTTGGGCATTTAGTAAATAATAAAAAGCAACAGCGTGGCGAAGGGTTTGAACTTAGGACCGATGAGTTTGGAGCAATAAGAGCCAGTAAAGGTGTTTATCTTACGACCATAAGCCAAGAAAAAGCGACTGGTGAACAGCTTGATATGAAAGGTACCATTAAACAGATTGAAAAGTCTCTTGATATATCTCATGCTTTGATCGGTTGTGGCAAAGTGAGTGGCGCTGAACTAGCCGAAATAACCGAACAGCAAGCATTATTCGATGCCAGTAATCAATTACATGAATCAGCCGTTGTTATTCATGGTGAAAAAGGGATCACACAAATTTCGCCCAGAAGCATTCAACATGCTGCAAATGAAAATATTATTGCTACCGCAGGTAAAAATGCAAGTATCAATATTTTTAAAAAGCTCTCTATGGCAGCAGGTGAAATGATATCTATTTTTGCCCATAAGTTAGGAATAAAACTTATCGCTGCTTCAGGGCGAGTTCAAATTCAAGCCCAATCCGATGAAATGGAATTAACTGCCCAAAAAAATATGTTTATCACTAGTTGTGCAGGTAAAATTACCATTAATGCCCAAAATGAACTGCTACTGCTTAGTGGAGGTAGCGGAATTCGTATCAAAAATGGCACTATCGAAATGATAGCACCAACCAGCATATTACAAAAAACAGCAGTACTATCTTACAGTGGTCCTGAAAGTATAAAAGAAGCGGCACCTTCATTTGAAAAAGGCAGTCTTGCACGTAAATTCAAATTGCACTTTAATGATTCACCCTCACAAGTGCTAAAAAATCAACCGTATCGTATCCACTTCAATGACGGAAGTACACAAGATGGTATAACCGATGAGAATGGAGAAACAGAAATCATTCCAATGACAGAATTAGAACAAATAAAAATAGAAATATTAACAAAGGAATAAGTTATGACTGATTTTGATAACTTAAAAGGAAACAATATCTCGGTTAGTACTACAGGACTTCCTCTTGAATCGGGAGCCATGTTAACAAGTAATGTAGATGCACCTCGTCCATTACCCTGTGTTGTAATATTAATTCATGGCGTAAATGATGCAGGAGAAGCGTTTGAAAATCTAGATAAAATGATTTGCAAAGGTTTAAATCGTCGCTTAGGGCGTAAAGATTTAAAACCTAACAAGTGGCGATGGGCGAAAACAAGCGCTGATGATTTTTCACCAAGAATAGAAATGTTAACAGAATGGCAAGAAACCGTTGGCCGGATAGAACCACCTTTTGCACCTAAGACAGTTAAACATAAAAGTTATTCTCCTATCATTCCATTCACTTGGGGATACAGACCAGTTGACGAAGATACCTATAAACAAGAACTGATCGCCTATTGCAAAAGATTACAGGATGACAATATCGAAGATCCTGAATTACCCTACGATAGCTATTTGATTGACCGCGACTGTCATTTCAAAACCAAAAATATAGAGGTCAATAAACTTAATTGCGACAAATTTGGTAACTGGATCGATTACCTTTATCAACGTAATGGTGGGCCTTTCGCCAATGCAACCACTTGTATACCCGATATGTATGGTCCAGGGATGGCTGGTTTGTTAGGATATGTAGGAAAAAAAATTACTCCAATACTAGGGGGGGATGTGAGCTATGATAACCCACATCGCATCTATTATGCCTTTGCCGCCCATCGTTTGGCGAAGTTAATCAAACAGATTAGAAAGGATACCGAAGGTCAAGATATTCCAATTAATATTGTTGCTCACAGTCAAGGCACCATTATTACCATGTTAGCCAATCTGATTTTAGCCAATGATAAGGATAAACCATTACCTGCTGATTGTGTGATTTTAGCGCATTCACCCTATGCTTTTGAACCAACCTACGCTGAAGAAACATCCAAAGATCTAGGTATGGGTGTCCAATCAAAATATGGGCGTGAGCAGACATTTATTAATTTTGTTGATCAAATGTATAATTTACAGGGTGCTCGAAGGAGTAAATTTTTTAAATTAGACGATTTAATTAAAACAGGGGTAATTAATACTACAGTTAATGATAATGAAATTTATACCCAAGCGGATGGAACTAAAAAACAGTATGATAGACTTGGCGATGATAAAGAACTATTTTATCGTGATAACTTTGGTAAAGTGTATCAATACTTTAGTCCCAATGATCAAGTGGTATCATTATCGAATGTTCAAGGCATGGGTTGGCAAGGTATACACGAGGAAATTTTTGTTAATTGTAAAAATCAAAATCTAAAACAACGAATTTTTAGTCATGGACATATTGCTGGCAATGATCCAATAGGTAAAAATGTATCACCTGTTTTGGGCTACTTACATATAACTGAAAAAGATTACCCGAGTAATATTAGTGTAAAGGATTATAAACAACGTTTAAAGGCTATAGTGTCTGATAACAAAAACATTGAATTAGACGTTATGTTGCTTCCTGAACAATTAGCATCAATATCAGAGAAATTTTCAGAGAAACTTATTATTGAAAAAGCTGAATCTATTGACTATGGTATGTATACTCGAAATGGTCATGCTGTCAAAGTTTTTTTTTCATACAACATAGAAACAATTAAAAAATATTTTCCCAGTGCTTATTATGAAATTGTAGTTGCTGAGAATTTAGATTCAGACTGTAAGAAACAACAAATAAATAACAATTTTAAAAAATATCCAAATAGATCTGTATCTTATGATAAGCTTGAGTCTGAGGCGAAGTCGCAATGTTCTAAATTAAGAACTGGTCGTATTATTACTGGTACTGCAAAATTTGAACCGAAGTTATTATTTATAAATGGTGAACTCGTTCCTGAAACCATGATCTATACAGTAGATCAACCAAAAGGAAAAACAGCGTTAAGCCGAGCCATCCATTATAATGATATATATAATAGTGATAACCTTTTTTTTGAAAATATTGAAAAAAAAGTAATTAATCAGATAATTGACCGGCCTGATTATATACCTGAAAAAATAATATATCCCTTCGATAGTTCATCTGCTTTGATTACTAATAAACTCCAATTAAAAAAATTGCTCGACGATCATCCTGAATGGGATAGAGGCATAGAGTCCGCAAGATACATACCTCGGATGGCAAATAAAATATCAGTGAACTACTGTAAAACACAAGAACAAATTAAGACCGAAATAGGTAAAAAAGTAGACGATGAAGCAGATATCAGTTCTCACCATTCGGGCATAACCAATAGTCTGGAAGTGCCAGCTAAAATTATGGCTTATGATTTGGCAATTGGGGTCGTTAAAGAAATCAATCCAAACAATCAAGGAACATTAAACAGTTGGCGGGCACAGGCTGACTGGCATAACCCTTACAATCCCGATTCCGAAACTGTTGAGTATGCTAAATCCGGTAAACTACCTAAAGAGTTAAAAAGAGCTATGAACTACCCAAGTAAGCATATGCCAGAAGGTGAAGAATTAGTTGTCAATGATTTTTACCACGTCGAGCTTGAAACTAAAGTAACTATACCCATCAGCAAATCGCCATTCTTTGTAGTCACTGCAGAGGTTAAAATCAATATAACTGACATAATAAAGAAGCTAAAAAAGCTAAACAAGAAAAACAAGAAAAACAAGAAAAAACAATGGCCACTTCCCACACGTGACTTAATAAGGAGTAACTGATGCTGATATTGATTAGTTATTTACTACTGAGTTTAGCATTATTTCTATTTTGTTTTTTTAAACGTTGGCATCTTTTTTGTTGGTTAAGTTACAGCGTTTTTTTGATCTGTTTTTTGGCAATCATCCCTTTACCGGGTGAAGATAAAGTAAAATATACAGCCCCTACCCAAGTTGTGTTTCGTTTTGATGAGCACCGATTTATTCAACTTACTGGCTATGGTTGCCAAGGGCGAATGTACTATGTTGATGATCAAAAGCAGATCTATTACGAATTAGCTCGGCACTCGGCAAAGGTTTTAACCGAGCCTTTTGCCCATATGCCTGAAGATTATATCTTTGTACCTTTAAGTGATTATTCTGCTATAGATGTTTCCCAAGACGGCGGACGTTCTTTTCGTACCATTCATATTGAGACGTATGAGGGTATGGGAAGTTATCAACCTACTTATAATACTATAGAAAACATTATAGTTATGAATAATCAATTTTTCTTAAAAGATAAAAATAGAAGTATTTATCGTTCACCCAAACCTTACGGTACACGTTCTGCCATAATTTCAGCTACCAGTGAAAAATCTTTTGAAGGCAGTATAAGATATATGGGACTTCGCTGGACGGATCAACCTCAAACTATGCCAATCATGCCTGCCAATTATACTGGTTGGCAGCGATGGCAGTGTGATCCTAGCTTAAAACAATCGATAACCGTCTATAACCGTTATGCGCCACTTATTAAATTACAAGCCCAATTACGCCATCTATTAGGCGTCACAGACGAGGTAAAGCATGAAAAAGAGACTAATTAAATTGTTGATCTGTTGCATTGTCATTCCTGGCGGTTTATGGGCTTTTATCATTAACTTTGGTTCAAATTTACCGGAAAGATATGAAGAAACAACGGGACTGGATATTCCAATGCCTGAGCCAAGAGAAGGTTATGAAATTATTTATCCAGAAGTTATTAAAACAAGTAATCCCAACTATACAGCTTCGTTTTATTATTTAAGTGAAAAACGTCAGGTTATTTACCGTTATGATGCAGATCGTTATTTAGAGCTACAAGGTGAAAACTGTGAAGGATTAATTTGGTACCACGATCAGGCCAAAAATATTCATACGCGTATCGACAAAATCTTTTTTACTCATGATAGGTTACCAAAATTTAACTATTACAACCCAGGTAAGGACTATATTGGCATTCCAACCGACGATATGTCAGCAATACCGTTTTCAATTGACGGCGGTAAAACTTTTTATGTTGGCGAGGTGACCGATTTTGCAGCTAACCCAAGTGAGCAAGTCGAGCGTTTTATTGGGGTAGATGATAAACCATTAACCCTGCAATTTAATGATGTTAAAAAATCGACTATGGAAAGCTTTATTAATACTGTTACCGTTTCTGGTAATACAGGCTATTTTATTCTAAAAAATGATGTACTGTTTGGGGATACTGTATTTTGGCAAATGTTTAAATATCCTCAACAAACTTTTCATTCATTAAGTGGTGTTGTAAACACAAAAAAAAATATTGATTTATACCTTAAAGGTGAACACCTGAAAGAAGTCCAACTATTGGGGCGATATTGGGAAATTTATTATAAACCCGCTTATATAGAGCGCATAACTGACGCGCGTAATATTAAACTTGAACCCTATCAAGGTTGGGACAAAATTCGTTGTGAAATTGGGGCAGAAAAATAATTCTAATATTGACACTCAAACCGATAAAAGTGTCAGGTTAACCATTGTTGATGTATTGGCAAGAATAGAGCGGATAACTGACGCACGTAATATTAAACTTGAACCCTATCAAAGTTGGGACAAAATTCGCTGTGAAATTGGGGCAGAAAAATAATTCTAATATTAACAAATAAGCCGATAAAAGTGTCAGGTTAACCATTGTTGATGTATTGGCAAGGATAGAGCGAATAACTGGCGCGCGTAATATTAAACTTGAGCCCTATCAAGGTTGGGACAAAATTCGTTGTGAAATTGGGGCAGAAAAATAATTCTAATATCAACAAATCCAATAAAAGTGTCCAGTTGACTATTGTTGATGTATTGGCAAGGATAGCGAAAATAGCTGACGCAAGCAATCCCAAACTTGAACCATATCAAGATTAAGACAAAATTCGTCATGAAATTAGATCTGAAAAAAGGTAAATAAAATATAAGTAAGGAATTTATTTATGAAAGGTGTAATACGGTTAGGTGATCCACATTCGCATGGTGGAAATGTTATTAGTGCATCTGGAGCTGATTTTGATGGTATACCTGTTGCTTTAGTGGGAGACAGTGTATCTTGCCCGAAAAAAGGACATGGTATAAATCCGATTATTGAAGGGCATCCTACTTGGTTAATGCATGAACGCCAAGTTGCTGTTGAAGGATGTCATGCCGCATGTGGCTGTGTATTAATATCAACATTAACACAAGTGGGATGCAACTAATGAAATGGCAATTACCAAATATTGAAGACAAAACAATACCCAAGAATTTTTCAAAATGGGGGTATTTTTTGATTTTTGTGATTAGTTTTTTATTTTATATCATTTTTATTGTTATTGTTCAGAATGATAACGATGCTGTGTTCTCACAATTTAATCTTATCTTCATTTTTTTTATTATTATGCCAATATTATTTGGTTTGTCTATGATAGGTTTTTTATACAGCTTCTTTTTTTATGAAAAAGTTGATGCGTTAATATTTAATAACTATCTAAAAAACATGCGTATAAATTGGCAAAGTTGGTGCCAAAATTCAATTAATTTGATTGATTACCATTATATTACAGGAATTGATAATGTCTCTTTAAAAATAATGAAAATTGAGGGACACTCTCCAATAAATCCAGATAAAGTAATACCCATTTCAATTATAAGAGAAAATGACAGTTCTCCATTATTACATTTGTTTGATAAGATTTTATTACCAATGAAATCTAAATTAAACATTCTTCCAAGTGTGACAATTCTTTTAAACACTAATCAAGACCTGGAAGTTATAAAAAATGTATTAATGACTTATAGTCAACTCAATGAGCTAAATATTCATCAATCTAATATTACTTTTTCCAACATAATACCTTCTATAGATAAGATTAATGATTGGATTGATGATAATTCAATTCAAAATATACTATTAATTAACCTATTATTTGACACTAAAAATCAATTAGAGGTGACTGAATATTGTTGTGCACTATTGTTTTCAAATGATGAAGAGGTATTAAATCAATCCCCTTTGAAAATAAATTTATTCCGCTCCCTTAATACAAATTTAACTAATTTCAATAAAGATCTAGAGTACTTTTTGGATTCAAAACAAGTACAAAGAGAAAAGATTAACCAAGCATGGACACTCTATTTACCATCTCCAGCTTTACACAGTTTTAAAGCTACATTATTTGATCCAAATAGCGGAATAAAACTTGAACCAAATAAATTTTATCAATTGGAGATAAATTTAGGTAAGTTAGATTATAGTCATGCATGGCTTGCATTGTCACTCGCTGCAGATGGTATAGTTAAAGAGCAAAAAGGGCAAATCATTGCTACGCAAAATAAAGATTCAATTAATATTATGCAATTATCCGATGAAACGGCATATACACCGACAAAAGAAGATAACATAAAAGGTTACTATCCAACCATAACTTGTTTAAGTTGCTTATTACTCTTGTTCTGCATCTATTTAACAATAATATTTTCACTTGAAGAAACAGATTCTGAATTTTTGATGCAAATAGGCGTTTTTTCTTTTATTGCGGGACTTTTTATTATCGGGGCAATTATTGTAGGTACCCTTTATCAAAGATCTTCAAAAGAAGATGATTTCATCGAAATGTGGTTTGAAGAACAAGATAAAATATCAAATAGTATTTAATTTAGAATATTCTATTTATATAGGAGCGTGTTCCACCGCTCCTATTCTTCCTATCACCCAAATTAGTTTAAATATAAATCTTTCATGAAAAAAAGATAATCATTGTTTTTATAATTTTATTTCATCACTTTTATTCAAACTTTGAGGTGTCAGTGGCGCAAATTCTAAGGCGATGCCCGTCTGGATCATTGCCAACACAAGTATATCCAAAATCAAGCATTTGAGGTTCAAGTTCTATTTTTACGTTGAGCTTTTTCCATGTTAAATAGATTTCGTCTACCTTATCTTTTGTTATATCACTAAAAGAGAGTTCAAAACCACCAAAATGATTCGGTGCTTTAGGTGTGATTTGATCGGCTTGTTGTAATCCTAAAATAAAATCGTCTTTTAATGAAAAAACTGCAAATCCTGGATAGGTTTCAATAGGATTTTGTTCAAGTATTTTTGTGTAAAAGTCGGTACTGATATCGATGTTTTTAACATAAATAATAACGCTATTTGGTTTAAACATTTTGGTCACCTTTTTGTAATAGATATTAAAAAAATTAATATATTTAAATTATGTTATCTATATTATGATGAGGTAACCCTGACAACTGTATGTCATATTAAAAATTTAAGATCAATTATTTCAACACTTAAAATATGAAAATTAACCGTATAATTACTATCATTATGATACTACTTCAGAAAGATAGAATAAGCGCTAAAGTATTATCGGAAAAATTAGATGTATCATTGCGAACCATTTATCGAGATATACAAGTTATTGAACGTGCGGGAATTCCGATC
This sequence comes from Gilliamella sp. W8136, assembly GCF_016101285.1. Classification (NCBI taxonomy): domain Bacteria; kingdom Pseudomonadati; phylum Pseudomonadota; class Gammaproteobacteria; order Orbales; family Orbaceae; genus Gilliamella; species Gilliamella sp. W8136. Next base: position 113,274 of record NZ_JACFQU010000008.1, read on the forward strand.
ATCACATATGCAGGAAGTCAAGGCGGGATCAGTATTTTAAAAGATTATAAAATCAGCAAAGGGCTATTTACTAAAGACGATGTGACTGTTCTTTTAAAAGGTCTGAATTTATTATCTTCTCCAATTTTAAGTGACAATGAAAAATCCCTTACTCAAGAAAAAATTAAAAGCTTTTTAACTCAGCAAGAACTTAATGATTTAGGCAATGAGCTGAACCAACTTGCTGTGGATTTATCTCCTTGGTTTTTAAAACAAAACAATAATAATAAAATAGCGATTATTAAAGTGGCGTTGAGTCAGCAATTACTGTTATCGTTTGATTATGTAAAAATTAAACATGATACGATTTCTCGATTAATTGAGCCTTATCAACTGCTATTTAAAGAAAAAGAGTGGTACTTACAGGCTTTTTGCTTAAATAGAAATGATTTTCGCCTATTTAAATTATCGAAAATGTCTAATGTCCGTAAAACAGACATTAATTTTACCAAAAGATCGATTCCAGACATGGTTTCTTTATTTAAACGTGATATGAAAACAAAAGTCTTTAAAATAAAATTATTAATTGATAGCTCTATCTTAGAACGCATATTAGATTATTGTGATGAGAAAGATATAAATCCATTCGATGATAATAAATATCTAGTCGATTTTGATTTTATCGAAGATGATTATAGTTACGGTATATTAATGAGTTTTGGGCATCAATGCCTCTGCTTAGAGCCTGAACACGTCCGTCACAAACTAATCCAACGAACCGAAAAACTTAGGCGATTATATAACGAAGAAGAAATTTGAATTAATTCCAACTTCGTGTAACCGATCTGCCAATTAATTTAGAAACTTTTGTTGTCATATCAACTTTATTGAAAATTAACGTTATTCGCTATACTAACGATACTTAATATTGGTCAGATATATTAGTCCAATCAATATGATTTGAATCAAAAATATCTACCCCCTTTTGACGAATCCGTTCAATCCACTCTTCTGCTTGGCATTGACCAATATCAAAATGTTTGATTGCCGTTTTCATCATCACGTCGTGTTCATTAGCAATGGTTGTTGGCATTAATACACAATCATCCGTATTGATACAAACCGAAATAGACCTCATTCTGATACCGATTACATATCAGTCAATTTAAACTTTTTACTTTCACTACTAAATGATTCTTATTTTATGATAATTAGCTGTAGAGTTGGTATCTTGAGGTGTTAACGTAGTCGTGCAATTTACTAAAAAAGTATGTGCAACATGTCCATTACCAACCTCAAGATACTTTTTATCATCTCTTAAATCTTTCTATTAAAGGTAAGAGAGATCATTAGCAATATCCTTAAGTCTAGACCTTAATTCGGTTAGTTGTTCTTGTTGGGCTTGTTTATAAAGTTCATCTTGAGATTTTAAACTTCCTTCACTATAGTTACGGTATTTTGATGGTACATCACCACTATAAATATATTTGTATTTAGCGGAAGTTTCTTTAACTTTAAATGATTTAATATAGCTATACATACCGTTAACCATGATGTTTGTCGTTAATGTTAGTTGATTGCTATGAGTTTCTGTTTCTATAGTGTAGCGCTGATCTTTATAGCTTTTGAGTTTGGTTATTCTCCCTTTTTTATCTGGCACTTCGACATATTTATCAAATACCAGTTCAGTTTTTGTTTCATAATTAACTGATTTGCCAAGATCATTAAAATCAATATCGTAGTCAATTCGTATATCAATATCTGCTTCACTCAAGTAATTGGTAAACTCAATATAATATGAGCCTATATATTCTCTAATTTCATTCGTAAATTGAGATGGGGATGAATTATAGTAAACTTTAACAATTCCCTTTTTTTGGTAGGTGTCAGCTAATGCTTTTGCATCGCGATATTTTCCATATGGCTGGTAAACTTTTACTGCTTTGTTAAAGTAATCTGCCACCTCTCGAAACTCGTGACGCTTTCTGGCATTTTGAGAGAGTTGTTGGGCTTGTTGATAAGCAGCCTCGGCTTGTTGCGTACAATATTTTTTGTCATTTTCAATTGCTCGTTTATCACTATCTCTATATTTACCGAGTGGTTGATAAACTTGTGAAGCATTACTAAAAGCCGTTGCAGCCTCTTTGTAGTTTTTTTCTTGTGCAAATTTTTTACCTAAATCATAGTATTCTTTGGCAGCAACCTGCATATATTTCGTATTGGCGTTTTGATACCGTTTTTCAATATCTTTATAATTATATCGTTCTAAACCACGTTGGTATAAATTGGCTTTGTTCTTATAGCTTATACTGTCTGTGCCCGTTATTGAATTTGCATAATCGTAATATTGTTTAGCAATGGTTTGCTCCAATTGTTCCGAATCGTATTTATTATTGAAAAAATCGACCGTTGAACTATAAAAACGATCCCTAAGCATCATTTTCATCTTAAGTAAGTTTTGGTAGATATCAATACGTTTTTTATAATCGGTGTCTGAAGTATTGGCTAGATTGGTTTCATAATGTTCCATAACATTAGTGACTAAAGTGCGTAACTTTTCGGCTTTATCTTTGTCATACTTTTTGAGGCCTTTTTCTTCAATATTGTTAGTTAATAAACTGATACTTTCTAGATATTTTCCCTCTTTATATGCTTCCTCACTTGTACGTGTATGGCAAGCGGTAAGAAAAAAAATGACAAAAATGGTTATTACTATTCGCATAATATTTCCTTTCAATAATTATTCATCCTTTATCAAACTATTTAGAATATAACAAGTTTGATGGGTTACACGTTAATTAAAATAGCCTTTAATTATTTTTGCCGATTTTATGAAAAAAAAATACTTAGCATTTTTCATTTAATGCTATATTTCTATACCACAACGATGATAACAAAGCGTAAAAAATAATATTTTTAACATTAATCAATTTTTTGATGGGTGCACACCTCAATACAAATTATGTATTGAGGTGATGAATAACTCTATTTTCGAGTAGGTTTTTTAGCCGTAGCACGGCGAGGTGATTTAGACGGATTATTCAATTTGATACGTTTTGGTCTAACCGTTTTTTTGTCCGATGATGAAGTTGTTTTAGTAAAACTTTTAACTTCTGCTGGTAAGCCCACAAGTTCACGTAAATAGTTGACAGAATCAATACCTAGTTCCATCCATGTACCGCGTGATAAGCCTTTTGGTAAGTTGATGTTGCCATAACGAATACGCAATAAGCGGCTTACTTGTACATCGATGGCTTCCCACATTCTACGCACTTCGCGATTACGACCTTCGGTTATAACGACATTAAACCATTGGTTAAGACCATCACCACCTTGTGCTTTAATTGAATTAAATGAAGCAGGACCGTCTTCCAATTGTACACCTTTGCGCAATTGATTAATTTGCTGATCGGTAATATTACCAAACACTCGCACAGCATATTCACGTTCGATTTCATGTCTTGGATGCATTAAACGGTTAGCCAATTCACCATCAGTAGTAAATAACAAAAGTCCTGACGTATTGATGTCTAAACGACCAATATTGATCCAACGTGCATTTTTTAAACGTGGCAATCGTTCAAATACCGTCGCACGACCTTGAGGATCATTACGTGAACAAATTTCACCCTCTGGTTTATAATAAGCCAGAACTCGGCAGATCTCTTTTTCTTTACTTCTTAGTTGAATTAAATGCCCATTGATGCGAATTTTGGGATTAGCACTGACATCGACACGATCGCCTAAATTGGCAATTTTACCGTTAACGCTGATCTTCCCTGCCGCTATCATGGCTTCAATCTCACGCCGTGAACCATTGCCTAAATTGGCTAGTACCTTTTGTAATTTTTCAGTATTATCTTTTATGTTTTTCATAAGCAGTTCTCGCTACCTTCACAGGTATCATATTTGTTTAACTTTAAGTGAAAACTTATATCAAAATCGATTTTATTATTTTGATACAGTTAGTAAATTTTATTTGTTGAATATTGAGTTACTCAATTTGCAACAAAAAATAGGTATAAATTTTTAATGTTACTAAATAATTATTTTATTTACGTTTATTCTTTCGAAGTATTTTATATTTGTGTTTGCGTTTATGTCGTTTGCTGTTTAAGAGATTAATTCTATAATTTTCAGAATGTTTTGCCAAAAAATAAGGCAGATAAAATCCAACTACACTAAATATCGTTCCCATAGAAGCGATAAAAACTATATCAAACCAAAGTGCCATAAAATCCGATATTTTAGCTTCCTTATCATTATAACGAACTTTCACCTGTTGACCTATATCATAAAAGCTGGGATTAGACCCAAATGATGAAGTAAAGATTCTCTTTTGATCCTTTTTATCAGTAAAAGTAACAATAGGATAATAAATTAAACTATGATGAGGATGTCGGTCTCTAGAATGACGAAATTCAAAACTTGTAACATAACCTACTGTAGAGTCTGATTCATTAATAAAACCAATTTGTTGGTAAGCTAACAAGGTACTTAACAAACAGAGAAATATACCTATCAAAGCAAAAGGTATAAAAAATTTATATTTCATTAATCTATCCAGAAAGTTACACTAAATAAACGGGCTTATATCACCACTGCCTTGACGAATAATATCTGGATAGTCATTAGTTAAGTCGATTACTGTTGTAGGTTGCGGACCAATGTATCCGCCATGCACAATAGCATCAAGTTGATGACCAATTTTATCTTCAATCTCTTCAGGATCGGATTGGGCTTCATCTTCATTAGGTAAAATTAATGTGGTTGTCATTAATGGTTGCCCTAACAATTCAAGTAATGCTAAATCAATTTTATTATCAGGAATACGTAAACCAATGGTTTTACGTTTTTCATTCATTAATCGACGAGGTACTTCTTTGCTGGCTTGCAAAATAAAGACATATTTACCGGGGGTATTATTCTTCAAGAGACGGAAAGTCGTGTTATCAACAAAAGCGTAAGATGATAGTTCTGAAAGATCGCGACACATTAAAGTAAAGTTGTGATATTTATCAAGCTGGCGAATTTGGCAAATGCGATCAACACCATACTTATTATCGAGCAAGCAGCCTAATGAATAACCTGAATCTGTCGGAAAAGCGATAACGCCACCCTCATTTAAAATTTTGACAACTTGATCTAATAATCTTGTTTGTGGATTATCAGGATGAATATAAAAAGTTTGGCTCATAGTTTTCTTCTATATTAGTGTTATGGTTAAGTTTTGTTGTTTTATTTAGTCATTCCAATTATGCCAGATTGGTGTCACACTGGCGGGTAAAGGTGTGGTTTTACCTAAATCAAGATAATTAACCAAATCATGAAAATCGGAACCTTGAGATGCCAATAATCCGAATTCATTAGCTAATTTTGCCAATCGTTGTAAATCATCTTGTGTTTGTCGGCTTTGTGATACTTCCATTGCATCACCACCATATTCTTTAAATTCACCAATTAAGGTTTTTAATTTAGTTAACGTTAAATCATAACGACTAGGATGAGCAAGTACTGCTTGCCCACCTGCTGCATGAATAGCATTAACCGCATCACCAATAGAGCAACATTTTGCAGGCACATAAGCATAACCACTTTTGCCTAAATATTTTTTAAATGCTTGTTTAACATCTTTAACATGACCATTGGCCACTAAAAAACGGGCAAAATGGGCACGTGATACAATATCACCTTTCGAAAATTGTTGTGCTTGTTGATATGCATTATCAATGCTAACTTTCGCCAATTTTTGATCAATGCTTATTGCTCTATCAATTCGACCTTGTTCTTGGGCTGATAACAATTCAAGCAACGGTGAATTTTCAATATCGATATTTAATCCAACAATATGAATTTCATTATTCTTCCAAATTGTTGACACTTCAACGCCATAAATTAATTTAACGGGTAAATTGTCACGTTCTATCGTGTTTTTTGCCTCTAACAGACCTTTGATAGTATCATGATCGGTAATTGCTAACATACTGATTTGATTATCAGCTGCTCTTTTGACCAGTTCACTAGGTGTCAATATGCCATCTGACGCAGTTGTATGCGAATGTAAATCGACGATCACTTTTTTTCTCGAAAATTATTTTTAAACGTGTAATATACCACACAAATTGCATGACCACTAAAAGGTAAATTATGAAAGATCAAATTATGCTTGCTCAACAAGATACTAACGCTATTATTGAAGAACTATTAGAAGATGGCAGCGATCCTCATGCGCTTTATATTATTGAACATCATATCTCATCACAAAATTTTGATCTACTTGAAAAAGTCGCTGTAGAAGCTTATAAATTAGGTTATGAAGCTACCGACCCTGATGAAGATGTAGATGATACTGGCAATGTTGTTATCGGGTTTGATATTGTGGCTGAAAGTCCACTTAATGCAGAATTAATTAATGCCCAAATAGCGGAAATCATCACATTAACTAACCAATTTGGTGTCAATTATGATGGTTGGGGAACCTATTTTGAAGATGGCAGTGATGATTTTAATGAAGTTGATGATAATATGGAAACGCTTCATTAATAGGGGTGATATTTTTAATCTATTTGTTTTATCGATTATTTATTCTTATCCGTTAAATAACGGATAAGAATAATGATTAATATTAATTTATTTCACAATTTCAATGCGACTGGTCCTTTGTTTATTTGGCGAGACGCTACGAATAATGACACTTTCACCTTTCTTAATGGCAGTAGGACCTTGATAGCGTTGCCACTGATTACCTTTATCAATTGAATATTCAATACTTAAACCAGGGAAGACGATGTTCGCGATCAATTTACCATTTTCAATCTTCGCACCCGGGACAGGTAGACGATAATTAATTGAAGCTGCATCTAATTTAGCTAATTCTCGTTGACCGATTAAATTGGCAAATTGATTCCAATCATTGAAAAGCTTTTGCTGATCAACATAATGGGTTTCGCCTTGTTGGAATTGGCGATCTTTTTGATAATTTGTCTCCCAATCGGCTTTATGCCATGCACGCTCTGCAACACTGAGCAATCGAGGGTAAGCCATGTAAGCCATTTTATCATCTGTGCGAATATTTTCAGTCCAAATTTGAGCGGATAATCCGTATGCGCCCGGCCAATTCATGGTGCCTTTTGCAGCAAATGCATCACCGTTACGATCATACGATGTTTCTGCATTTTGTGGTAAGTTATCAGGCGCAAAACTGAATATTTTGCGTTCATCATTGAAACGAGAAGCCCAATAGTAACCACTTTCTTTTGGATTAACTTCGTAAGGCATATCTAAATAGACATAATCAGGGTTAGATACAATAACTTTATAACCTTTATTGGCGTATTCATTTACTGAATCATATCCCCCCCAATACAAGCTATCCCAGAAATTGACAATCACTTCATCGGTGGCAAAAGATTTGGCATCGGTTGCGAATTTTACGCCATCTTGCCATACTTGCATGCGATTAATTCCGTTGTTTTTAATGATTTTACTCACTTCGACAGCAAAATGACTTGGTAGATGTTCAATGTTTTTAACAACCCCTTTGTTAACAAAGGCTTGGCAAGCTTGTGATTTTGCCCATGGATGATCTTCAATACTTTGATCAATTAAACCTTTACCCGTCTCTTTTTGAGCGGCATTAATATCTTGGTAACCATTACCAAAATGAATATTTTTCGCTTCATCACCACCAAAATGCCAAGTTGAAATTGGTTGTTTAGCTTCAGCATGCATTTTGGCTATTTCACTAATGACTTTATTCACAAATTTTTTCGAAGAATCTAAACACGGATTAAGATAACTTTGTCGATTATAAAATTGTACTGTGGTCGTATTTGATGTATCGGTTGGATCGACTAATCGATATTCATTAGCTTGTTGTTCTTGACCTTTATTCATTAGGCGTTGATATCTCACTTCCATCGACATAATCGCCGCTCTAGCATGTGCAGGCATATCTATTTCTGGGATGACTTCAATAAATCGAGCATTTGCATACTTCACTATTTCAATATAATCATTTCGAGTAAAGTATCCACTGCCACTATTGTTGCTATTTGGACCCGATCCGAGTTGTGGTAATAAGCATTTTGTCTCACTCAGATCATGACAGCGTTTGCTCCCAAATTCGGTCAATTCAGGTAAACCCGGAATTTCAATTCGCCAACCTTCATCGTCACTTAAATGGAAATGAAATTTATTCATTTTATATTTTGACATCGTATCAAGTAACTGTAATACCGCTTCTTTACTTTTAAAGTTTCGACCGGTATCTAACATCATTCCTCGATATTCAAATCGAGGAGCGTCCTCGGCTGAAAGTGTAGGTATAACTTGAGGGTTTTTGGCATGTATTACTGATAATATCGATTCTACACCATAAAAAATTCCGCTTTCATCAAAGGCTAAAATGGTTGCTCCTTGAGGCGTTATCTCTAATTTATAACTCCCTTTTACACCTTTTTTAAATGCACTTTTATCAATTGAAGCATTAATGTTAAAACCTTTACTGCTAACAGCAATCTCTAGTTTTCTAAAATGTTCTTCTAATACTGATTTACTCTCTTTTGATAAGTGATTAAGCACTAAATTAACGCCATTTTCATTTAGGATAATTGTCTCTTTACCAACAGTAAGTTTGGATGGAGTCGGTAAAATTTGCCCTTTTAACAACTCTTCGTTAATTTCTTGTATATCTTTGTTACGTTGATAACGATTTTCAGGCGTCATTAAAACATTATGATCATTTGGCGAGATTTTCCATTGTTCGCCTAATGGTTTTACAAATGCAGAGAGATTATCAGAATCGGTATCGGTATTGGCAATCACTTTTGGTTCAGCTTTTGATGAGGTCACATACCATCTAGGCATAACATCACTTTCACTGATTTGCCAATATTCACCAATGATCGGAATAGTCACAACAGCATTTGCGGGAATATTTTTGAATTTCTCCGTAGGTTCAAGCTTGTGTAGGTCACCGGTGACATGGGTAATTTTAAATTGATCATTGTTTACCGCTAAGATCATTCGAATATTATGAAAATAGATTGCCCAATCTTTGTCAGTAATCGCAGACCCTGTATTTTTAAGGGTTAAGGTCACTTTGTTACATGATGCCCAATCTGCACCCAATGCCGCACAATCTATTCCATGATTTACAGCATCATTATCCACGATTTGATAATTTAGACGTAATTGTGAACTCATGGTATCTACAATTTTTTGTGAAGCACTAGCAGATTGTGTTGCTCCCATACTTAATAATGTTGCTATGGATGTAGCAATAATAGCTGATTTAAACTTTTTCATGACGATTACCTATTTTTGTTTAGCATTGAAAACGGTGAAAGGTACAGTAACAATAAATTTGATATCGCGTTCATCTTGGAAGATATTGCCATATCCACCTCCCCAACTTGGGATATTGGTGTGATTGTTATATTTGGTAAAATGAAGTTGCAAAGAGGTATCTTTTATCCAACCATTTTGTACGGTATAACCTAAATCAAAGTTATAAGCTGATTCAATTAAACGTTTTTTCTGATTAAATTGTTTGTTTGTGCTTGGTTTTGCATCCCAACCATAAGCATAAGAAGCACCTGTTCTCCACCCTGTTAAGTAATTTGATAAGTCCCCTAAATCATAAGTGATTTCTGCAAATAGCGCTTTTTCACCATTGGCATTGAAGTCAGAGCGAGAATTCCACCAGATATCTAATCGACCATTTGAAGAAGCATAATCAGGCGTCATACGTTGCAAAAAGAATCCTTGCTCCCCTTCTGCTTTAACAACAACACCTTCGAGGCGTAAACCAACAGGCCCCATTTGATAACCTAAGGTAGCGGCCTGCAACCATGCTAAGCCATCATAAACATTTTTACCTTTGTGAGACTGATCTTTAGCGCCATAAAATTGGTAGCTCATAGTCAGTGGGTTATTAAATACATCTGTTTTATATGAGGCTTTACCAAAAAATTGGTTCATATAATTTTGTGCCTGCCCGAAAGCACTTTCTATCACAAAATCGTTTTTAAAGTCATATTTCAAACCAGCAGAATGGAGGTAATCAATTTTTTTCCCTTTTCCCCATTGTTTAAATTCATAAAGTCGTTTATACCAAGGTGCTTTATATTTATCTGTCCACATATAAGACATGGATAACGCACCCGCATCATCGAAATCAAGCAAAGTGCCGAATTCCACACCTCGATAAGTGCCCGGTAATAAACTCCAATGTGGAGCAAGTAACGTTTGACCTGAGGGTTGGATATATCCTGCTCTGAGCCAAAATTTATCGTCGAGTTTAAAATTAACTAATGCTTTATAAAAACTGAGTCCACTGACATCTTTTTTCCAATCTTCACCCCATCGAGTATTGGCGCCACTAAAACCGATTTCATTAGGATGTCCATTACCACCGTTACTCACTTCCCAAGCGCCATAACCGCCTAATTCAATCGCAAATCGATCAGCAATATAACCAGACTTGAAATCTAAATTTGTGTTAAATGATGAGTGCCTAAGGTTTTTTTCATATTTATGTTCGTCGATATTTTTTCTTTCACGATCACGGTTCCAGAAAAATACATTGCCAGTGAGTGACGAATCATCAACAAAATTACTTTCATAAGCAGCATAAACGGGTGTAACACTGGTTAACACGGTCAAAGATAGGATGAGTTTAGTCAAACAACTCAAAGAACGAGGAATGTTTAATCTATTATAGTGGTTCATAATTTATTTCCTTAAAACGATTCCATTTAATTTAAATAGCAATTCTTCGTTAGAAGATCTCGTTATTTAACTCAAAATTGAATCCATTTTTATTTTATACGTTTTTATTTTATACGTTTTTATTTTATACGTTTTTATTAACACTTTTAAAAAGCTTTGCTAAACCAAAAAAGAAGCTAAATGTCTATTTTTATAATGCATAAACATATTTTAGTTAGCAAATTAAATAATTTAAATTCGTGATCCTAATCACTAAAAAGATCTAATTTTGAATGATTTTAGTTGAAAAAAAGTTCACTTTTTTTATTTTAAAAAATAATAATGTATTGAGATAAAACAGGTTAAATAAATAATTTATACTATTATGATAGATTAAATTATCAACATGATTTTTGTTAAGGCGGGTTTGGAATGAAAGGCAAAAAAAGAGAAATGCCCAGCATTTCCCTTATCTTTAAAATTGAAATTTAATATAGAATTAGATTAACTTTCAGTATCAATTTCTTCGAAACTTTTTACGAGTTCATCAATCGCTTTCATCTGTTTTAAGAAAGGTTCCAGTTTCGCTAATGGCAATGCTGACGGACCATCACATTTTGCGTGATTTGGATCAGGATGTGATTCTAAAAATAGTCCAGCTATACCTACCGCCATACCTGAACGGGCAAGTTCAGTCACTTGACCTCGTCGTCCGCCAGAGGCTGCACCCATAGGGTCACGACATTGGAGTGCATGAGTGACATCAAAAATCACCGGTGAGCCTTTGCTGGCTTTTTTCATGATATTAAAACCAAGCATATCAACGACTAAATTGTCATAACCAAAACAGCTACCGCGATCACAAAGAATCACTTTGTTGTTACCCGCTTCTTCGAATTTTTCCACAATATTCCCCATTTGACCCGGGCTGACAAATTGTGGTTTTTTAACATTAATCACTGCACCTGTTTTTGCCATTGCAACCACTAGATCCGTTTGTCTGGCTAAAAAGGCAGGTAATTGAATGACATCAACCACATCAGCAACGGGTTGACATTGCTCTTCAGTGTGAACATCAGTAATGATTTTTATGCCAAACTGCTGTTTAAGTTCTTGGAAGATTTTTAACCCTTCTTCTAAGCCGGGTCCACGATACGAGTGAATTGATGATCGATTGGCTTTGTCAAAAGATGCTTTAAAAATATAAGGGATATTTAATTTATCCGTTACAGTGACATAATGTTCACAAATTTTCATAGCCAAATCACGTGATTCAAGTACGTTCATACCACCAAATAACACAAATGGTAGATCATTGGCTACGGTAATATCACCAACGTTTACTCTTTTTTGTTTCATCATAAAATTATCCTTGTTAAGGTTTAAACCAGCGACCGAGCGTAACCCTATCATTGCCACTATAGTCGGTGAAAGTTTCAACTAATTGAAATCCGTGTTGTTTAAAAATGGTCTGTACGGCTTCGCCTTGTTTCCAGCCATGTTCGATGAGTAGCCAGCCATATTGATTTAGATGTTTCGTTGCACCTTGAACAATCAATTTAATATCAGCTAAACCCTCATCTTCAGATACTAAGGCGCTTTTCGGTTCGAATCGAACATCGCCTTGTGATAGATGAATATCTGTGGGTTCGATATAAGGCGGATTACTGGTTATCATTGAGAATTTACGGTTTTTTATTGGTTTATACCAATCACCTTTTAAAAAATAGACGTTATTAACCCCAATCTGATTGGCATTTTTCTGAGCTAAATTTAAAGCATCATTATTTTTTTCAACGCCAGTAAATAAACAATCAGGACGTTCAGTTGCCATAGCAATAGCTATGGCACCGGTACCAGTACCAAGATCTAACACTTCACACGGTACTTTAGGTAAATATTCTAAACTAAGCTCAACCAATTTTTCAGTATCGGGTCTTGGAATTAACGTCGCGTTTGACACATTAAACTTCAAAGACCAAAATTCTTTTTCGCCCGTAATATAAGCGATAGGTTCACCGGCTTGGCGACGTTTCAAATTTCTATCTAAGGCAATTAGCTCATCATCGGTTAATTTGGTTTCGCTAAATGCCATTAAAAATGTGCGTGTTTTATGTGTGACAAAACTTAATAAAATTTCGGCATCACGCTTAGGACTTTCACTATCAATTAATGTTTGTGAAGCGCCCTTAAGCCATTCTAAATATGTCATTCATCCTGTTCCGATAAAGCTGCAAGTTGGTCTGCTTGATATTCTTGTACAATTGGATCGATTAACATTTCTAGTTTACCTTCCATTACTTCGTCTAAGCGATAGATAGTCAGGTTGATTCGATGATCGGTCACTCGCCCTTGTGGATAGTTATAAGTTCTAATTCTATCTGAGCGATCGCCAGAACCTAAAAGATTACGCCGAGTTGACGCTTCTTCTTGTTGACGTTTACGTATTTCAGCATCCTGAATACGAGCAGCCAATACAGACATGGCTTTGGCTTTATTTTTATGTTGTGAACGTTCATCTTGACACTCAACAACAATTCCCGTTGGCAAGTGGGTAATACGAATAGCTGAATCGGTAGTATTAACGTGCTGCCCACCCGCACCCGATGAACGATAAGTATCGATTTTTAAATCGGCTGGATTGATTTCAGGCATTTCCGCTTCAGGGATTTCTGGTAATACAGCAACAGTACACGCAGAAGTATGAATACGTCCTTGAGACTCTGTTTCAGGTACACGTTGAACGCGATGACCACCCGATTCAAATTTTAAGTTACCGTAGACGCCATCGCCACTAATTAGCATAATCACTTCTTTATAGCCACCATGCTCACCCTCATTCGAGCTCATTATTTCAACTCGCCAACGACGTGATTCAGCATAACGGGTATACATTCTAGCTAAATCACCCGCAAAAATCGCCGCTTCATCTCCGCCGGTTCCTGCGCGAACTTCGACAAAACAGTTATAATCATCATTCGGATCTTTTGGTAATAATAATACCTGTAACTGTCTTTCTTGTTCTTCCACTTGTCCTAATGCTTCATTCAGTTCTTCTTGAGCCATTTCACTCATTTCTGGATCAGAAAGCATCATTTTAGCGGTTTCAATATTTTCTTGAGTTTGCTTCCAGCTAGCAAAACACTTCACTACACCACCTAATTGTGCATATTCTTTAGAAAGTGTGCGAAAGCGATTTTGATCGGCGATTACCGAAGGGTCAGATAATAATGCTTGAACTTCTTCATAACGTTCTTGCAATGTTTCTAACTTACTGATAATTGAAGATTTCATAAATATATAACTTTAACTTAAATTAATAGGATATGCTTAACATTATATACTTAATCACTCGTAAAATATAGCTTAGGCTCATCTTCGTATAGCTTGAACATTTTTGTTAACCTCAAAATTAAGAATCTGCGATAAATTAAAATTAAAAATGTTACACCTGTCACATAAATAGATTTTTGAAGTTTGAAAAATACTCATCAGCCTATAACATCATAAATGTAAACGATATCATTTATTATTTTTTAAGTAGTTACATAAATAATAATTGACATTACTTTTCAATATAATGTTATCGCATACATCCTACAAACAATGAAATAATATAAAACGGTTGAGGGGTTAGTTTTATGAAAAAAATAGTTATATTCAGTTTAATAGGGTTGAGTTCAATGGCCAATGCTGCAATTGAGTGGGATACCCCACAAGGCAAACTTAAACTCTATGGCGATGTTGAAATAAATGTTGATGCTGCAAGTAGCAAGCAACAACTTAGCTCACTAAAAGAAAGTGCCGAGAAAAAAAATAAACCTGCTGATAAAGATCGCTGGGATATTAATGGTCGAATTTTGATAGGTTTAGATGGGTATCGCGAAATAAATGGTCATAATTTTGCGGGTTTTGTGGTACAACCACTGGCTGATCTGGGTGGAGATATGAATTTGGATGATGCGGCTTTTTATTTTGGACAAAAACAAGAATGGAGCATCAAAGTAGGACGTTACGAAGCCTATGATATGTTTCCTCTTGGTCAAGATACTTTTATTGAATATTCAGGCAATACGGCTAATGATATCTATGAAGATGGTTTTGGCTATATTTATATGATGAAAGAAGGTCGCGGACGCAGTAAAAACGGTGGTAGCATCCAATTAAATAAGCCTTTTTTGAATAATTTCAATTTAGAAGTCAATGCGTTAGTCAATAACGGCGAAAAAATGTTTAATAAATCGACCTATCACGGCTATGACATTGAGAAAAAGAAAAATGTAGTATATGTTCGCCCCGTTTTATCTTGGAAAAATAATAGTTTCTCAACCGCCATCGCAGCTGAAACCAATGTGGTAAAAAACGCGTATGGGTATTACGACAAAAATGGTAAATTCCGCGATCAATCACAGCGTACTGGTTATGGCGCAACTTTTTCTTGGAACAGTGAAGGTGATTGGGGGGCGGAAAACAAAGGTCTCAAAATCAATACCAGCTTTGCTTATATGAGTGCCAAAGATGAAAATGACATGACCATCGGTGCCGATATCATCTGGGAAAAAGTTGGGCTAGGTTACTACTATGCCAACAATAATATTAAAAAATTTAATCCAGAAAATAAAATTAAAGATGGGCATATTAATAGCAAAGGCAAATATAAAATTCACACCGTTAATGCCTCTTATTTGATTGATAATGTATTGGATATGGATAATTTTAATATTTATTTAGGTGCTTATTGGTCATTATTAGATAGAAATAAATCACATGGTGATAATACTGATGATCGATACGGTGCTCGTATAAGATTTAAATATTTTTATTAATTAATTACCAGTAATGCAAAGCGAACAGTAATATGACTTCTAAAACAAACCAATTTATTGCAATATATTGGTTTGTTTTTAGGTTATGCATTGATGATTACTAAGAGTATAGTAGCCTATAACAAGTATTAAATAGTATGGATATAACTGAAAAACTAGAGGATTAAATTTATGCACCAAACCATATGGAAACTTGAAAATAGTGTTAAAAATTACGATTGGGGAAGTATTGAGGATATACCTAGATTGTTTGCTATCAAAAATCCAACGAAAAAACCCATTGCTGAAATCTGGATGGGCGCTCACCCAATGGGATGTTCATTGGCTATCGATAATCATCATAAAAAAATCAGACTTGATGATCTTATTAAAAAACATCCTTTAGAAACGTTAGGTGCTAAAACTTATCAACAATATTCTGCTCTTCCCTACTTATTTAAAGTACTATCAGCAAATAAAGCATTATCGATACAAGTACACCCAACTAAGTTAAATGCCGAACAAGGTTTTGCAAAAGAGAATCAATTAGGTATCGCTTTAGATGATCCTAAGCGCAATTATAAAGATCCTAACCACAAACCAGAGCTGATTTATGCTCTAACGCCATTTAAGGCCCTGCGCTCTTTTCGCCCTATTACTGAAATTTTGCAGTTGTTTAAGGAAATTAATGTTACGGCATTAAGCAATGAACTTGAACAATTGCAAAATTATGCAAATGAACAACAATTAAAGCTGTTTTTTCAGGCATTGCTAACACTATCTCCAGAAAGAAAAGAGCAAGCGATTAACCAATTGTTAACTAATATTGAACCGTTTTCAAACGAGCCTTATTTAACCATTAAAACTCTTGCTAAGGATTACCCAAATGATATTGGGGTATTTATGCCATTAATCTTAAATGTTATTGAACTGCAACCAACGCAAGCCATGTTTTTATCCGCTCAAACACCGCATGCTTATTTAAGTGGTACTGGACTTGAAGTGATGGCAAGCTCGGATAATGTATTACGGGCAGGTTTGACCAATAAGCATTTAGATGTCGATGAATTATTGAAAAATACCCAGTTTAATAGCCTTAGTTTAGATAAGTTATTAACTTCGCCTGTTATTCATCAAAATAAAATTGATTTTCCTATTCCTGTTGATGATTTTAAGTTTGAAATTATTGAAAGTGATAATCAAGCAAGAGATGAAAAGGTAACCAGTCCGCAAATACTATTTTGCATTGAGGGCAATATCACTTTAACATCAAAATCGGTAACACTGACACTGATTAAAGGTGAATCAGCTTTTGTCGCCTATAATACAAGAATTTATCATTATCAAGGTCAAGGCGTATTAGCAAAAGTTTCAAATTAAATAAAAGATATACTTATTTTTTATACTCAAACGTATGGTTAACCTGAAACTTTTTGACAGATTTAGCGACTTAATTATTATTAAATCGTGTCATAAATTATCATTATTCAAAAAGTTTCAGATTTTGTTGCTTATGATATTTAACGCATTAGCCATCAAATCTTAAGTGTGTTAACTAACGTTTCGAATCAATAAATCGATTCTCTTTTTTATACTCAAACGTATGGTTAACCTGAAACTTTTTGACAGATTTAGCGACTTAATTATTATTAAATAGTGTTATAAATTATCATTATTCAAAAAGTTTCAGATTTTGTTGCTTATGTCATTTAACGCATTAGCCATCAAATCTTAAGTGTGTTAACTAACGTTTCGAATCAATAAATCGATTCTCTTTTTTATACTCAAACGTATAGTTAACCTGAAACTTTTTGACAAATTTAGCGACTTAATTATCATTAAATCGTGTCATAAATTATCATGATTCAAAAGGTTTCAGATTTTGTCGCTTATGACATTTAATGCATTAGCCATCAAATCTTGAGTGTTCTAACCAACGTTTCGAATCAATTAATCGATTCTCTTTTTATACTCAAACATATGGTTAACCTGAAACTTTTTGACAGATTTAGCGACTTAATTATTATTAAATCGTGTCATAAATTATCATTATTCAAAAAGTTTCAGATTTTGTTGCTTATGATATTTAACGCATTAGCCATCAAATCTTAAGTGTGTTAACTAACGTTTCGAATCAATAAATCGCTTCTCTTTTTTATACTCAAACGTATGGTTAACCTGAAACTTTTTGACAGATTTAGCGAATTTATTATCGTTAAATCGTGTCACGGACTTTTCGTGTTAGCCAAGAATAATGAACCATTAGCATCATCAAACAATCTTTTATTACTCTTTTTCAACAATAAACCGAAGATAATTATGATAATAATTTTACATAATAAAATCTTTCGACTAATATGTAGCAACATAACAAATAAACTACTATCATTATGAATCATATTAATAAAATGCCACGTCATTTGACTATTCAACAAGATCTATTAAAAAAAATACAGTCAGGTGTCTATCCACAAGGGCAGTTAATACCGAAAGAATGTGAACTTACTGAAATCTATCAAGTCAGTAGACCAACCGTGCGTCAAGCAATTCAGCAATTAGTTAATGATGGTTACCTTGAACGTCGAAAACGCCGAGGCACGATTGTTAAACAACAGAAGATCAGTCAAGAATTCACCCACATTATTGAAAGTTATGATTCCGAGATGAATCGGAAAGGACTTCATCCTAAAACTAAAGTACTTACATTTAAGCTGGATAAAGCTAATGCTGATATTGCCAATAATTTGCAGATAAATGAGTATGAAGATGTCTACAAGCTCGTTCGCCTGCGCTATGCAGAAAGTAAACCTGTGGTATTAGTTACCACTTATTTGCCCGCCAAACTTTTACCTAATTTCATCAATAATGATTTTACTCAGGAAAAACTGTATTCAGTATTACAAAAGATGGACTTTCCTATTTTACAGATTCGTCGCAAACTTGAAGTATTAAAAGCCGACGAAACCACAAGTGATCTATTGGATATAGAAACAGGCGATCCGATTTTTTATTTCCATTCCATTGCTTTCACTCACGATCGGATCCCCATTGAGTACTCAATTTCCAAATACCGTGGTGATATTAACTCTTTTGTATTTGAACTAAATCATGCAAGTTAACTCACATTTAACAAATTAATGCAAAAAAATTATCCTCGCAATTTAGTTATTTGCGAGGATAATCAGCATCAAGATAGATAGTATTTAAATAAATTGATGATTAAAGTTCGATAGTATCTTTATTACTTGCTACTAACTCCTGTTTTAGCTCATCAATAATAGCTATGCCAGAACTGGTACCAATTCGTTGTGCACCTGCTGCAATCATTTTTTTGAAACTATCGGCACTGCGTATTCCACCAGCAGCTTTAACTTTAACTGCATCACCTACCTGATTTTTCATTAATTTAACATCCTCGACAGTAGCGCCTGAAGTGCCAAATCCAGTAGAAGTTTTTATAAAATCAGGTTTAACTTTAACCGCAATTTTACAAAGTGCGATCTTCTCTTCATCGGTTAAATAACAGTTTTCAAAAATAACTTTCGATACCACATTATGTTGTCGACAAATTTTAACTATTTGCGTCATTTCATCTTCAATATAGTGTAAATTTCCAGCTTTTAACTCGGAGATATTAATTACATAATCAATTTCGGTTGCACCATTTTCAATAGCATTTTGAGTTTCAAAACATTTCGAAGCAATAGTCGTTTGCCCTAAAGGAAAAGCGATGGCTGCACCGATATCAACCCCCGTTCCTTTCAATAACTGTGCACAAAGCTGCGACTGAACCTGATTGATTGCCACCATTTTAAAATGATAATTTTTTGCTTCCTGACATAATTTTTCCATCATGGCTGTGGTCGCATCAGGTTTTAAGTTAGTGTGATCAATAAGTTGGCTTAATTGTATCAAAGAATATTTATTCATAATTCCACCTTTTTATTTATATATGTAAAAACATATATTAAAAACATTAACAGTATTGTCAATAATAATAGCCTTGAAAATGTGATAGATATCTCACATTTCAAAAAATAAAACATAATTTATTTGTTATAAAAAAATCAATATGTAAATATATATTTAATAAAAGTGGTTTTAATGGAGGGTGAAAAATAATGAAAATAGTGATCACTTCACATGGAGATTTATGTGAAGGCATTTTAATAAGCTATGCAATGATTGCTGGGGATACATCACATTTTACGGTAGTGAAACTTGATGAGAAAGGGATTAGTGACTTTTCAGTAAGATTAAATAACGTTCTAGATAGTTTACTAACATCAAATGAATTTGTCATTGTGTTAAGTGACATTATGGGGGGAACCCCCTATAACGAAACATTTCGTTACCTGCTCGCTAACCCTGATAAAAAAGTATTTTTAATCTCAGGATTAAATTTACCGATGTTGATTCAAGCAGGTACCGCATCTGAAGATGTATCAGATATTCACGCATTACTTGATTCAATTTTGCAAGCAGGTCAAGACGCTATTTCACTTGCACCAACAGCAATAACGAACAATGACGATTTGGATTTTTAAAAGTTAAATGATAGGAGTAAATAGTTATGGCAATCACATTAACCAGAGTGGATGATCGGGTGATTCATGGGCAAATAATGACCCGTTGGACAAAAGTAAGACCCGTCGATGGCATCTTAGTTGTTGGCGATAATATTGCCGCAGATGACTTACGAAAACGTGTACTAAAAGCGGCGGCGGGCAACTTAAAAATAGGCATTTATACCGTTGCTCAAGGAGTAGAAAAAATCCAGCAAGGCATGGAATCGGCTAAGAATTTTTTTTTAATAAGTGATTCACCTCAAACGTTTGAAAAACTCCTTAAAGCTGGAGCAAAACTCAATCCAGTACTTAATATCGGTTGTATGAATACCAGACCGGATACCAAAGTGTTAGGGCGAACGGTTGCCATTGATGATAAAGACTATCAAGCTTTTGATTATATCGAAAGTCAAGGTATCACCATTGAATTTCAGTTGCTACCCGATGATGAACCGAAAAGCTGGTCAGTTATGAAGAAAAAATATGACACCTTATAGTTTTCAATAATTGAGGAAAACATCATGGAAACACTATTTATCCCAGCCTTGCTTACAGGTATATTCTGTTACTTAGGAGCGATTGAATCACCTTGGTTATTTGGTATGTCAGGAGGATTTTATGTTGTTGGACGTCCTTTGGTTGCAGGTCTTTTAGTTGGTTTAGCCTTTAATGACGTTCAAGCGGGAGTTGCTTGTGGTTTAGCCGTTCAAGCTGTTTTTATTGCCAACTTATCAACAGGTGGCGCAACCAACAGTGAAATTACTTATGCGGCTTATGGCGGTATTGGTCTAGCATTAGCAACGACTAAAGAGCCTGCGGTAGCTGTGACCTTGTCAGTATTTTTAGGGCAAACATTTGGTTTAATCTTCTATAATACGCGAATGGCAGTCTATTCGTTTTGGAATAATAGAGCACAGCAAGCTGCTGAACACAATGATACACGGGGTATCGTTCTTAATCATCTATTCTTTCCACAAATTACTACATTTTTATTAAGAGCAGTGCCAATATTTTTGGCGATCTTTTACGGTTCAGGTTTAGTTGATTGGTTATTAAATCATGTACCAGAAGTAATAACAAAAATCATCTCAGTATTAGGCGGTGTATTACCTGCATTAGGTATTGCAATGCTAATGAATATTGTCATTAAATCAAAGATTCAGCTTATCTTTTTCTTTGCAGGCTTTGTACTACTAGCGTTCGCTGGATTAAGTATGGTTGCGTTAGTATTTATTTCCGCTTTAGTAGCCTATTTATACTATATGGCAATCAATAAACCCGCTACATTAGCAATCAAAGAATCAAATAATTCGACCTCAAATTCTGATGTATTTGAAGATGATGATCTATTTTGATAGGAGAATTAACAATGGATAAAACAATTAATAACCAATCAAAATTGACTAAAAAAGAGTTATGTCAAATTTGGTATCGATGGGGTTTTACACATCTATCTTCAATGAGCTATGAAAAATTACAAGCTCACGCTTGGGCGTTTTCTTATATTCCATTTGCCGAAAAATATTACAAACATGATCCCGAAGCAAAACGCCGTTTATTAACCAGACATTCAATGTTTTACAATACCGAACCGCAAACAGGACAAATCATCAATGGTATTGTCGCCTCAATGGAAGAAGAGATAGCTTTAGGTCACAACGTTCCTGAAGAGTTACCGGTTAATATCAAAGCAACGTTAATGGGACCATTAGCGGGAATTGGTGATTCATTAATTCAAGGCATCATTGTTCCTATTTTGTTATCCATCGCAATGGGTATGGCAGCAGGAGGAAATGCTATAGGTCCAATCTTCTATATTTTATCATATGGTATTTTAGGACCATTGATTTCTTACATTAGCTTCCATTACGGTTATAAACTTGGTGTAAATGCCATTGATAATATTATTGGTGATAATATAAAACGCATTACAGATGCCTTTAATGTTCTTGGTATTATGGTGGTGGGAGGACTTGCCGCAGGGAATATTGTGCTTAATTCAGAACTAGAAATTCCGATGGGTGAAAGCATGCGTTCATTACAAAGTGTACTGGATGGTATATTCCCTAAAATTCTACCATTAACTATGGTATTACTGGCTTGGTGGCTCGTGTCAGCCAAACAGATGAGCGCGACCAAAGTCATTTTGATCCTAACGGCCATTACTTCTGTGGGTGTCGTGATTGGTATATTTTAGTTCAATTAATTCTAAATTGAGTGATGAATAAACGCTTTCATTACAACCATCTCATATAAATTAAGGGAATTACGACTGATTCCCTTAGCTACTTCTGATTATATAAAAAATGTGTGAAAAACGTCCTAAATAATTATTTTGAGCGTTCATAATTGAATCGCTCAAAGTATTATAGGAATATTTAAGAAAGAATAAACTATTAGATAACTGTTTACCAACCTTAGGGATATACTAAGGAAAGAAATTAACGCTTTAAACAACAAGGGTTAGTTAATGACACCAAGATCTATCTTCAATTTCTTTCTGGATTTTATAAAAGTCTTTATGCTCATAATTCCATTCACAATAATTATTATTTTTAGTAATAAAATAGATAATTATCATTCGTCCATGTTAATAAAATAATTTTAGGTTTGAGAGAATTCGATTGATATGTTCCTTGTCGTTTTAATCTTCGTACTTTTCTGTTAGTTTTTTTTCTTAAATCAATCCTTGTTAGTTTTTCTAGGTTTAGTGCTTTAAATATCTGTTCAGCAATTTTGACTTTAGTTGTCAAACTGTCTTTTATTGCCATATATAAAGCTAAAGTTGTAAGACTACCGAAAAAAAATGTGAGTACTGAAATATATTCTGTATATTCTTCATCTAATGTCAATACACTATCCAAGTCATTATAATGTATATAGAAACCAGTCATTACTAGCGATATTATCAATAAAGTAATAATAGCTCGGGGAAAAGTATAAAAGAAATAGGCCCAGCGCCCTCTAAAACAGTTTGGACAGACACTGATTATTCGTTCGTCTGGCTTTGCAATGGCATACAGTTCGTAGTGGTCGTTTTGCCATTCAACTACTACTTCAACTTCATCACCTGCTTCAAACGGGCAATCACCTACCCAACCTCGATAAATCTCATTATTAATTTGTACATTGACAAAAGTTGCTTTACGCGATGGCGGTTCAACATATGCCCCCCCAGTCAAACCATATTGACCACGAAATATACCAAGAATTGCGCCTATTTTTGCCCCTTCGCGCATTTTTTGTATACTCTTTTTTACATGCTCATAAGATTCAATTTCAAATCCATGCTCTTCTACTTCTTTATCAATTCGCTCTATCCTGCCTCGAATTGCAATAAATTCATTGCCCCAACAGGGTAAAACGGGTTTCGTTGGCTGATGACGCCAAGATCTATTTTCAACTTCTTTTTGAATTTTATAAAAGTCTTTTATGCTCATAATTCCATTCACAATAATTATTATTTTTAGTAATAAAATAGATAATTATCATTCGTCCATGTTAATAAAATAATTTTAGGTTTGAGAGAATTCGATTGATATGTTCCTTGTCGTTTTAATCTTCGTACTTTTCTGTTAGTTTTTTTCCTTAAATCAATCCTTGTTAGTTTTTCTAGGTTCAGTGCTTTAAATATCTGTTCAGCAATTTTGACTTTTGTTGTTAAACTGTCTTTTATTGCCATATATAAACCTAAAATAGCAATGAAACCCATATTATATGCTATAACCAATACCCTATTCAGAAAAGATTTGTTCAATGATAATAATTCATCAATACTATTAGACATGAAAAAGGTTATCACAAGAAGAGATATAAACCATATAATTATTGTACGAGGAAAAGTGTAAAAGAAATAGGCCCATCGCCCTCTAAAACAGTTTGGACAGACACTGATTATTCGTTCGTCTGGTTTTGCAATGGCATACAATTCGTAGTGGTCGTTTTGCCATTCAACTACTACTTCAACTTCATCACCAGCTTCAAACGGGCAATCACCCACCCAACCTCGATAAATCTCATTATTAATCTGTATATTGACAAAATTAGCTTTAATACGAGCTGGTTCAACATATGCACCGCCCGTCAAACCATATTGACCACGTAATGTACCAAGAATTGCGCCTATTTTTGCCCCTTCGTGCATTTTTTGAATACTCTTTTTTACATGCTCATAAGACTCAATTTCAAATCCTGCTTTTTCTACTTCTTTATCAATTCGCTCTATCTTGCCTCGAATTGCAATAAATTCATTGCCCAAACAAGGTAAGACAGGTTTCGTTGGCTGATGACGCCAAGATCTATCTTCAACTTCTTTTTGAATTTTATAAAAGGTTTTTATGCTCATAATTTCATTCACAATAATTATTATTTTTAATAATAAAATAGATAATTATCATTCATCCATGTTAATAAAATAATTTTAGGTTTGAGAGAATTTAATTGATATGTTCCTTGTCGTTTTAGTCTTCGTACTTTTCTGTTAGTTTTTTTCCTTAAATCAATCCTTGTTAGTTTTTCTAGGTTTAGTGCTTTAAATATTTGTTCAGCAATTTTGACTTTTGTTGTTAAACTGTCTTTTATTGCCATATATAAACCTAAAGTTGTAACACTACCGAAAAAAAATGTGGAAAATGAAATGTATCTTTTATATTCTTTATTTAATGTCAATACGCTATCCAAGTCATTATAGTGTATATAGAAGCCAGTCATTACTAGCGATATTATTAATAAAGTAATAATAGCTCGGGGAAAAGTATAAAAGAAATAGGCCCAGCGCCCTCTAAAACAGTTTGGACAGACACTGATTATTCGTTCGTCTGGCTTTGCAATGGCATACAGTTCGTAGTGGTCGTTTTGCCATTCAACTACTACTTCAACTTCATCTCCTGCTTCAAACGGGCAATCACCTACCCAACCTCGATAAATCTCATTATTAATCTGTACATTGACAAAATTAGCTTTACGCGAAAGAGGCTCAACATATGCACCGCCCGTCAAACCATATTGACCACGTAATGTACCAAGAATTGCGCCTATTTTTGCCCCTTCGTGCATTTTTTGAATACTCTTTTTTACATGCTCATAAGACTCAATTTCAAATCCTGCTTTTTCTACTTCTTTATCAATTCGCTCTATCTTGCCTCGAATTGCAATAAATTCATTGCCCAAACAAGGTAAGACAGGTTTCGTTGGCTGATGACGCCAAGATCTATTTTCAACTTCTTTCTGGATTTTATAAAAGTCTTTTATGCTCATAGGTTGTATCTCTTTTAATTTAGTATCTCCTTAACTGCTCTATTTTGGGTTAATCACGATAGACATTTCCACCATCTTCCCGACGTAACAGTTGCCAAGTTACATCGTTATAGACTTGTTGCGTTTCACTATCAATAAATGGCTCAACTTTATGACCTTGGATTAACTCTCGATACTCAATCTTGCCATTGATCTGGGCAGAATAAACACCCGTATGTGGGCATAATTGACCAGTTTGTATGCTAATTCGAACCTTTGAATCCATATTAATAACTTTCGCTGATTGTGGCTCATGACTTACGGTTATATCCGTTGCTTCGACATCATCAAACCGACATTGCCACTCTTTTGAGGTTCGATTATTAAAACGAATTTCACCGTTTATTGAACCAAAACCTAATGAGCCAAGCTTTGGTGCTCGTGCGGGTTTTAATAAAGCATTAACATTGACATAGTGCTTAGGATAGGGGTTTCTTGCTACATCACCGAGTTCAGGAACCTCACCTGCCCGAACAACCACGCCTCCTGCGTAAGGATAAAAACGGATCTCGTTATCACTATTACGCTCTTTTAACGCTTCAAGACTGCCTAATTTATCGGTTATAAGTTGGTCACTGAGTATGGTTAACCAGTTGATACATTTAAAACCCTCTCTAAAGTTCTTATCGGCTTCAACATTAGAAATATCTAAACCCAAAAACTGATGCGCCAGTTCATATTCTAAATATTGATAATCATAATACTCATGACTATGCTGAATGCCTAATCCAAAAAATCCATTCATTGGCTGTAATATTTCGCAGATTTGTTGATTTAACGCTATTAATTGCTCTACGCCAAACTCTTTAAGTTCGGATATAGGTAAATAGAGTTGAACATAACTTATATACTGATGTAATTTTTCATGCCACTCTGGTTCTGAAAAGGTTTCGATAAAATATTCTGGAACAAATTCCATATTATCAACGTTACTCCAATAAAAATTCAACACATCTAATGCATAATTATTAATTAGATCTTGCTTTTTATCTATACTGAATTTTTGATAAGGATGCAGTTGGTTGGCGTCTCCGTCAAAAAAACCAAACTTTAGCTTATCACCCCAATATTTATCATATAGAGCCAAAACCTGACCGATTGCTTGGCGCTTTTCAGGTAGATAACCTTGGTCTAAATAATAACACCCTACCAAGCCTGTTTTTATTGCATCTTCAATATTATTCGGATCTAAATAATGACCATAGGTAAATCTGTTATAGTTTTCTTGATATTCATCTAATAATTTTTGTAATTTATTTTTCATTCACTGCTCAGCCTTGGGTTAATCACGATAGACATTTCCACCATCTTCCCGACGTAACAGTTGCCAAGTTACATCGTTATAGACTTGTTGCGTTTCACTATCAATAAATGGCTCAACTTTATGACCTTGGATTAACTCCCGATACTCAATCTTGCCATTGATTTTGGCAGAATAAACGCCCGTATGTGGGCATAATTGACCGGTTTGAATGCTAATTCGAACCTTTGAATCCATATTAATAATCTGCGCTGATTGTGGTTCATGACTTACTGTAGTATCCGTTGCTTCTACATCATCAAACCGACATTGCCACTCTTTTGAGGTTCGTTTGTTAAAACGAATTTCACCGTTTATTGAACCCAAACCTAGTGAAAGAATTTCTGGTGCTCGGGCGGGTTTTAATAAAGCATTAACATTAACATAGTGCTTAGGATAGGGGTTGCTTGCTACATCACCGAGCTCAGGCACTTCACCTGCCCGAACAACCACGCCTCCTGCGTAAGGATAAAAACGGATCTGGTTATCACTATTACGCTCTTTTAGCGCCTCAAGACTGCCTAATTTATCGGTTATAAGTTGGTCACTGAGTATGGTTAACCAGTTGATACACTTAAAACCTTCTCTAAGGCGCTTATCAGCTTGAACATTAGAAATGTCTAAACCCAAAAACTGATGTGCCAGTTCATACTCTAAATATTGATAATCGTAATACTCATGACTATGCTGGATACCCAATCCAAAAAATCCATTCATTGGCTGTAATATTTCGCTGATCTGTTGATTTAACGCTATTAACTGCTCTACGCCAAACTCTTTAAGTTCTGATATGGGTAAATAGAATTGAACATAACTTATTTCTTGATGTACCTTCTCATACCATTCTGCTCTTGAATAGGCATTGCATAAATATCCTGGAACGAACTCTAAATCATCAACATTACTCCAATAAAAACAAATATTATCTGTTCCTGCTAGATTAATTTGATTAATTTTTTCATGTAATGTTGTTTGCGTATAAGAAATTAGATTATTTGGTTCACCGTCAATATATCCAAACTTTAGTTTATCGCCCCAATATTTATCATATAGTGCCAAAACCTGACCGATTGCTTGACGCTTTTCGGGTAGATAACCCTGATCTAAGTAATAACACCCTACCAAACCTGTTTTTATTGCATCTTCAATATTATTGGGATCTAAATAATGACCATAGGTAAATCTGTTATAGTTTTCCTGATATTCATCTAATAACTTTTGTAATTTATTTTTCATTCACTGCTCAGCCTTGGGTTAATCACGATAGACATTTCCACCATCTTCCCGACGTAACAGTTGCCAAGTTACATCGTTATAGACTTGTTGCGTTTCACTATCAATAAATGGCTCAACTTTATGACCTTGGGTTAACTCCCGATACTCAACCTTACCATTGATCTGGGCAGAATAAACGCCCGTATGTGGGCATAATTGACCGGTTTGAATGCTAATTCGAACCTTTGAATCCATATTAATAATCTGCGCTGATTGTGGTTCATTACTTACTGTAGTATCCGTTGCTTCGACATCATCAAACCGACCTTGCCACTCTTTTGAAGTTCGTTTGTTAAAACGAATTTCACCGTTTATTGAACCCAAACCTAGTGAAAGAATTTCTGGTGCTCGTGCGGGTTTTAATAAAGCATTAACATTGACATAGTGCTTAGGATAGGGGTTGCTTGCTACATCACCCAACTCAGGCACTTCACCTGCCCGAACAATCACACCTCCGGCGTAAGGATAAAAACGGATCTCGTTATCATTATTATGCTCTTTTAACGCCTCAAGACTGCCTAATTTATCGGTTATAAGTTGGTCACTGAGTATGGTTAACCAGTTGATACATTTAAAACCTTCTCTAAGGTGCTCATCACCTTCAACATTAGAAATATCTAAACCCAAAAACTGATGAGCCAGTTCATACTCTAAATATTGATAATCGTAATACTCATGACTATGCTGGATACCTAATCCAAAAAATCCATGCATTGGTTGTAATATTTCGCTGATTTGTTGATTTAACGCTATTAATTGCTCTACGCCAAACTCTTTAAGTTCGGATATGGGTAAATAGAGTTGAACATAAGTTACATCTGGATATAATTTTTCATACCACTCTGGTTCTGAAAAAGTTTTAATTAGATATTCTGGAACAAACTCTAAATTATCAACATTACTCCAATAAAAATTCAATACATCTAATGCATAATTATTAATAAGATCTTGTTTTTTATCTATACTGAATTTTTGATAAGGATGCAGTTGGTTAGAATTTCCATCAAAAAAACCAAACTTTAGCTTATCGCCCCAATATTTATCATATAGCGTCAAAACCTGACCTATTGCTTGGCGCTTTTCGGGTAGATAACCCTGATCTAAATAATAACACCCTACCAAGCCTGTTTTTATTGCATCTTCAATATTATTGGGATCTAAATAATGACCATAGGTAAATCTGTTATAGTTTTCCTTATATTCATCTAATAACTTTTGTAATTTATTTTTCATTCACTGCTCAGCCTTGGGTTAATCACGATAGACATTTCCACCATCTTCCCGACGTAACAGTTGCCAAGTTACATCGTTATAGACTTGTTGAGTTTCACTATCAATAAATGGCTCAACTTTATAACCTTGGATTAACTCCCGATATTCAACCTTGCCATTGATCTGAGCAGAATAAACACCCGTATGTGGGCATAATTGACCGGTTTGAATGCTAATTCGAACCTTTGAATCCATATTAATAACTTCCGCTGAGTGTAGCTCATGACTTACTATCATATCCGTTGCTTCGACATCATCAAACCGACTTTGCCACTCTTTTGATGTTCGATCATTAAAACGAATTTCACCGTTTATTGAACCAAAACCTAATGAGCCAAGCTCTGGTGCTCGTGCGGGTTTTAATAAAGCATTAACATTGACATAGTGCTTAGGATAGGGGTTGCTTGCTACATCACCGAGCTCAGGCACTTCACCTGCCCGAACAACCACACCTCCTGCGTAAGGATAAAAACGGATCTCGTTATCACTATTACGCTCTTTTAGCGCCTCAAGGCTGCCTAATTTATCGGTTATAAGTTGGTCACTGAGTATGGTTAACCAGTTAATACATTTAAAACCACCACGAAAACGCAAATCACTTTCAACATTAGAAATGTCTAAACCCAAAAACTGATGTGCCAATTCATACTCTAAATATTGATAATCGTAATACTCATGACTATGCTGGATACCTAAACCAAAAAATCCATGCATTGGCTGTAATATTTCGCTGATCTGTTGATTTAACGTTATTAATTGCTCGACGCCAAACTCTTTAAGTTCGGATATGGGTAAATAGAGTTGAACATAGCTTATTTCTTGATGTACCTTCTCATACCATTCTGGTTCTGAAAAGGTCTCGATAAAATATTCTGGAACAAACTCTAAATTATCAACATTACTCCAATAAAAATTCAATACATCTAATGCATAATTATTAATAAGATCTTGCTTTTTATCTATACTGAATTTTTGATAAGGATGCAGTTGGTTGGGGTTTCCATCCAAAAAACCAAACTTTAGTTTATCGCCCCAATATTTATCATATAGCGCCAAAACCTGACCGATTGCTTGACGTTTTTCAGGTAGATAACCTTGGTCTAAATAATAACACCCTACCAAGCCGGTTTTTATTGCATCTTCAATATTATTGGGATCTAAATAATGACCATAGGTAAATCTGTTATAGTTTTCCTGATATTCGTCTAATAACTTTTGTAATTTATCTTGCATGGTATATCCTATAATTAATTGTGCTTAGTGGTTATCAATTGCCTTCAAAACCTGTAGGTTCATCGCCGGGAGTAAAATAGTAATAAAACTGTTGTCGATATGGATAGTAATGAATTTTATAATTGTTTTTATCCAACCGAAATCTGTCCTTATTTTGCTTAGCTTCGGCAGAATCATCGATATATTCTATTGTTCTGTTTATTTTATTAAAGTCTGAATTCTGCTGATAACGATAATCAATTTCAATAAGGCGATCATCTTCATATTTAAGCTTTTCTTGTTCATTAAATTCTGGATAATAGGTAAGCTGCCCATTGCGCTCTAATACATAATTATTAGTCATTCCCTGCTCGGCTGCTAATGGCAAAGATGCTGCTCCAACGGTTGCTACTGTGGCTTTTGTTATTGGGGTAAACTCTATGACTTTAGCCCCACTACGAACTACTGTTGTTGTAGTGGCTATTTCGGTAACCGAGGTTCCAGTAACGAAAGCACCAGCCATTGCGGACATGCTTGCAATGCCAACTGAAGCTAATGGATAGTTAACAATCATCTCATGCCGTTGTTCATAACGTTGCCAAGCTTCTGCATATCTTTTTTGGTTGGAATCATCAATTGCTACTAATTGTGGACGGCTGTACTCAATCTCTTGTTGTTTGACCCATTTAATAATATGCTTGTATATAGCATCATATTCAAGCTGCATGCGCTGTTCAATGCTAAGTACTGATTTGGTATTGGCCATAGCGGTTTCGCCAACAGTTTGATAAAGTGGTTCTTTTTTAGCCTTGGTAAGCATCTCTTCTTCTTTATCTTTGCGGTTACGGAATTCACATTGCTTTAACGTCATTAAACGCAATTTTTTAATTTTATTACTAGCAATTTTTAAATAAGCACTTCGTTGTTCTTTTGTAAGTTTATCCCCAGGAAATTTTATTTCAATAACAGTATTAATATTATCAGGATGATAACCTTTTTCACCGGTTAAAGTATGATCCTTTTTTCTAATTACGTCAGGAATACGAATCATACCTCGTCCATTTGGAAACCGCTCATTTGCTTTCTCAGGATCGAGTGTTCGATATCCATTTTCAATGTCATTATCACTACTTCTTTTTAGCGATAACTCGTTTTCAAGTGTTGTTTTATTAACCATAGAATCAACCACGTTAACGCCACCAAAATCAAATTGATAACCTCCTGTTGGGTCACCATATATATTTGCTTCGCGGTATTCACGATAGATCATTTGATATTTAGATACGGGCCAATAACTTGGTCGAGACGGTTCACTGTTACTCATTAATGGCGTTGGAGGGTTAGTGGTCATGTTGTATCCTACCTCACCACAATATGGGAATTGATACCCAAAATTTGCAGCATCTTGCCTAATCCACATGGTTACTTGTCGTTGATATCGTGGCGTATTATTTGTTTTACAAATATAGGGGGAATTTTTTGCTGCTTGCATTTTATTACATAAATAAAAAATATCGACAGCATTATCTACTAATAAAACTGTACCTAATTCGGATGCATCATCACGAGTTGTGGCAGTACTACGCCCTGCAGTTGTTGGTTTTGCGGTTTTTTTATCACTCATTCCATTCATTGTTTTTTGTCCTAACTATCATTAAAATCGAGCTTTACTCGCTTACCTGTTGCTATATGCTACATGTCTTGCTTCGAACGTATTTTGTAATTTATTTTTCATTCACTGCTCTGTTTTAGGTTAATCACGATAGACATTGCCACCATCTTCCCGACGTAACAGTTGCCAAGTTACATCGTTATGGACTTGTTGAGTTTCACTATCAATAAATGGCTCAACTTTATGACCTTGGATTAACTCCCGATACTCAATCTTGCCATTGATTTTGGCAGAATAAACGCCCGTATGTGGGCATAATTGACCGGTTTGTATGCTAATTCGAACCTTTGAATCCATATTAATAATCTGCGCTGATTGTGGCTCATGACTTACTGCAATATCCGTTGCTTCAACATCATCAAACCGACATTGCCACTCTTTTGAGGTTCGATTATTAAAACGAATTTCTCCGTTTATTGAACCAAATCCTAATGAGGCAATTTCTGGTGCTCGTGCGGGTTTCAATAAAGCATTAACATTAACATAGTGCTTAGGATAGGGATTTCTTGCTACATCACCCAACTCAGGTACTTCACCTGCCCGAACAACCACGCCTCCGGCGTAAGGATAAAAACGGATCTCGTTATCACTATTACGCTCTTTTAGCGCCTCAAGGCTGCCTAATTTATCGGCTATAAATTGGTCACTGAGTATGGTTAACCAGTTAATACATTTAAAACCACTACGAAAACGCAAATCACTTTCAACATTAGAAATATCTAATCCCAAAAACTGATGTGCCAGTTCATACTCTAAATATTGATAATCGTAATACTCATGACTATGCTGGATGCCTAATCCAAAAAATCCATGCATTGGCTGTAATATTTCGCTTATCTTTTGATTTAAATCTATTAATTGCTCTACGCCAAACTCTTTAAGTTCGGATATGGGTAAATAGAGTTGAACATAGCTTATTTCTTGATGTAATTTTTCATACCACTCTGGTTCTGAAAAAGTTTTAATTAGATATTCTGGAACAAACTCCAAATTATCAACGTTACTCCAATAAAAATTCAACACATCTAATGCATAATTATTAATTAGATCTTGCTTTTTATCTATACTGAATTTTTGATAAGGATGCAGTTGGTTGGGGTTTCCATCCAAAAAACCAAACTTTAGCTTATCGCCCCAATATTTATCATATAGTGCCAAAACCTGACCTATTGCTTGGCGCTTTTCGGGTAGATAACCCTGATCTAAATAATAACACCCCACCAAACCTGTTTTTATTGCATCTTCAATATTATTCGGATCTAAATAATGACCATAGGTAAATCTGTTATAGTTTTCCTGATATTCATCTAATAACTTTTGTAATTTATTTTTCATTAACTGCTCTGTATTGGGTTAATTTCGATAGACATTTCCACCATCTTCCCGACGTAACAGTTGCCAAGTTACATCGTTATAGACTTGTTGCGTTTCACTATCAATAAATGGCTCAACTTTATGACCTTGGATTAACTCTCGATACTCAATCTTGCCATTGATCTGGGCAGAATAAACACCCGTATGTGGGCATAATTGACCAGTTTGTATGCTAATTCGAACCTTTGAATCCATATTAATAACTTTCGCTGATTGTGGCTCATGACTTACTGCAATATCCGTTGCTTCAACATCATCAAACCGACTTTGCCACTCTTTTGAGGTTCGATTATTAAAACGAACTTCACCGTTTATTGAACCAAAACCTAATGAGCCAAGCTTTGGTGCTCGTGCGGGTTTTAATAAAGCATTAACATTGACATAGTGCTTAGGATAGGGGTTGCTTGCTACATCACCGAGTTCAGGAACCTCACCTGCCCGAACAACCACACCTCCGGCGTAAGGATAAAAACGGATCTCGTTATCACTATTACGCTCTTTTAACGCTTCAAGACTGCCTAATTTATCGGTTATAAGTTGGTCACTTAGTATGGTTAACCAGTTGATACATTTAAAACCCTCTCTAAAGTTCTTATCGGCTTCAACATTAGAAATATCTAAACCCAAAAACTGATGCGCCAGTTCATATTCTAAATATTGATAATCATAATACTCATGACTATGCTGAATGCCTAATCCAAAAAATCCATTCATTGGCTGTAATATTTCGCAGATTTGTTGATTTAACGCTATTAATTGCTCTACACCAAACTCTTTAAGTTCGGATATAGGTAAATAGAGTTGAACATAACTTATATACTGATGTAATTTTTCATGCCACTCTGGTTCTGAAAAGGTTTCGATAAAATATTCTGGAACAAATTCCATATTATCAACGTTACTCCAATAAAAATTCAACACATCTAATGCATAATTATTAATTAGATCTTGCTTTTTATCTATACTGAATTTTTGATAAGGATGCAGTTGGTTGGCGTCTCCATCAAAAAAACCAAACTTTAGCTTATCGCCCCAATATTTGTCATATAGCGCCAAAACCTGACCTATTGCTTGACGCTTTTCAGGTAGATAACCTTGGTCTATGTAATAACACCCCACCAAACCGGTTTTTATTGCATCTTCAATATTATTGGGATCCAAATAATGACCATAGGTAAATCTGTTATAGTTTTCCTGATATTCATCTAATAACTTTTGTAATTTATTTTTCATTCACTGCTCAGCCTTGGGTTAATCACGATAGACATTTCCACCATCTTCCCGACGTAACAGTTGCCAAGTTACATCGTTATGGACTTGTTGCGTTTCACTATCAATAAATGGCTCAACTTTATGACCTTGGATTAACTCCCGATACTCAATCTTGCCATTGATTTTGGAAGAATAAACGCCCGTATGTGGGCATAATTGACCGGTTTGAATGCTAATTCGAACTTTTGAATCCATATTAATAACTTCCGCTGATTGTGGCTCATGACTTACTGTAGTATCCGTTGCTTCTACATCATCAAACCGACATTGCCACTCTTTTGAGGTTCGATTATTAAAACGAATTTCACCGTTTATTGAGCCAAAACCTAATGAGGCAATTTCTGGTGCTCGTGCGGGTTTCAATAAAGCATTAACATTAACATAGTGCTTAGGATAGGGATTTCTTGCTACATCACCCAACTCAGGTACTTCACCTGCCCGAACAACCACGCCTCCGGCGTAAGGATAAAAACGGATCTCGTTATCACTATTACGCTCTTTTAGCGCCTCAAGGCTGCCTAATTTATCGGTTATAAGTTGGTCACTGAGTATGGTTAACCAGTTGATACATTTAAAACCTTCTCTAAGGTGTTCATCGTCTTCATCGTTAGAAATGTCTAATCCCAAAAACTGATGCGCCAGTTCATACTCTAAATATTGATAATCGTAATACTCATGACTATGTTGGATGCCTAATCCAAAAAATCCATGCATTGGCTGTAATATTTCGCTTATCTGTTGATTTAACGCTATTAATTGCTCTACGCCAAACTCTTTAAGTTCCGATATAGGTAAATAGAGTTGAACATAAGTTATATCCTGATGTAATTTTTCATACCACTCTGGTTTTGAAAAGGTCTCAATAAAATATTCTGGAACAAACTCTAAATTATCAACATTACTCCAAAAAAAATTTAATGTCTCAAAAGCATAGTTATTAATAAGCTCTTGCTTTTTATCTATACTGAACTTTTGATATGGATGCAGTTGGTTAGGGTTTCCATCAAAAAAACCAAACTTTAGCTTATCGCCCCAATATTTATCATATAGTGCCAAAACCTGACCGATTGCTTGGCGCTTTTCAGGTAGATACCCCTGGTCTAAGTAATAACACCCCACCAAACCTGTTTTTATTGCATCTTCAATATTATTGGGATCTAAATAATGACCATAGGTAAATCTGTTATAGTTTTCTTGATATTCATCTAATAACTTTTGTAATTTATCTTGCATGGTATATCCTATAATTAATTGTGCTTAATGTGGTTATCAATTACTTTCAAAATCTGTTGGTTCATCGCCGGGAGTAAAATAGTAATAAAACTGTTGTCGATATGGATAGTAATGAATTTTATAATTGTTTTTATCCAACCGAAATCTGTCCTTATTTTGCTTAGCTTGGGCAGAATCATCAATATATCCTATCGTTGTGTCTATTTTATCAAAGTCTAAATTCTGCTGATAACGATAATCAATTTCAATAAGGCGATCATCTTCATATTTAAGCTTTTCTTGCTCATTAAATTCTGGATAATAGGTAAGCTGCCCATTGCGTTCTAATACATAATTATTAGTCATTCCCTGCTCGGCTGCTAATGGCAAAGATGCTGCTCCAACGGTTGCTACTGTGGCTTTTGTTATTGGGGTAAACTCTATGACTTTAGCGCCACTACGAACTACTGTAGTTGTAGTTGCTATTTCGGTAACGGAGGTTCCAGTAACGAAAGCACCAGCCATTGCGGACATGCTTGCAACGCCAACTGCAGCTAATGGATAGTTAACAATCATCTCATGCCGTTGTTCATAACGTTGCCAAGCTTCTGCATATCTTTTTTGATTGTAATCATCAATTGCCACTAATTGTGGACGGCTATATTCAATCTCTTGTTGTTTAACCCATTTAATAATATGCTTGTATATAGCATCATATTCAAGCTGCATGCGCTGTTCAATATTAAGTGCTGATTTGGGATTAGTCATAGCAGTTTCGCCAATAGTTTGATAAAGTGGATCATCTTTAGCATTGGCAAGCATCTCTTCTTCTTTATCTTTGCGGTTACGAAATTCACATTGCTTTAACGTCATTAAGCGAAATCTATCACGATTGCCTCCTGCAATTTTTAAATAATCTTTACGCTGATCCTTACTAAGGTCATCCCCAGGAAATTTTATTTCAATAACAGTATTAATATTATCAGGATGATAACCTTTTTCACCGGTTAAAGTATGATCCTTTTTTCTAATTACGTCAGGAATACGAATCATACCTCGTCCATTTGGGAATCGCTCACTTGCTTTCTCAGGATTGAGTGTTCGATATCCTTTTTCAATGTCATTATCACGACTTCTCTTTAGCGATAACTCGTTTTCAAGTGTTGTTTTATTAACCATAGAATCAACCACGTTAACGCCACCAAAATCAAATCGATAACCTCCTGTTGGGTCACCATATATATTCGCTTCGCGGTATTCACGATAGATCATTTGATATTTTGATACTGGCCAATAACTTGGTCGAGACGGTTCACTGTTACTCATTAATGGTGTAGGTGGTTCAGTGGTCATGTTGTATCCTACCTCACCGCAATAAGGGAATTGATACCCAAAACTTGCAGCATCTTGTCTAATCCACATGGTTACTTGTCGTTGATATCGAGGCGTATTATTTGTTTTACAAATATAGGGAGAATTTTTTGCTGCTTGCATTTTATTACATAAATAAAAAATATCGACAGCATTATCTACTAATAAAACTGTACCTAATTCGGATGCATCACGACGAGTTGTGGCAGTACTGCGCCCTGCAGTTGTTGGTTTTGCGGTTTTTTTATTACTCATTCCATTCATTGTTTTTTATCCTAACTATCATTAAAATCGAGCTTTACTCGCTTACCTGTTGCTATATGTCTTGCTTCGAACGTATTTTGTGATTTTTTCTCAAGAGCCTTACCGACAATTGTTTCTGGATTCTCAGTAAATATTCGTCGGGTATGTCCTTTTGCATCTGTGATACCACTAACAATTTGTCCATTAATTTCAATTTGATAAGGATGGAAAGGTAAAGGCTTGCCGGTTTCATGATCCGTTAGAATAAAAAATTCGCTACATCCATTGACATAAGGTAAGCTAAGATAAGGAGTCGGTATTGAAGCTGGCCCCATTTTTTGTAGTGCACTACTTTTTATATAAACATTATCCGCCGTACCCAGTTCAATCCCAGCACTACTGATTTTGATGTATGAACCTCCGCACATTAACTTCAGATCTTCACTTGCGGTGACCGTTAATTTTCCATCAACACTGTCTATTTTAATATCTTGCTTAGCAGCCATATTCAGGTTGGCATTTTGTGCCTGCACCTCAACATCACCTTGGTTAGCAAAGACTTTCATTCCCGACTTATGGGCAAACAGACCGATGGATTCCCCTGATGAGACAGTTATGTTTTTTAACGCATTAATGTCAGTTTGGTTTTCACTGGTCATTGAAACGCTGTTTGATGTGGACAGTTGAATGTTTTCTGGACTGGTTAAAGCGATGCCCTCTTGTGCATAAGCAAGAATACCACTTTGGGCTAATTGGGTTAATGTTGTTTTAAGTTGCGCCTGACTGTCAGTATCCGCACCATGGGCTTCAGAGGCAGTTGCTGCATTTTGCAGTGCTTTGGCAATTGATAACGCATTTTCAAGCTGGGTAATGGCACCTTGCATATCCAGTTGTTTACCCTGTGCCTTAGGCTCGGTCTGACTGGTCAGATATAAACCTTTATTGGCCGCAATCGCTCCCCACTCATCGGTGCGCAGTTCAAATCCCTCACCGCGCTGCTCTTTGTTTTGGTCAACTAAATGCCCGATGTTAAGCTGGGTTTTACCGTATTCGGTCGCTAACTTGATGTGCTCTTGTCCGCGCTTATCATCCATCCGCAGTTTGTTGTTAGCAGGAGTACGAATTACATTTCGGTGTTTGTTTATGGCGGTCACATGGTCAGGGTGTTGACTGTCATGCATCGCATGTGCAATATAAGGTCGGTCCGGATTACCGTTAGTAAACGCTACCGCAACTTCTGTGCCATCAATCAGTGGAAAGTGAAAACCATAGGTACTGCCCGCATACGGTTTAGCCAGTCTTAACCATAAGCTCTCTTCACCGTTTCGCCACTCTTTTAAATCAAAGTTAAATTTAACCCGATAGCGCCCTTGTGTATCAATATAACCATAGGTGTCATTATTCGGACTGGTTACTCGTGCCGGTAAAGTGCCGTCAATAGTCGGAAAAGGAATCGGCTCTGGGCGGTAAGGTTTTAATGGTTGGTATGGTATAGCAGTAAAACTCAGCTCATAAGCCTCACTGCGATTTCCCTGTCCTTGCACCGTTAATATCATTACCCCCTCATCTATTCCGGCAATCGTACTGCCTTTGATGCGGATATGTTGACCAGGAGCTAAATTGGCCTGATTGCTTTTACCCCGGATAACAATTTGACGGCTAATGGCGTGTTCATGGCGAATGCGGGCATACCATTCACCACTTTCAACAACATTACCGGTGTTAGCTTGATTACTGTTAATATCACTGCTGTTGTTATTGCTATTACTATTGTTAGTGTTATCGCTATTATTGTCGTTGTCATTACTATTGCCGTTACTGCCTTGACTGTCATCGGTATCAATATCACCACTGTTTTCATCATCATTACTGTTGTAATTATTTATATCATTGTTATTGGTATTACTACCATTGCTATTTAAGCCTTTATAGTGCTCATCATAACGGTAATCGGTGCCATAAGTGGTATTATCTTTCCTTTGGCTGTTAACTTCACCGAGTAAATTGGCCTGCGCATCGCGGTAGTTATAATCTTGTACTTGTACCGAAGATTCCACCATCTGACTGTGTAAGGTTATATCCCAGACACTTTCAACGCCATTATCCAGTGTGCCACTCGGTTGTTTGTACACAATATCAGCCACCTGCTGATAACCTTGCTCATAATCACTGATGACCATCACATCACAATTATGTTCACCATGCGTTTCAAACCGGAAATAGACCCCCACATCAGCAAGCAGTCTTTGAATAAACTCAAGGTCACTCTCTTGCCACTGGGTGATAAATTCGCGTTCAGGGTATTGCTCTTTAAGCACTAAACGATAATCAATTCCTGTATAACCATGACCACGCAAGACCTCTTCAACCACACTGATAACGCTTTGATTCTGAAAAATAGCACAGTTATGACTTAATGCCAGTTTGGCTAATTGCGAGGACAAGACAACCTGATAACGGGCTTCATCATTACTGACTGATAATTGACTGAACTGGGTTATCACACCATAAAGAGTGCGTGAGCTGCCTTGAGATAATAGTGAGTTTAACGGATTAAGCGGATTAAACTGGGTTAAAGAGTTAAGTGAATCAAGTGGATTAGATTGTTTAAGTTTATCTAACTGTTTTAATGGCTCAGACTGTTTTAATGCATCTAATGGATTAGCCGAAGTTAAGGAATTAAGTGCATTAAGTCCTTGAGTTGCAAAGTCACTTAAACTACTAGAATTAGCAGGATTAAAACTCAAACAGGCATTTTGGTTAAGAAATGACTCAACAGAAAGTTGTTTATCCGAGCTGGTAAAGGTAATGGTGTAATACCAAGGCTGGTTAAGTTGCTCATTACCCTCAACTTGTAAAACTGAAACTTCAGCAGGTAAACCATCAATATTTAGTGTATAACGATTATGTCCTGCTCCATTAACTAAACCTTGCTTTAAACCCCGACTTAAACCATTGCCCAACTGATCCACTAGATTGGGTGATCCTTTATCCATGCTATCCTCAATATATTTCATGTACACTGCAAATGTGTTTTATTGAATTATTTATTATTAATAAGTATTTAGGATTATTTTTCACTAACAATTTGATTATTTGAAAATTCGTTAGAAATAAAACGCTTGAATAAAGCTGTGATAAAAAATAATCTAAGAAGTCTATAAAATACCTTTTTTTGCGTTTTTTGCAATCTTTTTTTAGTATTTTTTTAAATCAAATTACATGCATAACTTACTGATATTATTAATTATATTAATAAAATATCATTAAAAATTTGTTACTTAAACATGATCAAACAAGGATTAACAAAATTTGGATATTGCAGATTTTTTATTGAGTATTTTGCATCGAATTTTTATTAAAAGTTATATCTAAAAAATCACTTCTATTCAAACATAACCTGAAAGCTTTTGGCATAAATAACTAACCAACAATTACCAAAAAAATTTTCTCTTTAAAAATACCAATAAAATTATGAATAAAATTTTAGAGTAGTTAAATAATAGAGTTAAAGACATTCAAAAACTTAATTATATCATTTGGTTATAATCAGTTATGTAAAAATTATTCAGGAGTCTATACCATTTCATTATAAAATCACGCCAGATCTAAATTCTAAGAAAGAATGATCATTGTGAATTGTAGGTATAATTTGGATTTTATGTATTCTGCATAAGTATTTTGTAGAGTGTTTTTAAATCATTAGGCCTAAAAATTGACTTTTACTCAAATATAGCTATAACCTGAAGCTTTTGGCATAAATAACTAACCAACAATTACCAAAAAAATTTTCTCTTTAAAAATACCAATAAAATTATGAATAAAATTTTAGAGTAGTTAAATAATAGAGTTAAAGACATTCAAAAACTTAATTATATCATTTGGTTATAATCAGTTATGTAAAAATTATTCAGGAGTCTATACCATTTTATTATAAAATCACGCCAATTTTAAATTCTAAGCAAAGAATGATCATTGTGAATTATAGGTAGAATTTGGATTTTATGTATTACCCAAAGGTATTTGGTAACATCTATTTTTAAATCATTAGGCCTAAAAATTGATTTTTACTCAAATATAGCTATAACCTGAAGCTTTTTGACAAAATAACTGATTGCACAGCGATAAAAAATAGTTTTTAAACTATCGATAGGATTGTGAATAGGATTTTAGTTTGAATAAATAATTGGGTTGAGTTTTATCTAAAATAATTAATTATATTAATAGTTTATAATTTATTTTGTAAAAAATATTCAGGAGTCTATACCGTTTCATTTTCTTTTCACGAAATAGGTTCTATTAAGTAAATGTGTCGTTAACTTGAAAATAACTTAATAATTAACTTTGAGCTTTTTTATAAGAATGAAATTTAATTAACATAACGTACAAAATAAAAAAAACCGTCAGAGTAAACTGACGGCAAATTATTGAAGGAAACTTAAAATTAAAATTTTATTTTTTTACTGCTTTTGCATTAGGTAAATCGGTAATAGAACCTTCATAAATTTCAGAAGCTAAACCGATTGATTCATGCAGTGTTGGGTGGGCATGGATGGTTAAAGCAATATCTTCTGCATCACAGCCCATTTCAACGGCTAAGGTGATTTCACCAAGTAATTCACCACCATTCGCACCGACTACGGCACCACCGAGTAAACGATTATCCGCTTTATTAAAAATTAACTTAGTCATACCTTCTGAACAATCAGATGCAATAGCTCGTCCTGATGCTGACCAAGGGAAAATCGCAACTTCGTAATCAATGCCCTTTTCTTTTGCCTCTTTTTCGGTTAAACCAACCCAAGCAACTTCGGGTTCAGTATAGGCAATAGAAGGAATCGTTTTAGGATCGAAGAAGTGTTTTTTACCCGCGATGACTTCAGCTGCAACATGTCCTTCATGTACCCCTTTGTGAGCCAACATTGGTTGACCTACAATATCACCTATAGCATAGATATGAGGAACATTGGTACGCATTTGCTTATCCACTTCGATGAATCCTCGATCGGTAACATTTACGCCCGCATTTTCAGCGCCGATGAGTTTACCATTTGGAGAGCGACCAATTGCCACTAAGACTGCATCATAAGTGTGAGTTTCAGTAGTGCCGTCTTTCTTCTCCATAGTGACATAAATTGCATCGTGTTTTGCTTCAACTGTCGTCACTTTAGTTTCAAGCCTTAGAGTGAATTTATTTTGAATCTGCTTAGTAAAGACTTTGATCACATCTTTATCCGCAGCAGGGATCACTTGATCGAACATTTCAACCACATCAACTTCTGAACCTAAGGCATGGTATACGGTTCCCATTTCAAGACCGATAATTCCGCCTCCCATTAATAATAATTTTTTAGGAATGGTAGTTAATGCTAACGCATCCGTTGAATCCCAAATTCGCGGATCATCATGAGGAATAAAAGGTAATTGAATTGGGCGTGAGCCTGCGGCAATAATGGCATTATCAAAAGTAATTTTAGTAATACCTTTAGCTGATGTCACATCCATTGTATGGCTACCAGTAAACTGAGCGTCACCTTGAATGACATTCACTTTACGCATTTTAGCCATGCCTGCAAGACCGTTAGTCAATTGATTAATGACCTTTTCTTTCCAAGCTCGCACTTTATCCAGTTCTAGCTTTGGTGTACCAAAATGAATACCGTGCGCGGTCAATGATTTGGCTTCATCCATAACTTTAGCAACATGTAGTAATGCTTTAGATGGAATACAACCCACATTTAGACACACACCACCTAAAGTTGAATAGCGTTCAACTAAGGTGACATCTAACCCAAGATCGGCAGCGCGAAAGGCAGCGGAGTAACCCGCTGGACCTGCACCCAAGACGACAAGTTGTGTTTTAACTTCTTGACTCATAATCTATATTCCCCCACTACATCACTAAACGACGTAAGTCGGATAAAACGTTAACAATATGACTTAGGAAGCGTGCACCATCTGCTCCGTCGATCACACGGTGATCAAAAGATAAAGATAATGGCAACATTAAGCGAGGTGTAAATTCTTTACCGTTCCAAATAGGTTTCATGCTAGAACGAGAAACACCTAAAATACCCACTTCCGGAGCGTTCACAATTGGCGTGAATGAAGTTGTACCAATTCCCCCTAAGCTGGAAATAGTGAAGCAACCACCTTGCATATCGCTACCCGTTAATTTACCATCCCGTGCTTTTTTAGAGATTTCCGCAAGTTCACGAGAAAGATCAACAATACCCTTTTTATCAACATCTTTAAATACAGGTACTACAAGTCCGTTTGGTGTATCAACCGCTACACCAATATTAATGTATTTTTTGATAATTAGCGTTTGCGCATCTTCAGATAGTGAGCTGTTAAAACGTGGATAAGCTTTTAATGCACTGGCTACTGCTTTCATAATAAAGACCAGTGGTGTGATCTTAAGGTCGAGTTTTTTCTTCTCAGCTTCGGCATTTTGTTGTTTGCGGAATGCTTCAAGATCAGTAATATCTGATTCATCAAACTCAGTAACATGAGGGATCATTACCCAGTTACGATGTAAATTAGCGCCTGATACTTTTTGAATTTTAGTTAATGGTAAGCTTTCTATTTCACCAAACTTACTAAAATCAACTTTTGGCCAAGGTAATAAGCCTGGTAGAGCACCACCCGCAGCGCCACTCTCAACTTGTTTAACCGCATTTTTAACATACGCTTGAATATCTTCACGTAAAATACGATGTTTTGGTCCTGTTGGTGTGACTTTAGCCAAATTAACACCAAATTCACGCGCTAAGCGACGTACTGACGGTGTAGCATGTGCATAAGCATCGTTTTCAACAAAATCATTACCTGAAGTGGCTGGTACCGTTGCAGATGCAGTAGGCGTTGCAGCAACCGCAGAGACTGGTGCGGATGCAGTTGGTGTTGAAGCTGGAGCAGGAGCTGTCGCAGCACTATTAGCCATAGGTGCCGCTGCTGTAGTCGTTTCAAATTCCATAATTTTGGAACCAGTTTTAACTTTATCACCAACTTTAATGATAATATTTTTAACTATACCGGCAACTGGTGCGGGAATTTCCATTGAGGCTTTATC
The DNA here is from genome assembly GCF_016101285.1 of Gilliamella sp. W8136. Taxonomy (NCBI): domain Bacteria; kingdom Pseudomonadati; phylum Pseudomonadota; class Gammaproteobacteria; order Orbales; family Orbaceae; genus Gilliamella; species Gilliamella sp. W8136. The sequence continues at coordinate 157,912 of NZ_JACFQU010000008.1, forward strand.
ACCCTCAACCGTTATAATATTGTCATCAATCGCAACAGTATCACCTACCTTGACTGAAATTTCGGTAACTTCAACCTCGTCACCACCAATATCTGGAACATTGACATCAACAGTTTGACTCACTGATGAAGTAGTCGGTGTAACTTCAACTTTTGGTGCAGCAGGTTGTGATGCTGATTGTGGCGCTGGAGCAGCAGCGCTGCCCTCTTCATCAAATACCATAATATCCACACCGGTTTTAACTTTATCACCAACTTTAACAATAATTGATTTTACAATCCCTGCTTGTGGAGCAGGAATTTCCATTGAAGCTTTATCCCCTTCAACCGTCATGATGTTATCATCAACAGCGACCTTATCACCCACTTTTACTAAAATTTCGGTAACTTCAACTTCATCATTACCAATATCAGGCAATTTAATTTCAATACTCATTCTTTTTACCTCTTATGCAATACGTGGGTTGAGTTTATCAGCATTGATCTCGAACTTTTTGATCGCTTCTTCAACGACACTTGCTTCAATGTCACCCCGTTTAGCAAGCTCACCTAATGCTGCAATGACAACATAAGAAGCATCGACTTCAAAGTGATGACGTAAATTTTCACGGCTATCACTGCGTCCGAAACCATCGGTTCCTAATACACGATAATTTTCCGCTGGTACAAAGCCACGTATTTGTTCGGCAAATAGTTTCATATAGTCAGTTGAAACAACAGCTGGATTATTATTCATTACTTGCGCCACGTAAGGCACTTTCGGTGTTTCGCTTGGATGTAACATGTTGTAACGTTCACAATCTTGACCATCACGAGCAAGTTCAGTAAATGAAGTGACACTATAGATATCAGAACCAACACCATACTCTTTAGCTAAAATATCCGCCGCATCACGCACATGACGTAAAATTGAACCAGAACCTAATAGCTGAACGGTTGGTTTACCGTTTTGACCTTGAACAGTGTCAAGTTTATAGATACCACGACGGATCCCCTCTTCCACACCTTCAGGCATTGCAGGTTGAGCATAGTTTTCATTTAGTGTCGTAATATAGTAGTAGACGTTTTCTTGATCGCCATACATACGACGTAAACCATCTTGCATAATAACAGCAACTTCATAAGCATAAGCAGGATCGTAAGATACGCAGTTTGGAATCGTTAAAGCTTGAATATGACTGTGACCATCTTGATGTTGTAACCCTTCACCATTTAAGGTTGTTCGGCCTGAAGTACCACCAATCATAAAGCCTCGTGCTTGTTGATCACCCGCTGCCCACATCAAATCACCAATACGTTGGAAACCAAACATTGAGTAATAGATGTAAAATGGAATCATTGGGTAATCATTAGTGCTGTATGATGTTGCCGCAGCAATCCATGATGCTGTTGCACCACATTCATTGATCCCCTCTTGTAGGATTTGCCCTTTTTCATCTTCACGATAATAAGCGACTTGTTCTCTATCTTGCGGCGTATATTGTTGACCATGCGGATTATAAATACCGATTTGACGAAATAGTCCTTCCATACCAAAAGTACGAGCTTCATCAGCTAGAATTGGTACTAGACGTGGCGCAAGATCTTTGTCTTTCAACATGATATTAAGCGCTCGTACAAAAGCAATAGTTGTTGAAATTTCTTTAGTTTGTGCTTCAAGTAGTGGAGCAAATTCACTTAAAGGAGGAATTGAGACCGTTCCTGAAAAATGAGTTAATCTTGATGGTACATAACCATTTAAAGCGTTACGGCGTTCATGAATGTATTTATATTCAGGTGTGTGCTCTTCAAATTTAATGTATGGTAATTTTTCTAAAGCATCATCCGTAACAGGAATATTGAAGAAGTCACGCACATGACGCACACCATCCATATTCATTTTTTTCACTTGGTGAGCAATATTTTTCGCTTCCGCTGCTTCACCCATACCATAACCTTTGATAGTATGCGCTAAAATAACTGTTGGTCGGTCTTTGGTCTCTTTAGCACGCATAAAGGCTGCAAACATTTTAGATGGGTCTTGACCACCACGATTAAGTCTGAAAATTTCTTCATCAGACATATCTTTTACTAATTCTGCTGTTTCAGGATATTTACCAAAGAAATGCTCACGTACATAAGCACCATCTTTTGATTTAAAGGTTTGATAATCACCATCAAGCGTTTCGTTCATTAATCTTACTAACTTGCCAGATTTATCTTTTTGTAGGAGTTTATCCCAACGGTCACCCCAAATAACTTTGATAACATTCCAACCTGCACCAGCAAAGACACCTTCTAATTCATTGATGATTTTACCATTACCGGTAACTGGACCATCTAAACGTTGTAAGTTACAGTTGATGACGAATACTAAGTTATCCAGTTTTTCACGAGTAGCAACCGTAATTGCACCTTTAGATTCTGGTTCATCCATTTCACCATCACCTAAGAAAGCATAAACAGTTTGTTCTGTGGTGTCTTTTAAACCACGATGATTTAAATATTTTAAGAATCGAGCTTGATAAATAGCACTTACTGGTCCCAATCCCATTGAAACGGTTGGGAATTGCCAAAATTCAGGGAGTAATTTAGGGTGCGGATATGATGGAAGTCCTTTACCGTGAACTTCTTGGCGGAAATTATCAAGTTGTTCTTCAGTGAGTCGGCCTTCAATAAATGCTCTTGAATAGATACCTGGGGAAATATGACCTTGGAAATAAACTAAATCACCACCGTCTTTGTCATTTCTAGCTCTAAAAAAGTGGTTAAAACAGACTTCGTAAAAAGTTGCTGCTGATTGGAATGATGCCATATGCCCGCCAAGCTCTAAATCCTTTTTAGATGCTCTTAACACCATCATAATTGCATTCCAACGCACAATTGAACGAATCCGTCTTTCTATTTCCCAATCACCTGGATACGCTGGCTGTTCTTCTACCGGAATGGTATTAATATAATTACTGGTTGAAGAACCAAAAAGTAAAGGAACTCCTCCTTCTTTTGCCTTATTGACTAATTGTTCAATAATATACTGCGCACGTTCAATTCCTTCTTCACGAATGATTGAATCAAGACTTTTGAGCCAATCTTGCGTTTCAACAGGATCGATATCATTCATTTGCATGTCCGACATATAAAAACCTCTTTTTTGTTTATAAAAATGCAGTATTTGCCATCCTTAGCTACAGCTAAAACTATAACTAACTTTGTAAGCTTCAACTCTGCATTATGGAGCTTTATGGATATAAGTCTGCCATTTTCCAAAAAAAAGTAAAGCAGACAACTGGTTAGAAAAGAATGTTAATTCCTATTAAATTAATCAACTATTTCAATTGTTATGTAAAGAAAAAGATAATTATTTGATATAAATCAAATTTAAGATACATTGAATTGCTAGAACTACTAACATCGGTTATACCTTGTTTACCTATGTGTTGTCAAGCTATAGTAAAATCTGATATATAGAAGTAAATTTACTAAAAATTAAATTTGCATAGAGCAAAAAATAATATGATCACAAACAATATTATAATTAGAGAGTTACATACTCAACCTTACATGCAAACCTATCAAGCTATGCATGATTTTACGCTCAATCGCAATGAACAAACGCCTGATGAAATATGGCTAGTTGAGCACTATCCTGTTTTTACGCAAGGCAGAGTTGGCAAACCAGAACATTTATTACATCAAACAGACATTCCAATTGTCGCAACCGATCGTGGTGGACAAATTACCTATCATGCACCCGGTCAGCAAATCATGTATATCTTATTTGATTTAAAACGTCGTAAAATAGGTATTCGTGATATTGTTAGCTGTTTAGAAAAATGCGTCATTCAAACTTTAGCACATTATGATATTATGTCTTATGCTAAAGCAGAAGCTCCCGGTGTGTATATTGATCACAAAAAGATTTGCTCTTTAGGATTACATATCAAACGAGGATGTACACTGCATGGGCTTGCATTAAATATCGATATGGATCTGGCACCATTTAAAAACATTAATCCTTGTGGTTACGCAGGATTGCAGATGACTCAATTAAAAGAATTTGTCCCACAAATTAACCGTTCTGAATTAAAACAATTGTTGACCAACAATTTTATTAATCTGTTAACAAACTAATCTAATAAGATATCTATTATGCAAAATAATGAAACCATAGTCAGAAGTTCAAAATATCGAGATGCGGATAAAACACGACTCATTCCAACCGTTACGTTAGAAGATGCAGCACCTTTAAAAAAACCCGATTGGATGAAAATCAAAATACCAGTTCATTCCACCAATATTGCGCATATTAAAAGTACGATGCGTAAACATGGATTACATTCCGTATGTGAAGAAGCGTCTTGCCCTAACTTAGCAGAATGTTTTAATCATGGTACCGCCACTTTTATGATCTTAGGGGATATCTGTACACGACGATGTCCATTTTGTGATGTTGCGCACGGACGACCATTACCTCCAGACCGCGAAGAACCCATTAAACTCGCTCAAACCATTCAAGAGATGAAATTACGTTATGTGGTAATAACTTCGGTCGATCGTGATGATTTAAAAGATGGTGGAGCCAGCCATTTTGCAGACTGTACTCGCGAAATTCGCGCATTAAGTCCAAATATTAAAGTTGAAACGCTTACACCTGATTTTCGCGGTTGTATCAATGAGGCTGTCGAAGTATTAAGTGATAATCCACCTGATGTATTTAACCACAATTTAGAGAACATTCCGCGGTTATATAAAAAGATACGTCCTGGAGCCAATTATGTAGGTTCACTTAAATTATTATCGGCATTTAAAGAAAAACACCCAGATATTCCGACAAAGTCCGGTTTAATGGTTGGACTTGGTGAAACCAATGAAGAGTTAATACAGGTTTTAAAAGATTTACGAACTCACGGCGTAACCATGTTAACACTGGGTCAATATTTACAACCAAGTAAGTATCACTTACCCGTCGAACGTTATGTTTCACCCGAAGAATTTGACGAACTCAAGCAAATTGCCTTAGGTATGGGATTTACTCATGCGGCCTGCGGACCATTTGTTCGATCCTCTTATCATGCTGATTTACAAGCGATGGGAAAAGAGGTGAAGTAAATAAAAAAACAGTTACCTTATAAAGGTTGCTAATGAACAATGATAAGATAAGCGTTGATACCATTTCATAAATATCATCACTTATCCTTTAAAATTATATCTGATTTGGAAAAGCAACAACAAAAGCAGTCACATTGGGTTTACCGATTAAAACAAGCTGCTTTTTTTTGTTTTCTTGACTATATTCAACCGCTAATGCTAAAGATAACCAATAGGCACAGTTTCTAACTGAACCTATAGAAAAATCGACATCAAAAAAATTATTTAATTTAAATTGAATATCAGTCAGATGCGTCATAATCAATTTATTCTGTTCTTCTGATACTTGGCTTGTCCAAATACCATCATAATCACTTTGATTATCTTCTCCCCACAATAGTGCTTTATCAAGAGTTTCCGTTAATGTTGAAGTTTGTTCACTGCGATGAACTTTTACGGTTCGAGCTTTAAAATCGGATAATAATGGATCTTCTATTGCTTCTTCTCCTGCAAAAAGAATAACTGAAGCAAATTCACCTTCATTTTCGGTTGGTGATTGAAAAAGGTGGGCATTTATCACCAACAATAAATCACTATCATAATCGCTATTATCTAACCATGATTCGATAAATGTGGTGCTTGTTGCCGAATCGTTAATTTCAAAACTGGTTGGTTTAACAAATTTACCAAATGTTTTAAGCCATATCCTTTCTAACTCTTCAGTTGTTATTTGCGTATCAATAAATATACGCACATGTAATTTAAGTTGTGATGATAATTGATTAAGAATCGGTTGGTAATCAGGTAACCAGTTATTAAATAACAATTCAATCCTTTTGGGCATATCACTTGGATAGATATTTTCAGGAACGGTTAAGGAACCATATTTAAAAAATAGACCATTATTACCAACTGGTTTTGTACTTAAGGAGAGTTTACTTTCGGCAACGCCTACACCATTTCCATATTTACCATGACTGGTTTCAAGAGAATGGCTAATAACATATAATCCTCTTTTTGCAAACTCAATCAGGTGTTGATGCTCCCTTTCACAATTATAATTCCATTCTTCAATATAAATATTATTATAAAATCGTATATATATTTTATATACAAAACAAAAAGACCATAATAAAAATGGTGTTATACCTGAGCAACAGATAAACCAAAAATCAGATATACCAAAAAAGTAACCATAACTGAGTGTAGCGATAAACCCGATAAGGAAAAATATTATAAGCAGTGCAAGCCAACGCCATAGTTTGATTTTTCCTTTTTTGGGCAATGGTTTGGGTAAGGATTCAAAATCAATAGCCATCAGCTTTTTCCTACTTCTGGCAGTGAAGAGATTAAGGCACAACCACAGGCAGCATGATGTCCATCTAAGGCGATTTTTTTGCCCTGATCTTTCATTGTTGCTTCACCTTCAACAATTGGGTTTACTCCATGTTTATGTATTGGACAACTGACAAGATCGCCAACACGTGCAATTGGTTTTCCACATACTTTTATCGTTGTTGATCCAGTAATGACTTTACCACCATGATCTGTATCATCCCCTAATCGAATGACGCCTCGATACTTACTCATTTCAAATCCTTGTTTATACTTTCTTTCATCAAAATTTTATAATAGTACATTATTTAACATCGTATTATTTATCTTCAATTATAACCTAACAAATCACCACTATAATATGTTTCGTTACATTTAATTTTATGAACATCATTGAAGTTAGATAAATATTTCAGGTAATTTTACTTATATTTGTATATAAAATCCATTTAACTTCTACTATTTATTTATCACCATTTTGGTTCTATCAACTCACTGATTTTAATTATTATATTTTAATACTAACTTATCAATATAAAGAAATGTTAATTTGGTGCTTTTTGGTTATAGTTATTGCAACTAAAAAGGAGATTTAGCTAAATATTACGGTTATTAATTGGATAATTTTTTATTGTTTATCCGTTAATTATTTTCCAGAGGGTTGCAAAACTCGATAAGATGACGATTCTTGATATATATCACCATTTTTTCCTTTTATATAAGGTAGCTTTTGAGTGTATATAATATCTGGTAAGCGTACGGAAGTTGAACCATATAACGCTTTAAGTTTATCTTTATTGTTATTAAGTTTACTTTCATTAGTAGTTGTTGCTTCTTAAAGACAAACACATCCATATAGTTTTTGCATTCATACTTGACCAATGACTGATAATTGAGATTAATTTTTCATAACTTACTTGATATTAGTCTTAAGGCTTAAT
>NZ_JACFQU010000060.1:0-352 GCF_016101285.1 Gilliamella sp. W8136
TTAAAAGGCCTGACTCCGGTTGAATATCGAAATCAGGCCTTACAAGCCGCTTAATAAAAGTGTCCAACTTTATGGGGTCACTTCAGAGTAGGCTTTTTTATTTAAAATTGGTCGGCGAGAGAGGATTACTCGCATTTCATGCTCGCCCTACGGGTCGTTGCTAAAGCAACGTTGTCTCGCTACGCTCGGCTCGAACCTCCAGTCGGTTCTCATCCTCTCAAAATGCAGATAATAAAAAAGCCTACTCAATGAGTAAGCTTTTTTATTTAAAATTGGTCGGCGAGAGAGGATTCGAACCTCCGACCCACTGGTCCCAAACCAGTTGCGCTACCAAGCTGCGCTACTCGCCGTT
>NZ_JACFQU010000061.1:0-343 GCF_016101285.1 Gilliamella sp. W8136
CACTGAACGAAATAGTTATAAAGAATGCATAAATTCAAATTATTTTTATCATTGTAATTCATATTTAGAATTATTGTGTCTTTATAATGAAGCGGTATACACTCCTGAATATTTTTTACAAAATAAATTATAACTTATTAATATAATTAATTTATTAAATAAAAGTTAATCCAATGATTCAATCACATAAAAATCTTATTTATTGTTTATCAGTATTGTTCAAAAGAATATTTTTCGGTAATTATGCAGTCCGTTATTTTTGTCAAAAAGTTTCAGGTTATGGGTATGCTTCAGTAAAATGAATTTTTAGGATTAACGATTAAAAAAAACACTGAACGAAATA
>NZ_JACFQU010000009.1:0-150708 GCF_016101285.1 Gilliamella sp. W8136
AAAAGGCCTGACTCCGGTTGAATATCGAAATCAGGCCTTACAAGCCGCTTAATAAAAGTGTCCAACTTTATGGGGTCACTTCATAATGGCGCTTTAGAATATTATAATCGTTATCGAAAAAATCAATGACAACCACAACCACCGTGGCCACCACCACAACAACCTTGATTATCATCTTCTTCGTGATCGTGTCCACCACAGCCACAACCGTCATGTCCATGATCGTGACCATGTTCACCATGAATATGTCCATGAGCAATTTCTTCTTCTGTTGCTTCACGGATAGCTAATACTTCTCCGGTAAACTTCAAATCTTGACCTGCTAACATATGATTGCCATCGATAGTGATATTATCTCCATCAATTGCTGTTATTTCCACTGGTAGCGGTCCATGCTGAGTATCAGCAAAAAAGCGCATACCAACTTCTAATTCATCTACACCAACAAAAACATCTCGTGGAACATTTTGTACAAGTGCATCATTAAAATCACCATAAGCATTAATTAGCTCAACATCAAATTTATCACCGATTTGACGACCTTCTAATGCTTTTTCCAAATCTGGTAATAAGTTTTCTGCTCCATGCAAATATTCACAAGGTGCGGCTTTAGTTGCTTCATCAACCAGTACACCATCTTTAGTTCGAACTTGAAAAGCTAAACTGACAACTTTATTTTTTGCTATTTTCATTTTTTCTCCAATAAACTTTTATTGAGCAAATTAAGGTAGATTTTAACGGAAAAAATCTAATCTGTATGCTATTTTCTTCTGAAAAAATTTGAGGTGAAAATTAGAAGATTCCTTTTGAATCTTCAGTAAGATTTTTTGAAAAAGCGATGCTTAAATTGGTTAATATTTGTAATATGTCTACTAATATTTTATATTGTTTTGTATAAATCTGTCATTGCTAAATTAAAGTTATTCTGTTTTAGAAATTAATCATTCATAGTTGTAATTAAATAATTTATAGATGACTTATTTAATTAATTAAAAATTTGAAACTAACTAAAAATGATAAGGAGTGATTGTGTTAAATATAAATCAATATTTTAATGGTAAAGTGCAGTCCATTGGTTTTCAAAATGCCTCTCTTGGTCAAGCTTCTATTGGAGTAATGTTACCTGGTGAGTATATTTTTAGCACCGACAAACCAGAAGAAATGACCGTGATTACTGGTTCATTAAAAGTACTATTACCTACAGCAAAGGATTGGCAGATTTTTGAAGTAGGGCAGGTTTTCCATATCGCAGGAGAAAGCCAATTTGATGTTGTAGTTGTAGAACCTACTGCTTATTTGTGTCGATATTTAGCAAAATATTAAATTTCCCATAATATTTTTGCAATATTTAATTCATCAGTTTTAGTTGGTGGTAGACATAAATATAAGCGACTATCCGTTTTTTAGCTGATTTTTATTTTGCTATGAAATATTCTCCCGTAATTTCACGGGAGAATAACGGTATTGGGAACTATTTAAGTTCTAACTCATTCATTGCTGCGATACTAAATCCGCCATCGACGTGTACCACTTCACCAGTAATTCCTGATGCAAGGTTTGAACATAAAAAGGCTGCTGAATTACCTACATCTTCTATTGTTACTGTACGACGAATAGGAGTAACCGATTCGCAGTGAGATAACATCTTTTTGAAGTCTTTAATGCCTGATGCGGCAAGTGTACGAATTGGGCCTGCTGAAATTGCGTTAACACGAACTCCTTCTGGTCCCATGGCGTTTGCCATATAACGAACATTTGCTTCAAGTGAAGCTTTAGCTAATCCCATTACATTATAGTTAGGAATTGCGCGTTCAGCACCAAGATACGAAAGTGTTACTAATGCTGAATTTGGATTTAACATTGATCGACATGCTTTTGCCATAGCAACAAAGCTATAAGAACTAATATCATGTGCGATAGCGAACCCTTGACGCGTAACCGCATTAACATAATCACCATCTAATTGGTCACCAGGAGCAAAAGCGATTGCATGCACAAATCCATCAAATTTGTCCCATGTTTTTGCTAATTCAGTAAAAAGTTCAGTGATGCTTTCATCATGTGACACATCACATGGTAAGACGATTTTAGAACCAAAATCCGCTGCAAACTCTTCAACGCGTGTTTTTAATTTATCATTTTGATAAGTAAAAGCTAATTCAGCCCCTTCACGATGCATAGCTTGTGCAATACCATAAGCAATAGAACGATTACTGGCAACACCAGTAACTAGTATGCGCTTACCTACTAAAAATCCCATAATTTTTCCTCTAATATTTTTACTATATAGTTTAGGATAGTGATGATTATATGTTGATAAAGTTAACTTCGCCACAAAAATTCATTTTTTGATTGGTTGTTTTCAGATCCATAGCTTAAAACAAGCGTTGTTAATTTTATTAATAGTTGACTATAATAGTAAACTATTATTGTTTGTAAATGGTGAAATTATTATGGAAAATTTAGTTTGTTATAAAACGTTACCCGTTTGGAATGTTAAAACACTACCACAAATGTTTTGCGAACAACACAATACACAAGTTGGAACATGGGCAAAATTGACAATTATTGCTGGTTATTTAGATTTTGAGTTATTAACTGAACAAGGTGAAGTTTTAACTCGGCACCATTACGATATACAACACCAACCTCCATTTATCGCACCTCAGCAATGGCATCGTATTGCTGAAGTTTCTGATGATTTACAATGTCAATTAGCTTTTTATTGTCAACCCGAAGACTATACACATAAAAAGTATCAAATGACAAAAACACATTCTGAAGTAATATCTGCTTGCCATATTGTACCGGTTGGAAAAGCACTCGATCTTGGTTGTGGTTCTGGACGTAATTCTCTATATTTACAGCTGTTAGGGTTTGATGTTGATGCAGTTGATAAATCCGAATTAAGTATAAATAATTTAGAGCAAATTATTAATAGTGAGCATTTACCTCGCATTAATGCTGATGTTTATGATATTAACCAAGCTAATTTACAAGGTGAATATGATTTCATTATTTCTACTGTAGTTATGATGTTTTTACAATCAGACCGAATTGCAGACATTATTGATAATATGCAATTAGTTACTAAATCAGGTGGATATAATTTAATTGTTTGTGCTATGTCGACTGAAGATTATCCTTGTCAGGTTGGATTTTCATTCACATTTAAAGAGAAAGAATTGCTTCATTACTATCAAAATTGGGATATTTTAAAGTATAACGAAGATGTTGGTGAATTACACAAAACGGATATTTATGGTAATCGAATTAAATTAAGATTTGCTACACTTTTAGCTAAAAAACGATAAATATTACAGGATAGCATCCCGTAATATTAATATGTTTAAATTGTTATTCGTTTACATTGAGTCTTTCACCAACCTCAAACCAAGCTTTACGAGAATTTAATAGATCTTGTGCTGACATAGGTTTTTTACCCGCAGGTTGTAGCAGTGTCATATTTAATGCTCCTTCACTGGTTGCAATACAAATTCCAGTTTTATCTGCCTGCAAAATGGTACCAACAGGTTTATTGTGATTAATTGCAATAGCTTGTGCTTGCCATACTTTAACCAATTCATTATTAACTTCAAAATAACTTACAGGCCAAGGATTAAAGGCTCGTACACAGCGCTCAAGTTGCTGGGCAGAAAGATGCCAATCTAATTTGGCTTCTTGCTTTGACAGTTTTTTAGCATAAGTCGCTTGCGAAGGATCTTGTTTTTCAGGGTGAATATTGCCTTCACTGATTAAATCTAGTGTTTTGAGTAAGGCCTTTGGACCAAGTTTAGCCAATTTATCGTATAATGAAGCGCTTGTATCAGTTGGTTCAATGTTACAGTTTAGTTTATATAACATATCACCAGTATCAAGGCCTGCATCCATTTGCATAATGGTTATACCAGTTTGTTTATCACCAGCCCAGCAAGCTCGTTGAATTGGGGCTGCTCCACGCCATCTTGGTAATAACGAACCATGCACATTTAAGCAGCCAAGTTTTGGCGTATCTAATACTGATTGTGGCAAAATCAATCCATAAGCTACAACAATCATAATATCAGCATTAAGATCACTAATGATTTTTTGATCTTCTGATGATTTAAGCGTTGCCGGTTGATAAATCGGAAGATTATTTTCTAACGCCAATTGTTTAACCGGACTGGCTGTTACTTTGTTGCCACGTCCAGCAGGACGGTCAGGTTGTGTAAAAACTGCAATCACATTATGATTAGAGTCAATTAATGCTTTTAAATGAGTGGCTGCAAAGTCAGGCGTACCGGCAAAAATAATATTTAACGGTTTAGTTGTCTGTTGCATAAGTTTTATATCCATAATAAAAAATAATGATTATAGTTGAAATTTCGTTGAGAATCTTTAAACAAAAAAGGTGCTATTATTTATTACTGAAAGCACCTTATTATCATATAGGGTTGTGTTGTATAAAATTAGTAGCAAAATTATAAAGGTAGGTTACGTTTAATCATTGCTTCTTTATAGGTATCGAAAACTTTATGTTGCAATTTTAAACCATATTGATAAAAGATCCCAAATATAAAAAATGCCCACATTGTATTATCTTGATTTTTTTTGGACATATTGTAGTTTTTTGTTAATTCCTCATCGCTCATTTCTCCTGATTCAACAAGTTTTATAATTCTTTGGCAATAAAGCTTATTCATAAGTCCAACAAATGTTGCTAAACCGATAAAAATAGCGGCAACAACGATAAGAGCCATAATAGTTTGTATGATATCACTCATTTTTTAACACCTTTATCTTCCTATAATTCAATTAATTATTTTTAATAATATATTTTTCAACCAATAAATTTTAACAAAACGTTTGTTATAAGCAATCAAAACATCATTAATTTTTAAAATGGAAAAAATATAGGTACTAGAGCAATGTCTACTACCATCACCAAAAATGTTAATGGTACGCCAACTTTAACAAAATCAATAAAACTGTATCCACCAGGCGCAACAACCATGGTTTTAACTGGCGAAGAAACAGGTGTAATAAATGACGCAGATGTTGCAATGGCGACAGTCATGGCAAAAGGATAAGGTGAATAATTAAATTTTACTGCTAAATCAATTGCGATTGGAGCAATCAAAATTGCAGTTGCAGTATTAGAAATAAATAACCCTACTGTTGAGCATAATAAAAAGATAAAGGTTAATACTATGTATGGACCAAAAGATCGTAGATGAATTTCTAGCCATTCAGATATTAGCGAAATTCCTCCCGTTTTATTTAAAGCTACAGCAAAAGGCATCATCCCAATAATTAAAATCAATGTTGGCCAATGAATGGATTTATAAGCATTGGCCATGTCAATACAACGAGTAGCTCCCATTAATAGACAGGCAATAAGTGCAGCAACGACATTTGGTACAATACCTGTTACCATCAATAGAATCATTATCGCCAAATTTATTAAAGCTGCGGGGGCTTGTGAGCTTGCAGGAGCGATATCGTCAATATCTGCAGGGTAATCTAAGACCACAAAATCATTAGTACGTGTCTGCAGTTTTTGAATTGATCCCCAATCTCCACAGACCAATAATGTATCACTCATTTCTAAACGTTCTTGGAATAAGTTATTTGTTTCAACTGGAGCGTGATTGCGCCAAATACCAATTACTGTTAGAAAGTATTTTCCTCTGAAATCTATTTCATTGAGTGTTTTACCACATAGTGTTGATTCTGGTAGTAGTGCAACTTCGGCCATGCCAACTTCTTTAACTTGTTCAGAAAAATATTCACCGCGTAAAATTTTAGGTTCCAGATTATTTGTTGTCAGAAATGTTCGGTAATCGGCTTCTGAATGCGACATATCTAATAATAAGATATCATTTTCACGAAATTCGGTTGAACCATTTACTGGTATTAATACTTTATGAAATTTACGCCAACGTTCAATACCGATAACATTAACACCATGTTTAGTACGCAAGTGTAAACCATCAATCGTTCGTCCTACAAAAGGCGAACCGGCCAGTATTTGTGCGCGGTGAGCACGACCAATTAATTTATAGTCTCGAATTAAATCAGTTATTTTTCGTCTTTGTGGTTGAATATTAGTTGGTGTAACCTGTTCTGCAGTAAGCAACCAATTGCGTGTTAATATACAATAAATAACGCCAACAATTAAAACACCAATACCAATTGGCGTAATTGAGAAAAATCCAAACTCTTCAAGTGCGGCACGACTTAGTTCACTATTTACTACTAGATTGGGGGCGGTGGCAACCAATGTCATCATGCCACTAATTAATGCTGCAATACAAAGAGGCATCATTAGTTTTTTTACATGAATACCTGTATGATTAGCAATACTAATAGCAACAGGAATAAAAATAGCAACAACGCCTGTTGAGCTCATCACTGAGCCAAGTAAAGCGACGCCTAACATGATACAAGTGATAATACGAATATCATTTTGGCCAGCTATTTTCAGAATATATTCGCTCATCTTGTATGAAATACCCGTTCTTACTAGGCTTTCACCAATAACAAAAAGTAGTGCAATTAAGATAATATTGGGGTCACTAAATCCAGATAGTGCTTCAGCAGGCGTTAACACACCTGTCATGGTGATAGCCGTAATGGTAAGTAGTGCAATTATGTCCATTCTTAACTTGCTAAGTGAAAATAAGATAATGGCAATAAATAGCAATATACAAACAATGATGAGAGGATAATATTGGGTTAAATAATCAGGCAAAAAAGCAGCAGTAAATGACATTAAGCCATGCTCAGATGACAAGTTTTTCACAAAAATAACTCAATGAAGTAGGTTTTATTTTATACATAATACCTTGATTTATTGTAATAGGGAATATTTTCTATTGCTGTTTATTTAACAATAATTGATCATTTATTACCTATTTAACATTTTTTGCTATTTTTTCATAACTCATTCGCTTTAACAAAACTTAGGTGTAATTTACTGAAATTAACTTATTCAACCGATAACCCTTGTTTAGGAGAGAATATGTCATCAAAGAAAACAGTTGCACAAATTATAGTTGATATTTTAGGTGAAGCAGGTGTTAAACATTGTTATGGTATTGTAGGCGATACATTAAATCAAATTACCTCGGCTATTAAAAAAAGTGGTATTGAGTGGGTTCATGTACGCCATGAAGAAGTTGGTGCTTTTGCTGCTGGAGCAGAGGCTTATCTTACCGATCAAATTACCGCTTGTGCTGGTTCTTGTGGACCCGGTAGTTTACATTTTATTAATGGTATTTATGAAGCACAAAGAAATAGAGTACCCGTTATTTTATTAGCGAGTCAGTTAATTACTTCGCAACAAGGAAACGATTTTCCACAAGAAGTTGATTTTGAAGCAGTATATAAAAATTGTTCTGTATTTTGTCGGGAAATTAGTGATGCTACTCAAGTAAGAGAAATCACTACTGCGGCTATTCAAGCAGCTATTAATCAACGCGGTGTTGCGGTGTTGGTGATTCCTTATAATATTAGTTTAGAGAAAGTAGAAGATAAATGTGGTCACAAGATTTATCATCCTAAACCAATAATACGCCCATCAGATAAAGAGTTGGCTGAAATTGCAGATATTATAAATAAAAATCAAAAAGTGACCATCTTTGCTGGTCAAGGCGTATATGATGCTCATAATGAGCTTATTGCATTTGCCGAAAAAATAAAATCTCCTATTGTACATACCTCTAGAGGTAAAGATTTTGTTGAATATGATAATCCATATAATGTCGGTATGACTGGAATGTTTGGTGTTAAATCAGGAACGATGGCAATTAAAGAGTGTGAAGTTCTTATTCTGCTTGGTACTGATTTTGCGTGGTCTCAATTTTATCCAAATAATGCCACAATTATTCAAATTGATATTGATGCAACTCACTTAGGACGACGTCATCGAGTAAATGTTGGTGTTGTTGGTAGCAGTAAACCAACTTTAGCTGCTTTGTTACATTTAGTTAACGAAAAGCATGATACTAAGTTTTTAGAAACATGCCGAACATTGTATAGTAGTGCTATGAATAAGTTGAATAAAAAAGCATTACCCTCCAAATCTACTATCCATCCCCAATATTTAACTGAATTAATTGATAAATATGCAACCGATGATGCTGTGCTTTGTGCCGATGTTGGTTCGGCTATGGTTTGGGCTTGTCGACACTTTAATACTAATGGCAAAAGACGAACTGTAATTAGTTTAAAACATGGCACCATGGCCAATGCTATGCCACAAGCTTTAGGTGTTCAAAAAGCGTTTCCTAATCGTCAAGTGATCACCTTATCAGGTGATGGTGGTATTAGTATGTTATTGGGCGATTTATTAACGACAATCCAAGAAAAATTACCGATAAAAATAATTGTACTTAATAATAGTTCACTTAACTTTGTAGAATTAGAACAAAAAGTAGAGGGTTTGGTTAATCACTATACTGATTTACAGAATCCAAATTTTGCCAAAGTAGCGGAATCGATGGGATTATTTTCAATAAGAGTTGATGATTCAGATTTACTTGAAGCTGCAATGCAATCATTTTTAACCCATAGTGGTCCAGCGCTTTTGGACGTTAAAACCAGTACGGATGAACTTGTTATGCCACCTGAGATAAAGGCTTCGCAAGTCATGGGGATGGCACTTTATAGTATGAAAGCTTCTTTGAGTGGGAAAATAGGTGATGTAATGAATTTATTGGTTGATAACTTTATCAAGAAATAATTTATAAAGTTATTATTAATAATTTTTGTCAAAAAGTTTCAGGTTAAGGGTACGTTTCAGTATATTTTTACTGATTTCTGCCGCATATTGCGGCAGAACTATTAATTTAGAAACTTACTGCACCTTCTTCAGCAGAAGTTAAATTTTCCCGAATAATAGTAAACAGTTCTCGTCCATAACCAATATGTGAATTTGATAAATCAAAGCGATGAGGTTGGCGCTTAGCTAGCTCTGTCTCGTCTACTAATAACGTTATTTCGCCAGTCTGTCCATTAACTCTTATCATATCTCCATTTTTTATTTTACTTAATAAGCCACCATCATAGGCTTCAGGTGTTACATGTATTGCTGCCGGTACTTTACCTGATGCCCCTGATAATCTACCATCGGTTAACAAAGCAACCTTATATCCTCGATCTTGCAAAACTCCCAATGGTGTTATCAATTTATGCAGTTCAGGCATACCGATTGCTTTAGGGCCTTGATAACGAACTACTACTACACAATCTTTATCTAACTTGCCGGCTTTATAGTCATCATCTAAGTCATATTGACTATTAAAGACAACGGCAGGAGCTTCAATGATCTGATGTTCTGGAGCAATAGCTGAAGTTTTCATTACTGCTCTACCAATGTTGCCTGACATTACTTTTAATCCACCATGTGAATTAAAAGGTTTTTTTATTGATGTAATAACATTTTCATCTAATGATTGATTTGGACCCTCTCGGAAAATAAGTTTACCATTTTCTAAAATTGGCTCTTTGATGTAATGGCTCAATCCTCGTCCCACAACCGTTTCAACATCTTCGTGTAATAAACCACCTTCAAGTAATTCTCTAACCAATAATGAAGTCCCACCTGCAGCTTGAAAATAGTTAATATCAGCAGGCCCATTTGGATAAATTCGACATAAAAGTGGTATGACTGTTGAAAGTTCTGAAATATCGTCCCAATTAACAATAATGCCGGCAGCTTTAGCTATTGCCACTATATGCATTGTTAAGTTAGTTGAACCACCCGTTGCAAGTAATGCAATTAAGCCATTAACGATGACTCTTTCATCAACCATTTTTCCAATAGGCATATAATTACCTGATTGCTTAGTCAGGCGAGTAATCTGTTTAGCTGCTGCATTGGTTAATTCGAAACGTAAAGCTGTTTCTGGATTGACAAATGCAGATCCTGGCAAGTGTAATCCCATTAATTCAATCACCATTTGGTTACTGTTTGCTGTTCCATAAAAAGTACAAGTACCACTAGAATGATAAGATGCAGCTTCTGACTCTAATAAATCTTCACGCGAGGCTTTTCCCTCAGAGTAGAGTTGACGAATACGAACTTTTTCTTTATTTGATAGTCCAGATGGCATTGGTCCTGCGGGTACAAAAATTGCGGGCAGATGACCATAGGTTAAAGCTCCAACTAATAAACCCGGTACAATTTTATCGCATATGCCAAGATATAATGCACCATCAAACATATTATGTGAAAGACCCACAGCAACCGACATTGCAATGATATCTCGGCTTATTAATGACAGCTCCATTCCTGGCTCACCTTGAGTTACTCCATCACACATTGCTGGTACTCCCCCTGCCATTTGTCCAACGGCTCCAACTTCATTTAATACTTTGCGAATTTGTTCAGGGTAGAGTTCATAAGGTTTATGCGCTGAAAGCATATCGTTGTAAGAACTAATAATACCGATATTACTTTTCAAAATATTTTTTAAATCATTCTTATCTTCAATACAGCAAGCTGCAAAACCATGTGCTAAATTGCTACATGGTAATTTAGAGCGGGTGACTTTATTAAGTGTTGCATCTTCTATTTTTTGCAGATAGGCTGTGCGAGTAGCTTTGGAACGTTCAATAATTCGCTGTGTTACATTTTTGACAGTTGGATTCACATTAACCTCTTGTATAATTTTATTTTATATTCTATTTATCGCGCTGGCATATAGTGCATATAACTTGTTGGGTATCATGCACAACTCTTTCTAATGGTTGTTCTATATTGACGATATACACATCTTTTTCATCAGCGGCTGGTTCTTCAAGAGTGTCAAATTGCGATTGCAACATCCCTGTTTTTTGATAATGCCCCTTTCGTTTTGCTAAACGATCAGCGATTACATCATAACTACCTTTTAAATAAATAAAGTGTACATTTTCGTTTTCGCCACGGATGATATCTCTATATTTTCGCTTTAAAGCTGAGCAGATGATAATAGAAATATCATTAACGTTGCTCATTGCAAATGCGGCATTACTAATCAAATTAAGCCAAGGAAAACGATCTTCGTCATTTAATGGTGTTCCACTACGCATTTTTAAGATATTCGCTTTAGGATGTAAAAAATCACCATCAAGAAATGCTGCATCAAGGTTGTATGAAACTTGTTTGGCAACTGCGGATTTACCACTGCCAGAAACCCCCATTAATACAAAAACTTGTTTATTATTTTTCGTCACAGTGGCTCCTTAATTGAAATGTTGTTACGGGTAACATTTTTACATATTAGGTTTTTTTTTCAATTTAAAAAACTCCTTTTTGTGATCATGATCATATTTTTCCTCATAAACATAAATAATCACGAAATTAAGTTTTGATCTTTATTTTAAAAAATAGATTTCGATCACAAAAATATAAAAGTCTGTTTGCTTTTTAATTCGAAAGTAAATAATCTTTCGTTATATATTTTGTTTTCGAAAGTAAAATGAAAGAATTTAATAGAAGTACAACAATGGAGATTAAATATGAACAAGTGTCAGCTTCTTTTCGAAGACAAGCTCAAATTTGACAATCAGCAAGAAGTATTAACTTATATTAGTGAGCATTTACAGCAAAAAAAAATTGTCAAAAAGAGCCATTTAAAAGCTTTAATTGAAAGAGAAGCTTTATTTCCAACAGGTATTGCCCTTGATGGTTATGCTGTAGCGATTCCACATTGTGAGGCTGAACATGCTAATACACCCGCAATTTTTATTATTCGCACTCAAAGTCCAGTCGCTTTTAATCGAGCTGATGATGACTGTACTGTTGATGTTTCCCTCATTATTTCATTAGTTGTAACTTCCCCTGAAGATCAACTTGATTTGTTGAAAGCACTTTTTTCAAATTTACAAAATAAAAAATTCTATCACTTCTTATTAAAAGCGCCACAAGATGAAATTACAGAGCGTTTTAGTAAAGTGATATTTAATTAAAAAGTTATTTAGGAGGCATTATGAAAAAGAAGATTATTGTTGCATGTGGTGGTGCAGTTGCAACATCAACTTTAGCTGCAGAAGAGATAAAAGATTTATGTAAAGAAAATAATATCGAATTAGATCTTATTCAATGTCGGATTAATGAAATTAACACCTTTATTGATGATGTCGATTTAATTTGTACTACAGCAAGAATGGATCAGACTTTTGGTGATATTCCAATTGTACATGGCATGCCTTTTGTTTCAGGTGTTGGGATAGATCAGCTAAAAGATAAAATTTTATCTATATTGAAAGGATAAATCTATGTTTACTGAAATTATGCAGTACATTTTGGATCTTGGTCCATCAGTAATGTTACCCATTGTCATTATTCTATTTTCATTAGCATTAAGAATGAAAGTGGGTGATGCTTTAAAAGCGGGCATTCATATTGGTATAGGATTTGTTGGTATTGGTTTAGTTGTTGGTTTACTAACAAGTTCAGTTGGTCCAGCTGCTCAAGCTATGGCCGAAAGATTTGATATCAGTTTGAATGTGGTTGATGTTGGATGGCCAGGTGCTGCGCCGATGACTTGGGCATCACAAATAGCCTTGGTTGCGATACCTATTGCGATCGCAGTGAATATTGTCATGTTATTGGCAAAATTAACACGAGTCGTTAATGTCGATATTTGGAATATATGGCATATGACATTCTCTGGGGCACTTGTTTATATTGCAACAGGTTCCTACTGGTTAGGTATTGCAGGTGTTATTGTTCATGCCATTATTGCGTATAAATTAGGTGATTGGTTTTCTAAAGATACTAAAGAGTTTTTTGAACTTGAAGGGATTGCCGTTCCTCATGGTACATCAGCTTATTGTGGTCCAATTGCGGTGTTTGTCGATGCTGTAATTGAAAAAATACCAGGGATTAATAAGATTAATTTTAATGCTGTAGATATGCAAAAACGGTTTGGTGCGTTTGGTGAACCAGTAACGGTTGGTTTATTTATGGGCATTATGTTAGGACTTTTAGCTGGATATGGTGTGAAAGAAACATTACAACTCGCTATTCAGACAGCTGCGGTAATGTTATTAATGCCACGTGTAATTAAACCGATTATGGATGGCTTAACACCAATATCTAAACAAGCTCGTAAACATCTACAATCAAAATTTGGTGGACAAGATTTTCTCATTGGTTTAGATCCTGCCTTATTATTAGGACATTCAACAGTTGTTTCTGCTAGTTTAATTTTCATACCACTAAGTATTTTTATTGCCATTATTTTACCAGGCAATGAAGTTTTACCATTTGGTGATTTAGCTACTATTGGCTTTTTTATCGCAATGGGTGTGGCTGTTCATCAAGGTAATTTGTTCAGAATCATTATTTCAGGTTCAATCATTATTGCTATCACGCTTTGGATTGCTACACAAATGGTTCCTTTGACAACTCAACTAGCAATCAATGCCGGTACTGTCACTGATGGTAGTAGTATTAGTGTAGGAGCAATGGATCAAGGTGGCTCACCAATTACCTATATTATGGTTCAGCTAGTGAACTTAAAACAACCTATTGGCTTTGCTTTTATTGGATTGTTTTACCTCTTCTGCCTATTTTTAACATGGAAGCGAGCTAAAAGATATGAGCTATTTTTAAAAGAACAACAAATAGCACAATCAGGTGAAATAAAAAAATAGCCCATAAATCGTATAAATAAATGTAGTTTTAAGGCTTTCACTGAATAAGCAGTGAAAGTCATCTCTCAAAATAATTTGATTACTAATTAAGGAAAATAAAATGAAAGCGGTTATTGTCAATGAAGGGGGATCTCTATCTATAGAAGATATTGACATACCCAAAATTACATCTCCAGATCAAATTTTAGTAAAAGTTGCTTATTGTGGATTATGTGGATCCGATATTCCTAGAATCTTCCATCATGGAGCACATTTTTACCCTATTACGCTTGGACATGAATTTAGTGGCACTGTCATTGAAATAGGCGATGATGTAACTGAGTTTGACATTGGTGATTTAATTTCTTGTGTACCATTGTTACCATGTTTTAAATGTGATGAGTGCCAAAAGCATTACTATTCACTTTGTAAAAATTATACTTTTGTGGGTTCAAGAATAACAGGAGGTTTTGCTGAATATATTGTATTAAATAAAAAAAATGCATTTAAATTACCAAAACAGGTAAGTGCTCTTGAAGGCGCCTTTTTTGAGCCGATGACAGTTGGAATGCACGCACTATTATTAGCGGGTGGCTGCCAAAATAAACATGTCGTAATTGTTGGCGGTGGAACAATCGGTCTGCTTGCTATGCTTTGTGCCAAGGCAATGGGTGCGAGTTCTATTACCGTTTTAGATATTAATGATGAACGACTAAATCTTGCAAAACGACTAGGTGCTGATGCTACTTATAACTCTAAAAATCTTAGTTCTGATGAAATTTATCAAGCTTTATCTTACAATCGTTTTGATCAAATTGTATTAGAAACAGCTGGTTCGCCAATTACTGTCAGATTAGCCATTGAAATTGCTGGCCCTAGATCTAAAGTGGGCTTGGTTGGTACTCTCCATAATGATTTTACCTTATCAGAAAAAACGTTCGGTCTTATTTTACGAAAAGAGTTACAAATTTTAGGAAGTTGGATGAACTATTCTGCGCCATGGCCCGGTGAAGAATGGATATTGGTAAGTCAGTTTTTTGTAGAAGGTAAAATAAATCTTAATGAATTAATCGCTGTGATTGGTGATTTTAACACATTTATTCATAAAGTTAGCGATTTAAATGGGCATTCAATGAATGGCAAAATTTTATTAAATTGCAGTTAAAAGTTTGCTGTAGATTAACTATGAAAAATGAAAGCTTATCTTTTGATTTTGTTTGTTATACACTGCTTAAAAATTTTCGAAAAAGGAAATAATATGAATGCAAGTGAAAGACGTCAACAGATAATAGAATTTCTTAATATGAAAGGAACAGTATTAGTCAGTGATTTATCGGAACAATATGAGGTTTCAGAAGTCACTATCAGAACAGATCTTCGACTATTAGAGAAACAAGGTGAGCTAACACGATTTCATGGTGGCGCAACAAAAATCATCAATAATAATGATATAAAGTCATTTAAAGAGTTGCAGTTAGAAGAACGATATCAGCGATTTATTGAAGATAAAAAACGAATTGCAATTGAAGCAGTAAAACATGTTAAACAAGGCGATACTGTTATTTTAGATAGTGGTAGTACTACTATGTTAATAGCCGAAGAGCTGGTTAAATTAAAAAACATTACTGTTATAACAAATAGTCTTACCTCTGCTTTTATACTCTCTGATAATAGCGACATAATGTTATTTATGTGTGGTGGGACACTTAGGCATAAAACCCGATCTTTTCACGGAAAAATTGCTGAGCAATCGTTAGATGGTATCTCTGCTGATATTTTATTTGTTGGTGCAGATGGTATAGATGCAAAACGAGGAATAACAACCTTTAATGAAGGGTACACAATTAGCAGTGTGATGGCTAATACCGCAAAAAAAGTAATTGCAGTGCTAGATTCATCTAAGTTTGGACGAAATGGCATTAATGTGGTTTTACCACTAAATAAGCTTAATACTATTATTACAGATATCAATGTTGATGGTAAATGTAAGCAGGAATTTGGAAAACAGGGAGTTAGTTTAATCGCTGTTTAATATTTCGATTGATAATAGGGTACCTGATTAAAGTAGGTTTAATTGATCTAACGTTTTTTAAAAGATAACGAATTACAGTTTAATAATTTATGAATTGTTTCCATACTTGCTTAAAATGAATTCTATCTAAAAAGTGATCATTTAAGATTGTTGTTTCTCCCAACAATATTAATTTGTAGGTGAGAATATGATATTAACAATTACGATGAATCCTTCGGTGGATATATCATACCCATTAAATAAATTAATTATTAATGATATTAATCGGGTATCTAATGTAAAAAAGACCGCTGGCGGTAAAGGGCTTAATGTTACTAGAGGAATTAAATTTTCAAATATATCAGTATTAGCCTCTGGTATTATTGGTGGAACAACTGGGAATTATATCCAAAAACAATTAGATGAAGATAATATTGATTATGATTTTTATATAACAAAGCAGGAATCAAGAAACTGTATTGCCATTTTACATGAAGGAAACCAAACCGAAATTTTAGAATCAGGTCCTGTGTTAGAGCTTCAGGACGCTAATCTTTTTTTAAAACACTATCAAACGTTGCTTGAGAAAGCAGATCTTGTGACCATTTCCGGATCATTACCTCAGGGTTTTCCCATCGATTTTTATGTAAGTTTAATTGAACAAGCCGATAGGCATCAAATCCCTGTTTTGCTTGACGCTTCTGGAAAAATGCTTCATGCAACACTCGTTTCCGAACATAAACCTTATTTAATAAAACCCAATAAAGAAGAATTAAAACAAGTCATCCAAATGGATATTGATGACAGTGATAACAATTCATTAATTAGAGCACTTAATCATCCTCTGCTAGATGATATTCCTTTCATTATTATTTCGTTAGGTAAAAAGGGTGCGTTTGCTCGTTGTCATGACCAATTTTATCAAGTCACAATTCCTAAAATTAATGTAGTTAATCCCGTTGGTTCAGGTGATGTCACATTAGCGGGTCTTGCGGTAAGTTTACACGAAAGCGAATCAGTAGACAGTATGCTGAAACGAGCTATGACGATGGGTATGTTAAATACGATGGAATCACAGACAGGTTTTGTCAATATGAGTAACTATGACCAATACTATCAACAAGTTAAAGTTAAAAAAATATATAAATCATAAGGTTAATTAGGAGTAAATTATGTATCTTATTTCCAGTCAAGAGATGTTAAAAAAAGCTCAGCGAGAACATTATGCCGTTCCCGCTTTTAATATACACAACCTTGAGACAATTCAAGTTGTAATTGATACAGCAAAAGATATGCAATCGCCTGTCATACTTGCAGCAACACCAGCAACGTATAACTATGCCGGCACACAGTATTTGATCAATATTTGTAAAACTGCGGCACAAATCCATCATTTTCCATTTGCGTTACATTTAGATCATCATGAAAACCTGAGTGATATTAAAACTAAAATCGAGGAAGGTATTCGTTCAATTATGATTGATGCTTCTCATTATCCATTTGAAGAAAACATTGATATTGTCAGTAAAATGGTGGCATTTAGCCATAAATATAACGCAAGTGTTGAAGCTGAGCTGGGCCGTTTAGGAGGGCAGGAAGACGATTTGGTTGTTGATGATAAAGAAAGCGCATTTACCGATCCTGATGCAGCCAAAGAGTATGTAGAACGTACAGGAATTGACTCTTTAGCTGTGGCAATTGGATCTGCTCATGGCTTATATAAAGGGGAACCTAAGCTTGATTTTGAACGGTTAGCAAAAATACGTGACAAAGTTGAAGTTCCTTTGGTACTACATGGTGCTTCGGGTATTCCAGAAACAATGGTGAAAAAATCTATTTCATTGGGTATTTGTAAAGTGAATGTCGCAACAGAATTAAAAATTGCTTTTTCTGATGCTTTAAAACAAGATTTTAAAATTCATCCTGATGCTAATGATCCTAGGCATTATATGCAACCAGCTAAATCAGCAATGAAAAAAATTGTTGAAGAAAAGATTCGTATTTGTGGTAGTGCAGGGAAATTATAGTATGCAAGCAAAGGGTATTTTATTTGATTTAGATGGAACATTAGTCAATTCATTACCAGCAGTTGAGCGCTGCTGGTTAGTATTTGCTGATCGTCATAAACTTAATCATTCATATGTATTAAAAACCATTCATGGTCGTAAAGCTATCGATAATATAAAACTATTTTTGCCTAATAAACCAGAAAGTTTTATCGAACAAGAGTATCGTTGGATGGAACAATTAGAGACTCAAGATATAAAAGATATTGATGAAATATCTGGAGCCAGTCATTTCTTACGGCAATTATATTCACTTAATATCCCTTGGGGAATTGTAACCTCAGGTACAAAAAAAGTAGCTAATTCTCGTTTTGCTATTCTCAATGTAACTAAACCAAAAGTTTTTATTACAGGTGAGATGGTCATTAATACTAAACCCTCTCCTGACGGTTACTTACATGCAGCAAAATTACTTGGATTACCTGCTGATCAGTGTATTGTTTTTGAAGATTCTAAAGCAGGTATTGAATCTGCATTTAATGCACAATGTCAAATTATTAGTGTCAACTGTCCTAATTCATTTGATAATAATTGTATGATACATATTGATTCTTTTGACGAGCTAGTAATAAAAAAATTAAACGAGAACGATTTTGAAATATTAAAAAGCAATATATAAAACATAATTGATAAACTTATTTATTGCTTTAATTAAGTAATAGTTTAATCCCAAAGTATTTTTGCCGTGTAATTATTGATAATATGTTCAACACTTGCCTGATTTGAACATATTATCAATGGAGTTATGCATTATTTATTTATATTGCCGATGATTTGTTTAAAGGTCGAAAATGAACAAAAACCCATTGTATTAGTTGGACAATTTTCCATTGCTAACGTTACTTTATGGGGTGGATTGTTACGATTTAATTGGGTTAAATTTCGGATTTGATCGGTTGATTGATAAAAATATTCAATTTTCATCAACGCTTCACCACTATGATTATCACGCCATTTTTGAAACACTATTTTGCCACCAATTGGTGTCGTTTCAAATTGATCAGGTAGTGTATAAGATTTAATTTTTAGTGCTGAAAATAATGATGCTACATTTGAATCATGACCGACTAAAAAAGTAAATTTGGTATGATTTTTTTCTGAGAAAGTTTGATTAATATAGTTAATTAAATTTGCGGCAACCTGTTTAGCAATAACGGGTGAACCAAATAAAATAGTATTGTAATATTCTTTTATCGCAACTAATTGTTCAAATTGTTTATTGTTTTTTATTTTTCCCCAAGCAATATCTTGCAATGGAGCGCCTTCATAATATTGTAAAATAAAAGCATCAGCGATTGATGTCCCTGTTCGAAGGGGACCGGTTATGCCGGGTTCTTTGCCTTTTTCAATAATAATTTTGGTTGGTAAATCGGTAAAATCACACTGTTTATCGACCAAACAATTAGTTGATTGGGTATAATTTATGATATTAGACAGATCTTGATAGGTGTTATTAAGTTTTTGATTTAACCCTTCAATACCTTTCGCATGAGCAGTTTGGTTGATTGAAGTGATTGCTGCTTGTTTAAATTCAGGATTATCATCACTAATCACAGGAAAAAATACGGGATCCATAGTACCTAATTTTTCCTTATGAATAATTGGTACAATACAACCAGGAAAAGCACCAACTGTAAAGTACTGACCCGTTGCAATAGTACGTTGTAAACTGTTGGTGTAAATATACACTTCATTTTCACTTGGGCAGGTATTTTCGGTTAAAAGTTTATTATCAACCAACCATTCACTAAAGTAATGACCAAAATAGCTTTCTAATACCCCGCCGCGAGTAGTCAAATAACTGGCAGGAGTATCCCATTGTGGCCATTGATTGGGTGTAATTTTACCAAGCGTGCTTGTTGGACTGGCAAGAGGAGCTCTTAAACCATGTCGACTAAATACGACTACTTGTTCTAAAGTATAATTGTCTAATGTCTCTATTGCTTGTGCAGAAAAAGATAAAACAAAAGACAGACCTAATATTATTTTTAATTTTCGCATAAATAAAAACCTCTTAATTAACTTTTAAAGAGATAATATCACCATGATATTTCTGTTATAAGTGGTCGGTGATCACTTACAATTCCTTTAATTAAGTAGTGCGCTTTTACACTATTAATATCCAAATTTTTGATAAAGGTGTGATCGATTTCGACTTGTCCTTCTCCATCATCATCCCACATATTGCCTGAAGGAAATGAGACTTTATTTCCTATTTTTTCTAATCGAGTCCAATGTGAAGTTAAATATTGCATTAGCGTGTTATCTTTACCATGATCTATGGTTGAATTAACGTATTTAGTTGGTGAACTATTGCTTGGAGTAGTATTAAAATCACCTGTCACTATTAGAGGTAATGTTGATGACTTAACATAGTCAACAATGGCTTGTGCCTGTAATATTCTTTCTTCAAGTGATCTATAAAGATGTACTCCTATAACATTTAGTTTTTTGCCATTAATATTAACTGTTGTCATTAATGAGGTTCTTGGTTCAGGACCATCTGGTAAAGGAATATTATATGAATCAATAATAGGGTAACGACTAATAATTCCCATGCCATATTGCCCTCCATCATAATCGAAAAATGCTCCAAATTTGTAATACTTTAAATTGGCTAATTTGGCAATTTGAGCTAATTGATCAACATTGTTGGTTCTTTTGGTTTTATCATCGACTTCTTGCAATACAATAATATCTGCCCTTTCTGTGATTATTTTATCGGCAATACTTGCAATACTAATTGTTCCATCATGTTGTTCACTATGATGTATATTAAATGACATAATTTTGATTAACTCTGCACTGGCAATGTTACTTATACATTCTAATAATACTATAAAAGTTACAAAAATAGATTTGATAAACATTTGGACTCCTAAGAAAGGAACACCGTTGATTCTTACTTTGATAAAAAAGTTTATGGATTTTTAAATCAAAATATCGGTAAGATCTGCTGATGTTTGATAAACAATATTACCATTTACAATAGTTGCCATTAGTTGATTATTCGCATTTAATAGAACTAGATTAGCTTGTTTTCCAACAGCAATATCACCCAAGTAATGATCTATACCTAATGCTTTTGCTGGATAAGAACTACCATGTAACCACGCTTGTTCAAATGAAATATTCGCATAATCGGCAAGATTGGTAACTGCACGATTTATCGTTAGAGTACTTCCTGCTAATCCCCCATCTTCTGTACGTACAACATGATCTTGTACATGTACTTTTAATTTACCCAATTGATAATCACCATCAGACATCCCTGTTGCTCTCATTGCATCGCTAATTAATAATAAGTTTTTCCCACAACATTTATGGGCAATATTAACTGCTGCAGGATGTACATGATGACCATCTATGATAATTTCAGTTTGACAATTATCTATTGTTAGGGCTGCACCAACTACGCCAGGATTACGATGATGCAAACCTGACATGCCGTTATAACAATGTACTACACCACTTGCACCAGCAAGTAGTGCCGCTTTTGTTGTTTGATAGTCCGCATTGGTATGTCCAATCATTACCCTGATATTTATTGAACGTAACCATTCTATAATTTCTAATGCATTTGGATACTCTGGAGCAAGAGCTATACACTTTAATGTGCCCTCAGCAAGATCTAACCATTTTTCTATAAGGTTGCGATCTGGGGCATGTAGTAGCGTTTCTGGATGTGCTCCTTTATGTACAGCATTAAAAAAAGGTCCTTCTAGATATGAACCTAATAAAGTTGCACCAGCGACTCCTTGCTTTATGCTATGTTTTACTTGTATTAATGCTGACTCAATTTTTTCATGACTTTCTGTAACGGTTGTAGCTAAAAAAGCACCAATACCATGTCGTGCTAAGAAACTGCTCATTGTATTAAGAGCTTCATGGGTTGCATCCATTGTATCTGCGCCCATTACGCCATGAATATGGGTATCTATTAGTGCAGGTAACACCTTGATATTGTTTGAAAAAATCTTATTTGTTTGTTCAATTTTTATAATCTTCCCATTTTTAATGGTAACCATTGCATTTTCTAACCAACCAACGGGGGTTAGAATTTGCTTAGCATGTATTGTTTCAAATTCCATCTGAATATTCCTTTTTATCAATTGATTTTTTGATGTTTTCATCCCATAAACTGGTTATGCTAGATTTTGCAATATCTAATGCTCTCAGACGGAAACTTTCAGCATCTAATTCATCTCGTTGTAATAACATTTCTAATAAAATAGGTAAATTGGTACCACTAATTATCTCAACATTATTAAATTGATAGCTTAACATTGCAGATAATCGAAATGGAGAACCACCTAAAATATCAGTAAAAAATATTACGCCATCACCTTTATCGCACTTTTTTAGCGCATCAGTCAGTTGTTGCTCTAACACTTCACTACTCATCCCATCAGGGAAATTAATAGCAGTAAATTGTGCTTGTTTTCCAATAATTTGTACTACCGCTTCATAAAGGCCGGTAGCAAAGCTACCATGGCCTGTTAAAATGATACCCAACATAACTAACCTCTATAAGCATCCAACTAATTTACCTAATATGCCAATTACCACGGTTAAACCAATTAATTTTACAGGTGAGAAATTACGTTTCATTAAATAATAGACAATTAATGTAAATCCTAATGGTAATAAATTTGGCATAAGTTTATCTAGAACATCAGTTTGTAAAGCAATATGAGCCTTACCTGCATTAATCTCTAATGGTGTGGATAAATGTACATAAGAGGCTACAAGTGCACCAATAACTGTCATGCCGACAATTGATGCTGCATGTGAAATGCGTTTGGTATGGGTTTTCAATAAGGGTAATGCGCTAGTACCAGCATGATAACCATAATGAGCAAGACCAAAACGTAATCCAAAATGGACTAAATTAAACATTAATAAAAAAATTATTGGACCAAAAAAACTATTTTCTAGTGCTAATGAAGCACCAATTCCAGCACAAATAGGCAACAATGTTAACCAAAATAATGCATCACCAATACCACCTAAAGGCCCCATTAAGGCAACTTTAACTGAACGAATTGTTGAAATATTTTCTTTGCCTTTTTCCATAGCTAAAACTAAACCAGACAAAAAGGTAACATCGAAAGGATGGACATTGATAAACTCCATATGCATATGCATAGAGTTTTTTAAGTCATCTGAATTTTTATGAATTTTTCTTAACGCAGGTAAAATAGTATAAAGCCAACCACCAGCTTGCATACGTTCATAATTGAATGAAGCTTGTAGAGCTAAAGAACGAAATGCCATTCGATTAATGTCAACTTTAGTTAATGCTACATTTTGGCTTTGATCAATATAAGTATCGGTTGATACTTTACTTGTTGCTAATGCTTGTTCCATGCGTTTTTCTGCTTTAGCAGCCATTATGCTATCATTTTCGTCATTAAATCCCATCTTCTACCTCCACAGAACTTGCCCGTACTGATTTGTTATTGTCGTTGTTAACTCGGCTATAATTAAAGAAATCAATCATTGCAATTGCTAAAGCGCCTAATGCAATTGCTAATATTGGTAAGTTAAGGTATGTCACGCCAAGGAAACCTAAAATGAAATAGGCAATATAGGTTTTTTTCATCATAATCTTCATTAACATAGCAAAACCGATTGCGGGCATCATTCCACCGGCAACGCTTAATCCATCAAGTAACCATTGTGGTGATTTTTTTACTAAATCTGTTGCTACATCAGCACCAAAGTAAATTGGTAAAAATGCGACAATGAAATAAAAGCAAAACAGGATAATCATGCCAAGGTAATTGACCCACTCAATACCTTTGAAATTAAGTTGATCAACATAGCGATCACATTTGTGCATCATTGGTGAATAGATAGTAAATAAAATAGTGATGCAACCTTGTACCGCTATAGCAAATGGAACGGCAATACCAATGGCAACTTTAGGATCGGCATGAGTTAAAATTGCAAAACTTGTACCAATTACGCCACCAATAACAACATTAGGTGGTTGTGCTCCAGCCAATGGTACCATTCCCATCCAAACAAGTTCTAATGAACCACCAACATATAATCCTGTTTTTATATCACCTAAAATCAATCCCACTAAAGGACCAATTACAATAGGTCTATGTAAATGAGTTAGACCATCGAATAAATCTACACCAGCGATACCTGCTAGTAATCCAATTAATAATGCATCGATTAACATAGTTTGCTCCTAGGTTAGGATTGATCAATTAGATCTATTATTTTTTCACCAGCCTCATCTGGTACACGGCGAATCTCACACGTTACACCTAATCGTTCAAGTTCTTTAAAAGCAACGATATCTTCTTTATCAACAGATACTGTTTTATGAATTTGTTTTTTTCCTTCCGAAAAATGCATATTACCTACGTTAACAAATTTGATAGGTACGCCTCCTTTAACGAGAGTTAAAACATCTTGTGGTGTTTTACAAACAATAAATATTTTTTGTCGTTCTGCTGCTTTGCCAATAATGTCGATGGTTTTTTGTAAAGTAAAATAACGGGTTTGTATTCCTTCTGCGATAACCATATCCATAAGATTTTGTTGAACAGGATCTTGTGCAGCATTATCATTAGCAACTAATAATAAATTAGCCCCAAGTGCATTGACCCAAGTTACACCAACTTGACCATGAACTAAGCGATTATCAATGCGTGTCATAAGAATATTCGGAGTGCTCATATGTTTTACATCCTTCGTTTTGTGATAATGGGATACTTTAAATTTAGTCAAATGGGTAAATAGTAACGCCTTTTACCACTCGATTAACTTCACCTGTTGGACAAGGATTATCAGGCGTTAATCCATGATTTAATGATTTCTCAAATGCGAGCATCTGGGCAAAAACAAGATATGGGAAGATCAGCCAGCAATCCGCAAAATTACTATTTACTGCAAGTATATTTTGTTTATCGGTACTATTTTTTCCGCTTAACGCAAGTACATCCATTGCGATATGGTCATTAACTAATTCATTTAATAAATCAGTGTCATATTGATTAATATAATGATCGTTAGAGAAGAAACAGATGACTAAACTTTGTGAATTAATCATGAATTTAGGACCATGGCGTAAGCCTAAAATAGAATCAAATCGAGAAGCTATTTTACCCGCTGTTAATTCAAGAATTTTTAATGCAGACTCTTGGGCGATACCAGTAAAACAACTACTACCGACATAGATAACTCTTTCATGGTTTTTATGTGCTAATTGTTTAGTTATTTTCTGCCAACTTTCTATTTTTTGTTCACAAATATTAGCAATTTCCATTACTGCCTCATGTGCTTCTACATGATCAATATTTCCCAAAAGGAGTAATGTTGCAAGTATCATACTACTAATACTTGACGTCATAGCAAAACCTAAATCATGAGCACCTTCTGGCATAACCAGTGGAAGAATACGGTTTGATGAATTGTTATTAGTCGCATAATCGGTTAAAGCACAGTTTGGATTACATATTAAAAATAAGTGATGACAATCAGAAACTAATTGATCTGCTAATTTAACTGTTGCCACACTTTCAGGACTATTGCCTGAACGAGCAAATGACACCATTAATGTTTTTTTATTTGGTGAAAGATATTGTAGTGGGTCAGCAACAATTTCAGTTGTACCATAGGCATGAACATTTCGATGGGTATGCTCTCTTAACCAAGGTGCAAGCGCAACGCCCCCAAAAGCTGATGATCCAGCCCCAGTCAAAATAATTTCTAAATTTGGATCCGCCAGTAAAGGTTCTAAAAATGTTTGTAATTGAGCTCTGTTTTGTTCAATTAATTGTAATAAATCACGCCAAATTTTAGGTTGTTGACAGATTTCTTTAGCAGTATGTTCTGCGCCGTGTTTTTTTAGCCAATCTAATGAATAATTTAAATTCTGTTGCATAATTTCGATCCTGCCTTTTGAATAATGATATGGTTAAAAATGAGATCATTTATGTATCTGCAATTTCCACATTAATTCCTAGTGAATGTAATTGCATTAAATGGTCTTTGGATATTTTTGAATCAGTGATTAGAGTGTTAATAAGATTAATTTTTTCTATCGTGCAGAAACTTTTTCGACCGAATTTTGTTGAGTCTGTTACTGCAATAATTTGTTCAGAGACTTGGCACATTACTCTATTAACTGAAGCTTCACCAAAATTTGGAGTTGTAATACCTGCATTGAGATCAAATCCATCAACACCTAAAAATAATTTATTAAAATGGTACATTTTTAATTGTTGCTCAACAGTAGAACCTGAAATAGAGTAAGCTTTTTTTCTAATATTGCCGCCAGCAATAATCACCTCAATATTTGTATTGATTGATAATTCATAAGCAATGTTAATCGCATTTGTAAAAACGACTAAATTCTGTTTTTTACCTAAATGTGGCACCATTGCAGCGGTTGTTGAACCTGAATCGAGAATAATTCGATCGCCGTCATTTACCATTTCGGCTGCTTTTTTAGCAATCTTATTTTTTATAATTGAATTAATGCGGCTTTTATCAAATAAAGGTCTATCAAAAGCAAAAGTTTTATTTATCATTGCTCCTCCATAAGAGCGTAATACACAGCCTTTTTGCTCTAAATGGCGAAGATCATTACGAATTGTGACTGTAGAGACTTTAAAAAGTTTGCTCAATTTATTCACAGACACGGTATTTTCTTTACCCAGTAAATGAATAATTTTTTCTCGACGTTCAAGAGTGTTCATAATTTCATTAGTCATAAAGTTACAACTTATTAATCTTTCATTTTGTTATTAAATTTGAACACGTGTAAGGGATTGAAAATGATAAATAAGTCACAAAACAGATTATGCATAGAAAAACCTAAAAATCATTTCATTTGAAACGAAATGAAAGAATAAAAATAAAATTATATTTTAGATAAAAAACTATTATTATTTTTATTCAAATGGTTAATGAAAAGATGAAAAATTATTTGAATAAGAAATGAAAGTATATAATTTCATTTTATAAAGTGATGTCTATCACAAATTTGATCATTAGATTTGAAATAATGATAATTTTGGCGAGATTTAACGTGAAAAATTATTTAAATAAAAAATCGAGGATGGGAAGTTATTGAAACCATATTATAGTTTCAATAACTTGTATTTTTTAATTCAATTCTGGCTGTGCAGCAGGTTTTTTAACTTGGTTAAAAACTATCATTACAACAAATGCAATAACGGTTAAATAAATAATAAACATCCCATATGTGGACATCATATCAATGAGTGAACGACCACGCATAGCGATATCACGGAAAAAACGGAATAACCAAACTAAAGGGAAAGCATGGCTAACATAATAAGCCCAGATTGGCATAATACCTACAGCCATTGTTGATCCCCCCATAATAAAACCTGGAGGTACTAAAAATATCATTTTACTTGCACCTTCACCTGGATTATTGGTTTTCCAAGAAAGTAAAAAACCTAACCAACCAAATGCGAGTCCAGTCATAAATATACTCGGTACAAACACGAAGTAGTTACCATCAAAACGTAATTGTCCGAATAAAACAAGTACTGCGGTAATCAATGTTAATCCGGTAGTATAAAATAATGCATAAGGTATTGTTCTTGCTAATAAAGCGACAAAGCCTCTTTCTAAAACGGTATTCCACAATCCAGTAATTTTTAAACGACCTATAATCATCAATGATGTTAACCCATATGTTAAAGATGAGAAAAAGTAAACAAAATAGATGATGGTTGAAATTGTTGATGAACTTGCTGGATTAAATAGATTACGGGATTTTAGCTGCATAGGTGATAAAGTGGCTTCGGTGCCTTCTCGACCCAACCCCAATGACGAAACTTTACCCACACTCAGTTCTGCGCCTAATTCAGGTATATATTCGTTGAGATTTTGAAGTACTTTAGCATTTTGGGCTTCATTCGTATCATCTGAAAAGTAACCTAAACGAACAGTCTGGTCTCCTCTTTTTAAGCTCTTTTCTAACCCTTTAGGAATATATAAAACACCTAAATTACGATCATGAGAAACTAAAGTTATAGGATTAACAGGCGATCTGATGACTTCAGAAACTTCAATGTAAGAAGAAGTATTTATTTTACTAATTAATTCAGTCGAATAATTAGAACCATCAAGGTCTATAACTGCAATTTTACCTTCAAATACCGAACCATGACTGAGTACAATAGAGAAAATAAGCGCAACAATAGCGGCTAACCCTATAGCAACTTTGTAATACGGGATAAAGTGGCCTGATAACATTGCATCAAGCTCTTCTTGAATAGATTTAATGATGTTTTGCATCATTGTTTAACCTCAAGTGTCATTCCGGTTAATAGTTTTGGAATTGATTCCATATATATTCTGACTTGATAAGATGTTAAATCAGCTTGACCGCGTTCTCGAGTCATGCGTAAATCAGCAAAAGATGGTGCTGCTGTTGCAAAACGAACCTTACCTTTTACTTCTTTATCCAAAGCAATCGCATTTGCTGTAACAGTTGTACCTGGTTGGTAGTCATTGACCATTTTTTCATTTACATAAATGTCGATATATTTACGATCGGTTTCTAACAGTACAGCGGGCGCGCCTGTTGGTGCCAATTCACCATCTTCAAACATCAGTTTTAAAACTTTACCATCTTCAGGTGCTTTTAATGTGAGTCTTTGGTAATTGATTTGCAATTGTTTTAAATCAGCTTCGCCTTGAGCTAACTGTGCCTTGAGCTGTGCTAATTGATTTTGGCGATTTTCAAGCTTTTGTCTTGCAATTGTAATCGATTGTAGTGACATGCCAGTAGCATTTTGCGTTTTTTCAAATTGACTGACTTGTTCAGGTGTAGCACCAATCATTAATGTTGATAATTGGCTTTCAATTTGGATTACTTGCATTTTGGCTACAACAAAAGCATTACGAGCATTATCAAGTTGTGATTGTGAGTTTCCACCTGTTTTACGTAATTGTGTTTGACGATCAAACTCCGTACTAGCCAAATTTCTAGCAGATTTCGCCGCTTCTAAACTTGCTTTAACTTCTTCAATTTTACGCCAAGTCGATAGTTCAGAAAGATTGGTTTCGTTTTCAGTGATTTCAATTGCAGCTTGTTCTTGATTAACTGCTGCTCTTTGGCTATCAACTAATGCTTGTAAGCGATCAATTGCCAATTTTGTATCAACGTCCTCTAATTGCATTAAAGGATCCCCTTTTTTAACCATCTGTGATTCTTCCACAAATCGCTTAATGACTTTACCTCCTACATTTTGAAAGGCAACATTAATTTCATCAGCAGTTAACACTCCTGATTTAATGCTTTTCGCAACTGTTACAGCATCATTGCGGGAGCCCAAAAAGATTAAAAATGATCCAAAAAATAGAAGAAGTAAAAAGATAACAGGAATTTTGACATTTTTTTTCATATACAGCTTATTTTCCATTTATTTAGTCAGCTAATTATTTAATTAAAAAGAATGACTTCAATTTCATTGAAATCAGCTATTTCGTAATAATTTACGCAACATAAGTATTAAAGATTCTTGTTCTTGCGAGTTTAGTACCTGCGCAAAAGCACGAATCGATTTAAGGTGATCGGGTAATGCATTTTGAATAAGTGTTATTCCTGCTTCTGTCAAAGTTATCAAACGTGAACGACCATCTTCATCGTTTTTTGTCATGGATATTAATGGATTTGATACGGTTAACATCCGCTTAACCATAACCGATACGGTTGCCGGAGTTACCCCTATACGGAGTGCGAGATCGCCAGCACTGGTTTCACCTTCTGAATATAATGACATTAACAAAGCAAACTTACCTTCAGAAACATCATAATCTTTAGTAAGTTGTGCATAAATATTTGAACGGATCAAATCAGCTGTTGTTATCAAACTTAAAACTAGGTCAACACCAGATACGTCAATGATATCATCATTAAATCTTTGTGCTCGTGCTATTGTCTCACGAGATGGAAGCTTTCTTGACTTATAATTCAATTATCATTACTCAATTTAATTAGTCGGCTAATTATACTGATTTAATATTAATTGGCAATCATTTTCACTGGTTTTTTATATCTGTTAACGATTAATTAATAAGCGCATTTTTAAGAGTGTTATAACATTTTTAATTTTACTTATATGTTCAATTGCCATAACATAATGATATTAAATAATATTGTTTAAAATTACTACTTTAGTAGTAACCCTTGAGAGTAGTTATATTCTGTATAAAGTTTCATACAATGGGAATAGTCTCAAAATTGATTATTTAAATTAGAATAAATTGGAGCTTTTGTATGAGTAAAACCAATCTCGTTATCATTGGTAATGGGATGGTTGGACATCGTTTTGTCGAAGAAATTATCGACAAAATGCAGTCTGATCAGTTCAATATTACTATTTTTTGTCAAGAACCTCGGGTCGCTTATGATCGGGTTCATCTCTCCTCTTACTTCTCAGACTTTACTGCTGAAGGATTATCGCTTGTTCAAGAAGGATTTTATGAAGAACATCACATCAATATTTTACTAAATGAACGTGTGATATTGATCAATCGTCAACTTAAACAGGTGCATTCACAGACTGGGCGAATTGTTGAATACGACAAGTTAATTATAGCGACAGGTTCTTATGCTTGGGTTCCCCCAATTAAAGGTGCTGATGGTGCGGATTGTTTTGTTTATCGCACGATTGAAGATTTAGACGCTATTGCACAATGTGCTAGTCATTGTAAAACGGGTGCCGTAGTCGGAGGTGGTTTACTCGGACTTGAAGCTGCAGGAGCACTTAAAAATTTAGGCATACAAACCCATGTGGTTGAGTTTGCAAACGTTTTAATGGCTGAGCAGCTTGACATGATAGGTGGCGAACAATTGCGCCATAAAATTGAAGAAATGGGTGTTAGTGTCCATACCAGCAAAAACACTCAAGAAATTTTGCATACACCACAAGGTAAAGTAATGCAATTTGTTGATGGTACATCACTAGAAATCGACTTTATTGTTTTTTCCACTGGCATTCGAGCTAATGATCAGTTAGCGCGTGATTGTCAGTTAGACATTGGTGCTCGAGGGGGCATTGTCATCAATGATTATTGTCAAACGTCTGATCCCGATATATATGCTATTGGCGAATGTGCATGTTGGCAAGGTAAAGTCTTTGGCTTAGTCGCTCCAGGGTATAAAATGGCGCAAATTGCTGTTGTGCATTTACTTGGCGGCAATATTCCATTTG
The DNA here is from genome assembly GCF_016101285.1 of Gilliamella sp. W8136. NCBI lineage: Bacteria > Pseudomonadati > Pseudomonadota > Gammaproteobacteria > Orbales > Orbaceae > Gilliamella > Gilliamella sp. W8136. The sequence goes on from NZ_JACFQU010000009.1 coordinate 30,912, forward strand.
ATGGTGCTGATATGAGTGCTAAGCTGAAACTGATGGGCGTTGATGTAGGTAGTATTGGCGATGCCAAAGCCAAAACGGTCGGTAGCCGTAGTTATATATATTTAGATGAAAATATACCTGTTTACAAAAAATTAGTTGTTTCTAATGATAATAAAAAATTATTGGGTGCGGTATTAGTAGGAGATACTAAAGATTACAGCAATTTATTACAGTTAATGCTCAATAATATGGATCTACCAGAACACCCTGATACATTGATTTTGCCTGAACATGCCGGTTCTAAGCCAACAATGGGTGTGGAGGTATTGCCAGATTCTGCACAAATCTGCTCCTGTTTTGATGTTACTAAAGAAAAAATCATCAATGCCATTCATGCTGGTTGCCATACTGTAGCTGCCATTAAAGCTCAAACTAAAGCAGGTACAGGCTGTGGGGGGTGTATACCGCTGGTTACACAAGTTTTAAATACAGAACTAGCAAAACAAGGTATAGAAGTTAGTCACGCCCTTTGCCAGCATTTTAAATATTCTCGCCAAGAATTATATCATCTAATTCGGGTTGAAGGATTGAAAACATTTAAGCAAGTGATAGATAAACATGGTATTGGTTATGGTTGTGAAATATGCAAACCAACAATTGCTTCGTTATTAGCTTCATGTTGGAATGATTATATTTTGCGACAAGATCTAATCCCTCTGCAAGATAGTAATGATATCTTCCTCGGCAATATTCAAAAAAATGGTACTTATTCGGTTATTCCACGTAGTGCTGGTGGTGAAATTACCCCTGAAGGATTGATCGCCATAGGGAAAATAGCTCAAAAATATCACCTTTACTCTAAAATTACTGGTTCACAGCGTATTGGTCTTTTTGGTGCACAAAAAGATGATTTACCAGCTATTTGGAAAGAATTAATTGATGCAGGGTTTGAAAGTGGCCATGCTTATGCTAAAGCATTACGAATGGCTAAAACCTGTGTAGGTAGCACATGGTGTCGTTTTGGTGTAGGTGATAGTGTTGGTTTTGGCGTTGAGTTAGAAAACCGTTATAAAGGTATTCGTGCACCTCATAAATTTAAATTAGGTGTATCAGGTTGCACTCGCGAATGTGCTGAGGCACAAGGTAAAGATATTGGGGTAATTGCTACCGAAAAAGGGTGGAATTTATATGTCTGTGGTAATGGCGGAATGAAGCCTCGTCATGCTGATTTATTGGCAGCTGATTTAGATAAAGATACCTTAATTCAATATCTCGATCGTTTTATTATGTTCTATATTCGTACCGCAGATAAATTACAACGTACGTCTGTTTGGCTTGAAAATATGGAAGGGGGTATTGATTACTTACGCAGTGTGATTATTGATAACAAACTTGGTATTAATGATGAACTAGAAACAGAAATGACTCGCTTACGAAGTTTATTTGTATGTGAATGGAAGCAGACAATTGAACATCCTGAAAATCAACATCGATTTGCTCACTTCATCAATAGTAATAAACGCGATGAAAATGTCCAGTTTATTTCTGAGCGTAATCAACATCGTCCAGCGAGTTTACATGAACGCTATGCAATATCAGAGGAGCAATAATATGAGTGATTGGATAACTGTTTGTAAAATAGAGGATATTCTGCCAGAGACAGGTGTTTGTGCGTTAGTTGGGAAAGCGCATGTAGCGATCTTTCGTCCTTACCACTCCAACGAACTTTACGCGATAAGTAACATTGATCCTTTTGCTGATGCTAGTGTGTTGTCTCGTGGCATTATTGGTCAGCATAATGATGAATTATGGGTCGCTAGCCCACTTAAAAAACAGCGTTTTCGTTTAAAAGATGGTTATTGTTACGATGATGAGAATAATTCTGTCCCTCATTATGAAGTAAAAGTGAATGATGATGGCTCTGTACAAGTAAAAGCGGATTAAAAATTTGAAAGGATAACTTTGTTATGTATACCGATACTATCAATAAATGTGCCACTAATGCGGCACGCATTGTTCAATTTGCAAAATCTAATCCATTAGGATTTTGGTTAAGTTCAGCTATGGCTGGTGCATATGTTGGGCTTGGTATTATTCTTATTTTTACGCTTGGTAATTTAATTGATCCTGCTTTAAGACCATTATTAATGGGGGCAACGTTTGGGATTGCTTTAACATTAGTCGTGATTGCCGGTTCCGAGTTATTTACGGGACATACCATGTTTTTAACCTTTGGTGTGAAATGTAAAAGTATTACTCATAAACAAATGTGGTTTGTATTACCACAAACTTGGTTAGGAAATTTGCTAGGTTCGATTTTTGTTGCAATAATTTACTTTTATGCTGCAACTCCTTTACTATCAACTGATACTAGTTTAGTGCATAGCGCTGCGTTAGCTAAAACATCAGCGTCCGCTAGTGCGTTATTTTTTCGTGGTATATTATGTAACTGGTTAGTATGTTTAGCTATTTGGATGGCTAATCGTGTTGAAGGTTCAGCGAAATTTATTGCTATCTGGTGGTGTTTACTGGCTTTTATTGCCTGTGGTTATGAACATTCGGTTGCCAATATGACACTTTTTTCTTTGTCTTGGTTTGGTAACCATAGTGATAATTATACATTAGCTGGCATAGGTCATAATTTATTATGGGTTTCATTAGGTAATATTGTTTCTGGGGCTATTTTTATGGGGTTAGGATATTGGTATGCAACGCCTAAATCAGAACGCCCTTAGCGCCAATTACATAGTTAAAGTGCAGGAATGAAAGTGTTATGGATTATTTTCCTCTATTTTGTAAACTACAAAATCGCCATTGTTTATTAGTTGGGGGGGGTGAAATTGCTGAACGTAAGGCTCGTTTGTTGCTTGAAGCTGGGGCTAGTATCACTGTTAATGCCGTCACTTTTAGCCAACAATTTTTGGTTTGGCAAGATCAAAAACAATTAACGTTAGTCCAAGATGAATTTAAAGCGGAATTACTAGATGATAAATGGCTTGTTATTGCTGCGACTGATAGTGATAAAACTAACCAACTAGTAAGTATTGAAGCTGAAAAGCGACGTATTTTTTGTAATGTAGTTGATTCTCCAAAAGATGCTAGTTTTATTATGCCTTCAATTATCGACCGTTCACCAATTATGGTAGCGGTTTCCTCCGCGGGGCATGCTCCCGTTTTAGCACGATTATTACGTGAAAAATTAGAGGCTATTTTACCGCAACATTTAGGTAAATTAGCGAGATATGCCGGTTATTTACGTAATAAAGTTAAACTAAGTTATAAAACATTGACAGAACGTCGTCGATTTTGGGAAAAGCTCTTTAATCATGATAGATTAGCACAAGCTATTGCAAATAATGATTCAGAACGCGTTGAATTATTGACTAATGAGTTATTTGATATGTCACTTGATGATCGCGGAGAAGTTGTTTTAGTTGGTGCTGGACCAGGCGATGCGGGTTTACTCACATTAAAAGGACTACAACAAATTCAACAAGCTGATATTATTGTTTATGATCGATTAGTATCAGATGAAATTATGAATCTTGTTCGTCGCGATGCTCAGCGTATTTTTGTTGGTAAACGAGTAGGATATCATTGTGTTTCACAAGAAAAAATTAACCAAATCTTGTTAGAACAGGCTCAAAAAGGATTACGTGTAGTACGCTTAAAAGGAGGCGATCCTTTTATTTTTGGTCGTGGTGGAGAGGAACTAGAAACATTATTTAACGCTAATATCCCTTTCTCAGTAGTGCCCGGTATAACAGCTGCTTCTGGTTGTTCTGCATACAGTGGTATACCATTAACACATCGTGATTATGCTCATAGTGTACGTTTGGTTACAGGACATTTAAAAAATGGTAATCATTTGGATTGGCAAAGCTTAGCAGCAGAAAAACAAACGTTAGTTTTTTATATGGGGCTTTCTCAAGCGGAAAATATCAGTAATCAATTGATTAAACATGGTATGAATGCTCAAACACCCATTGCTATTATCGAGGAGGGAACAAGTACTAAGCAAAGAGTCATTACCGGTTTGTTGGACAATTTAGCAAATCTGGCTTTGCAAGCGCATAGTCCGAGCTTAGTTCTTATTGGCCCAGTGGTTGCACTGCGTGAAAAATTAAATTGGTTTTCTAATCATTAATATTAACAGGCAAGTAAATGTCAATTTTTAGTCAGATACTTGTCTGTTATTTATAGCATATCTTGTTTTTATAAACTTTAAAGAATTCATTTTCAATAGTTGTTATTCTTTATAAAATAGATAAAAACTATTTGTCTTTCATTGCTAGATCTATTCTTTACTTTGTAAATACCACACGGTCATTTCCATTCGAGATTTGAAGTTAAGTTTTTTAAATATGCTTTTGATATGAACTTTTACCGTGCTTTCAACAATATCTAAATCTTTAGCTATTAATTTATTGGATAGCCCTTGCACTAATAGATCAAATATTTCATGTTCTCTAGGAGTGAGAAGATTGACATCATGGATCGGTTTTGTTGTCGGTTCATCGCCGTGACGCATATAATTGAGAATAATATGCGAAATTGCATCATCCATTATTACCTTACCAATTGAGATATCTTGCAATGCTTTGATAAAGTCTTCTGGTTCCATATCTTTTAACAGATAACCATCAGCCCCCATTTTAAGCGCCGTAATAATATCTTCTTTTGCATTCGATACGGTAAACATAATAATACGACTAGAGATATTTTTTTCACGTAAAGCTCGAAGAATATCTAACCCATTGACATCGTGTATATTAATATCAAGTAAAATAATATCTGGATCGAGCTCTTCAGCTAGTTTAATTCCTTCTATTCCTGAACCTGTTTCACCCACTATTTCAAAATGATTGACAGTATGAATTAATTGCTTTACGCCATTTCTTAACATAGGATGATCGTCAATAAGTAATATTGAACTTTTAATTTGTTCCATTGGTTACTCTTCTATTATTTTTAGTGGAGTAGATTCCATCGCTTTAAATGTTACCACAATTTGTGTTCCTTTATTGGGTTTACTATCAATGACTAGATTACCATTTAATATCTCAATTCTATCTCGCATGATAATAAGTCCATAATGGTGATCTTGTTTAATTTTACTTTGAAAACCTATTCCATTGTCTTTTATATTCAATGTAATAATTTGATTATTATCCATTTCTAATTTTATTATCACACTGGAGGCTTTTGCATGTTTATACACGTTATTTAGTGCCTCACGAATAAATTGCAATAAATGAAAGGTATATTTACTATTGATAATATTTAAAGGTAATTGATATTTAAGCTGAATATTGAATTTTAATTTGATATTAAACTCTTCTACTAATTCAACTAAGCTTGCATAAAATCCTGTTTGGTTTAGGCGTAAACGAAAAGAAGTGATTAACTCTCTTAGTTGCGAGTAAGTAACATTGACTTCTTTGCGCATAGTAGTGAGTAAATCAACGCTGGTTGGTGAATTCAAATCAGACTGCATCTGTAAGCAACTGAGATAAATTTTTAAACAAGATAGTGATTGGGCTATCGAATCATGTAATTCACGCGCCATTGCCGAACGCTCTTTCATTAATAAATATTGTTTTTGGTGTTCAATTTGCCTATCAAGCATAATTGCTGTGGTCATTTGTTCAATTAATCCAGTAATTAGATTCTCTTGTTCAATGGTGAGTGTGACATTAGCGGGTTGAATAGCAAATAAAATTCCATATTTTTCGCCATTTTCTTGAAGATACCAAAGGCGTTGCTCCCCATTTTTTTGATCAATTTTTGAGGGAGTTAAACAGGCATTACATTTGGGATTAAGACAATAGGGTAATTTTTGTTGGTTATCATAACCAATCTGTTGATAATGTTCTGGATTATCTGATTCATAAAAACGAATTTGAAATTGCGAGAGTGGCACCAATTCTTCTAATTCTCGTAATATTTTAAGAAAACGCTCACATAATGGTTCTGAAGTATGTAGTTGCTTAGTTGCATAATATTGAAAAGAAATAATTTGATTGGTCTTTTGTAATTCAGATGTTTTTTCGGCAACGCGTTGTTCAAGTAATAAATATTGTGATTCTATTTGTTCTGACATTTTATTAAAAGCTAACCCAAGTAAATCAAATTCATTCTTTTTTTTCCGAATGTTAAAACGTTTATTGAAGTTATGCTTTGAGATCGCTTCTGCCATATCAATCAGTTTTTGCCATGGAACTAAAATATAGCGACGTAAATAGGAGATTTGGATAATCAAAGAAAGTATGATAATGACAATAAATAGTAGTTGTAACTGAAAAATATAATGGATCTGTTTTTCTGTTTTCTGATCAATTTTGTGTACTAAGTTACTAGTGAGATCAACATAATTATCTATATCATTTTTTACTTCATCACTTTTTTTTGCTTGTTGTATTTTTGGTGCTATATTGCTTATCCACTCATTTTGCAATTGATTAAATTCATTGGTTAAGCCGTAATGTTCAAATAATTGTAAACATTGTTTGGAAGATGATAACTCTTTAAAAATATTAAGATGATTATAATCATTTTGGGATAGTGGGATAATTGTCAAAAGTTGATAACTTTTCATTCTGAGTAACCCTAACTGATTAATCATATAAGCACTGCCTTTGGTATCATTGGCGATTCTAATTGATAATGATAATGCTACTAATGCAATACCTCCTAAAATGAACATAAGTAGTGTTAAACGGCTAGTAATAGAGGCATTGTAGCGAACCTTTCTTCCCGACATATTGAAACTCTATAGGATTACAAATATTTTAAATAAATAATAATTTATAACTATTGTAGCGTGAAAGCAGTATATCTCTGATCTTTTTTGTAACTTTTTGCGATCTTTTAGTAAACAGCGCTTGCAACAAGCATAAATTTTGCGTAAAATTCACGCCCTATAAGATTAATCATACAGACATATATGTTCAATCAAGTAATCGTCTGTTTTTTATTGCGGAGTTAAGTATGTACGCAGTTTTCCAAAGTGGTGGCAAGCAACACCGAGTTAGCGAAGGACAAGTCGTTCGCTTGGAAAAAATTGAAGTCGAAACAGGTGCAGAAGTTGTTTTCGATAAAGTTTTAATGGTAGCAAATGGTGAAGACATCAAAGTTGGTGCTCCGTTTGTTGAAGGTGCAACAATTAAAGCAGAAATTGTTGAGCACGGTCGTGGTGACAAAGTGAAGATTGTTAAATTCCGTCGTCGTAAACACTATCGTAAACAACAAGGTCACCGTCAGTGGTTTACTGATGTGAAGATCACTGCAATCGCTTAATAGGAGTATCGAACAATGGCACATAAGAAGGCGGGTGGTTCATCACGTAATGGTCGTGATTCCCAGAGTAAACGTTTAGGTGTTAAACGTTATGGTTCTCAAGAAGTTCTTGCAGGTAATATTCTAGTTCGTCAACGTGGAACTCAATTCCACCCAGGCACTAACGTAGGTTGTGGTCGTGATCATACTCTATTTGCCTTAATTGATGGACAAGTAAAATTTGAAGTTAAAGGACCTAAAAACCGTCGTTATGTTAGTGTAATTGCTAACAGTTAATTAAAAACGGTTTGGACGTTATAGAAGCCTCACAGTTATTGTGGGGCTTTTTTCATTTCTTGAAATTCACATAAATTAATTGCAATATGATAAAGCAGCAAAATGTAAAATTAGGTTTTGCATTAGCCATGTTAACTGCGGTGATGTGGGGCGTAGTGCCGATTGCAATGAAATATGCGTTAGTGGTGATTGACCCGCTAACTTTAGCATGGTCGCGACTTTCTATTTCCGCAATTGGTATTACCATTTGGCTTGCATATAAAAAACAATTTCCAAATTTAGCAATTTTTAAAAAACGTCGTCGTTTTATTTTGTTGATGGTTGCAGGATTTGGATTATTAGGCAATTTTGCATTATTTGCTACTGCAGTACACTATCTTAGTGCCACAACAGCTCAAGTTGTTGGGCAAATGGGTATTGTAATATTTATGATTTCAAGTGCTTTTATTTTTAAAGAAAGGTTAAGGTCAACGCAAATCATTGGTATAACAATATTGTTGATTGGATTAGGACTATTTTTTAATAAAAATATTGTTGATCTTTTTGCTAATATGTCTACATATGGCATTGGTGTATGGCTTGCTTTACTTGCTTCGGTTTCATGGGCATGTTATGCGCTGGCTCAAAAAGTTTTATTGCAAAAATTACGTGCGGAACAGCTACTTTGGTTAATTTACCTTATTTGTGCTGTATTTTTATGGCCTTTTGCATCACCTAGCATGATAGCTAATGCGGATGGTACCCAATTGTTTGCCATCATATTTTGTGGTTTAAATACCATTATTGCTTATGGTGCATTAGTGATGGCTATGGAACGCTGGCAAGCAGCACAAGTTAGTGCTATAACAACTTTAACGCCTTTATTTGCACTAATATTTTCCGATTTGTTTGCGTTAATTTGGCCAGAAAAATTTGCTATGCAATATTTAAATATTTTAGGTTATATTGGTGCAGTATCTGTTGTTGCAGGCGCTATGTTTGCGACTATTGGACACCATATTTGGCATCCAAGAAAAGGTTGGCTAATTAACCGGAAAAAAGGGGAAGAGTAATGAAATTTGTTGATGAAGCTTCAATCCGAGTAGAAGCCGGCGATGGTGGGAATGGTTGTGTAGGTTTTCGTCGAGAAAAATATATACCTAAAGGCGGACCTGATGGTGGAGACGGTGGCGATGGTGGTGATGTATTTTTTATTGCTGATGAAAATTTAAACACATTAGTTGATTTTCAATTTGAAAAAAATTATCGCGCAGAACGTGGACAAAATGGTCAAGGTTCAGATTGTACAGGTAAACGTGGTAAAGATATTACCGTTAAAGTACCCGTTGGAACACGTATTACCGACAAATACACAGGCGAAATTATCGGTGATTTAACACATCACCAGCAAAAAGTATTAGTTGCCAAGGGCGGATTCCATGGTTTGGGTAATGCTCGTTTTAAATCATCGGTAAACCGTGCCCCAAGACAAAAAACCGATGGTACTCCAGGTGAAAAGCGTGATGTGCTTTTAGAATTATTGTTACTTGCAGATGTGGGTATGTTAGGTCTACCAAATGCAGGTAAATCAACCTTTATTCGTTCTGTTTCTGCTGCTAAACCAAAAGTTGCTGATTATCCATTTACAACTTTAGTTCCAAGTTTGGGTGTAGTAAGAATGGATAATGAACAAAGCTTTGTTGTTGCTGACATTCCTGGTTTAATTGAAGGTGCTTCGGATGGAGCAGGTCTTGGTATCCGTTTTTTAAAACATCTTGAACGTTGTCGTGTATTAGTTCATTTAGTTGATATAGCGCCTATTGATGGAACTGATCCTATTGAAAATGCAAAAGTAATTATTCAAGAATTACATCAGTATAGTGAAAAATTAGCTAATAAACCACGTTGGTTAGTATTTAATAAAATGGATGTGTTGGGTGCCGAAGAGAGCGCTAAGCGTGCAGCAGAAATTGCCAAAGCACTTGATTGGCAAGACAAATATTATTTAATTTCAGCTGTTAATCATGAGGGTGTAAAAGCTTTGTGTTGGGATTTGATGGAATACATGAATGCTCATCCGCGTGAAGCTGAACAAGAAGAATCATCACCTGAAAAAGTAGAATTTATGTGGGATGATTATCACCAACAAGCAATGGATGAAGCTTTTGACGATGATGATTTTGATGATTGGGACGAAAGTGATGAAGAGGGTGTTGAGTTCATCTATCAAAAATAAATAAGTCTCTATTCTATATTCTACTGAACTTAACTACTTTATTAAATTATCTATTACAAGTAGAGGCTACCGCCTCTACTTGTTTCTTGTGTTTTTTTATTTGGTTAGATATTGATCTAATTCGTAAAACAATTCATGAAAAATTTATTTTAAAAAAGTCAAAAAAAACGCTTGCTTTTAATAATGAGAATCATTATCATCAATTCGTACTTTGTTAGAACGTCGAAAGACTTCTAAGAAGTATGACATTGCTCACATTGCTTCCAATGTTTGCCAGCTTGGTTTACCTAGGCTGGCTTTTTTATTTTCATGCTATTTAGAGTATTGAGACGTAAAAATTTAACCTCAATCATATTGACAATAAGTGTTTATATTCAAGTAGTAACTTATTTTTAATCATTTTTATGTTACTCATATATTATATGAAAGTGATTAATGGTAGTAATAAATGATAGTAAAAACTCATAGTAAAAACTTCCATTTGGTATCGATGCTAAATCTCTATACAATTTTCGTTACTCATTGGTAATATACTTATACTGCTACAAATTATTACAAATCCTGTATTAGTTATAGAAATTTGGCGAGACTATCACATTTACATTTATATGTTTCAATTAGTTATCATTAATTATTAGCTGATTGATCATTGATATCAAATAAAATGAGTAATGCTGCATTGCCCCCAAATTCTTTCGGTGCTTGATGAAAGCAAATAATTTGTGGATGCTGAGCAAGCCACATTGGTGTTTGTTTTTTTAATATGTTTTTTCCATGTCCATACATAATGCATGCACATGGTGTTTTTTCTCGCAAACACGCAGCAATAAGCGCGGCTATCTCTTTTTTTGCTTCTCGTTGTGTCAATCCATGTAAATCTAAAAAAAATTCAGGTTCATAAAAACCGCGTCGTAATTTTTTGACTTCGTTAGGATCTGCATTTTCTCTACTATAACGAATGGGATCTTCTTGTAATAGTGGTTGATAATCATCTGAAAAATAAAACTCAGTATTAACTTTTTCATGTTGCTGTTTTTGGGTTTCTATTACTTTTTGTGAGCGTTTTTGTGGTTTGTGGAGCACAGTATCTTGCTTTATCTTTTTGGTATCTCCAAGGCTATTTTTAAATAAATTGATATCATCGTGGGTTAATTTGAATTTATTTAGCATTATTTTTTCACTCAGGGTAAATTTTATCTTTAAATTCGCATAGATCTTCGATTACGCATGAACCACATCTGGGTTTTCTAGCAATACAAGTATAACGACCGTGTAAAATTAACCAATGGTGGCAATTAATTTTATATTTTTCTGGAACAACCTTTAGTAATTTTTCTTCAACAGCCTCAACTGTTTTACCTGGAGCAAAACCCGTTCTATTACTGACACGAAAGATATGGGTATCAACCGCAATTGTTGGCCAACCAAAAGCGGTATTTAGTACCACATTTGCTGTTTTTCGACCAACACCAGGCAATGCAATAAGTGAATCAAAATTTTCTGGTACTTGTCCTTGATACTTATCCACTAATATTTTACATGTTTTTATGATGTTTTCGGCTTTGCTATTATAGAGACCGATTGTGCGAATATAATCTTTTAATTTATCAACGCCAAGGGCTAAAATTTGTTCAGCAGTATTGGCGACAGCAAACAATGGTTTCGTTGCTTTATTGACGCTAATATCAGTAGCTTGAGCTGAAAGTACAACCGCAATGAGTAATTCAAAAGGCGTTTTGTATACAAGCTCAGTTGTAGGATCTTTAATATGTTCTTTTAGTCTTTCTAAAATCTGAATTCGAGTTAATTGTTTCACAAAATGATTATATGAAAAAGTGATTTGCCATTTATTATATACCCTAATTTAGGGTTTATCTGTAGGTTAAATTTAGTTTTTAAATAGCTTATACCTATGAAGATAGGTCGCTATTAAAATATAAATTAAATATTCTTAATGTTAGCATCAGGTTATCTTTAGTTTTTTTGTTCATAGATATCTATAAATCGCCTGCTTTTTAGCATAAGTTTTTTATGGTAAGCTAGCCAACTATTTTAAATTTCATTTTACAGGGTATATTATAAAAATGTCGTTACCAATGATTGTCACCTTTGCTGTGTACATTTTAGGAATGATTGCAATTGGTTTTTTTGCGTTTCGCGCAACACAAAACTTTGGTGATTATATATTAGGTGGACGTCGTATCGGTAGCGTTGTGACAGCACTTTCTGCTGGAGCTTCTGACATGAGTGGTTGGTTGTTAATGGGGCTTCCTGGCGCTGTTTTTTTGTTTGGTATTTCGCAAAGCTGGATTGCAATTGGTTTAATAATTGGTGCATATCTAAATTGGTTACTGATTGCTGGAAGACTGCGTGTTTTTACTGAAATTAACCATAACTCATTAACATTACCCGATTACTTTGCTCGCCGATTTGATGATAAAAGCTCATTACTCCGTATTATTTCAGCCATTATTATTCTTATTTTCTTTACTATTTATTGCGCTTCAGGTGTAGTTGCAGGAGCTAAGTTATTTGAAAGTACATTTGGTATGAGTTATGAATGGGCAATGTTAGCTGGGGCTGGAGCAACGATAGCTTATACATTTATTGGTGGATTTCTAGCAGTAAGTTGGACTGACACTATTCAAGCTAGTTTGATGATGTTTGCACTTATTTTAACCCCAATTATGGTTATGGTGAATGCTGGTGGATTTACTGATGCAATGAATTATATTGAATCACTTAATCCTGATTATGTTAATTTATTTGCTCATATGGATTTTGTTGCCATTATTTCACTATTGGGATGGGGGCTTGGATATTTTGGTCAACCTCATATTTTAGCGAGATTTATGGCTGCAGACTCGCATGATGTAATGAAAAATGCTCGTCGAATTAGTATGACATGGATGATTTTATGCTTAGGAGGCGCAATTACTGTTGGCTTTTTTGGTATTGCTTTTTTTGCTCATAATCCTAGTTTAGCCTATCTAATCAATGATGGTAAACATGAACGTATTTTTATTGAATTGTCAAAATTACTCTTCAATCCTTGGATTGCAGGTGTTTTATTGGCTGCTATTTTAGCTGCGGTTATGAGTACTCTAAGTTGCCAATTGTTGGTTTGTTCAAGTGCATTAACAGAAGATTTTTATCGCGCATTTTTTAGACCAAAAGCAAAACAAAAAGAACTTGTTTGGGTTGGGCGTATAATGGTACTAATTGTATCAATTGTAGCAATATTATTAGCGATTAATCCAAATAACAGTGTACTTGATTTGGTTAGCCACGCATGGGCTGGTTTTGGTGCGGCGTTTGGTCCTATTATTGTATTTTCTGTTTTTTGGGCACGTATGACACGTAACGGAGCATTAGCCGGTATGATAATTGGTGCAGTAACTGTATTACTTTGGATTAATTTTAATTGGTTTAATCTTTATTCGCTTATTCCTGGATTTTTATTTGCTTCTATTGGCATTATTATTTTTAGCCTTTTTGATAAAAAACCTAATGAAATAGTGGAAGATCATTTCAAACAAGCGTATAAACGTTATCATAACAAGACACAATAGATTATTATTTAAAATAAAATATAAATCGTAAAAAATTTAATAGGTAGAATATTATGACAAAAAATGTGATCAAACAACTGCAAGAGCGAGGACTTATTGCTCAGCTTACTGATGAAAAAGCACTAATAGAACTAATTGAACAAAATTCTATTGCGCTTTATTGTGGTTTTGATCCAACAGCCGATAGCCTACATTTAGGGCATTTGGTACCGTTACTTTGTTTAAAACGCTTTCAATTAGCAGGTCATAAACCTGTTGCTTTAGTTGGTGGCGCGACAGGATTAATTGGTGATCCTAGTTTTAAAGCCGTTGAACGCAAACTTAATACTCAAGAAACAGTTGTTGAATGGAGTGAAAAAATAAAACAGCAAGTTTCACCATTCTTAGATTTTGATTGTGGTGAACAATCGGCTATTGTTGCCAATAACTACGATTGGTTTGGTAGCATGAACGTCCTAACATTTTTACGTGATATTGGTAAATACTTCTCGGTTAATGCCATGATTAACAAAGAATCTGTCAAGCAACGTATTGATCGCGATGAAGTAGGGATCTCGTTTACAGAATTTTCTTATAGTCTATTACAATCCTATGATTTTGCTTGCTTAAATAAATCTCATAATGTTGTTTTACAAATTGGTGGATCTGACCAGTGGGGTAATATTACAGGTGGTATAGATTTAACGCGTCGTTTACATCAAAAACAAGTTTATGGTTTGACCGTACCTTTGATCACAAAATCAGATGGAACTAAATTTGGTAAAACCGAAAGTGGTGCAGTATGGCTTGATCCTAAAAAGACGAGTCCGTATAAATTTTATCAATTCTGGATTAATACTGCTGATGCTGATGTTTATCGGTTTTTGAAATTCTTTACATTTATGCCATTAAATGAAATTGATGCATTAGAGGAAGAAGATAAAAATAGTGGTGTTGCACCTCGTGCTCAATATGTTCTTGCCGAGGAGGTTACTCGTTTAGTACATGGTGAAGAAGGACTAAATGCAGCTAAACGAATTACTGAAAGCTTATTTTCAGGGCGATTAAGTGATTTATCGCAAGCCGATCTAGAACAGCTTGCGCAAGATGGCATGCCAACGCTTGATGTTGAAAGTGATGTTGATTTACAACAAGCAATTGTCAATGCTCAATTTGCACCATCACGAGGGCAAGCTAGAACTATGATTGAATCGAATGCTATTTCAATTAATGGTGAACGTAATACAACAACTGATTATCGTTTTTCAGATAATGATAAACTTTTTAATCGTTATACCTTGCTTCGTCGTGGTAAAAAATATTATTGCTTATTAATTTGGAGATAATTCCATGAAAAGTATTTTATCGATTCAGTCACATGTGGTATTTGGTCATGCGGGAAATAGTGCTGCTGTGTTTCCTATGCGTCGAATAGGGGTAAATGTTTGGCCTCTAAATACAGTACAATTTTCTAACCATACTCAATATCATCAATGGACTGGAACGGTAATGCCTGCATCTCATCTGATTGAGATTGTTGATGGAATTAATGCCATTGATGAATTAAAACGTTGCGATGCAGTACTAAGTGGTTATATGGGATCACCAGAACAAGGTGATGCCATTATTGAGATTGTTAAAAAAGTAAAAGCTGTTAATCCAAATGCTATTTATCTTTGTGACCCAGTGATGGGGCATCCTGAAAAAGGCTGCTTTGTTGCACCAGGTGTATCTGCATTTTTATGTAATACTGCATTACCTATGGCAGATATAATGGCACCCAATATACTTGAGCTTGAAGAACTTAACGGTAAACAACACATTAATAATGTTGATGAGGCTATATTAGCTTGCAGAGCCATATGTGAAAAAGGACCAAAAGCTATTTTGGTTAAACATCTAAGCCGAGCAGGATATCATAATGATCGTTTTGAAATGTTACTTGTGACTCAAAATGAAGCATGGCACATTAGTAGACCGTTAGTTGATTTTGGTGTAAAACAACCGGTTGGTGTTGGTGATATGACCAGTGGATTATTTTTAGCTAATATTTTACTTGGAAAATCATTGGTAGAAGCTTTAGAACATACTACTGCTGCGGTGTATGCTGTTATGCTCGAAACTTTAAAACAAAATGAATATGAATTACAATTGGTTGCAGCACAAGATGAAATAGCAAAACCAACTCAGTGGTTTAGTGCGAAAAAAATTGATTAATTATCAAAATATGTAAAAATGAGATATCTTTCTGGATTATTATATACATGAGGGGATAATGGATAACATTTCATTGGGAGGAAAGCTTGCCTATTTAAGAGAGCAAATGGGATTCACTCAAGATGATATTGCCAATAAGATTCATGTCCGTAAAACGATAATTGATGACATTGAAAAAGAACAATTGATTCGGACTTCTTTTGTTTTTGTTAAAGGATATATCCGTTCTTATGCTGAACTAGTAGGTTTATCCGCTGATGAATACCAACCTTATCTTGATGAATTATCCCACCACTACCAATCCTATGAAATGAAAAATTATTCACAAAAATATAAAAAAAGACATGGAAAAAAAATATTTCTTATGATTGTTCTAGTTTTTTTATGCACATTAGGTGTTACCCTATATTATGTTAATAAAGAAAATAAAAGTAATCTTGTGGAAGTTAGTCACTATATTTCTCCATCACTATCTAAACATGTTAATAGTTAGCAAATTTTCTTATTCTCATACAGACTTTTGCTTTAAATCTTGTTAAGATTGCTGGCTAGTTATTTTGTAATATAATTAGGCATGTTATGAGTCATCAAGATTCACCTATTATTAGACGAGAATCTACCCAAATTTATGTCGGCAATGTTCCTATTGGTGGTGGGGCTCCAATTGCTGTTCAATCGATGACAAATACTCGTACAACAGATGTTGAAAAAACCGTAGCCCAAATTCAAGCTCTTGAACGTGTTGGCGTCGATATTGTTCGTGTCTCTATTCCCACAATGGATGCAGCAGAAGCTTTTAAACTTATTAAACAGCAAGCAAAAGTTCCGCTTATTGCTGACATTCATTTTGATTATCGCATTGCTCTGAAAGTTGCTGAGTATGGAGTAGACTGTTTAAGGATAAATCCTGGTAATATAGGTAACGAATCAAGAATACGTGCGGTTGTTGATTGTGCTAAAGATAAAAATATTCCAATTCGCATAGGGGTTAATTCAGGCTCACTGGAAAAAGATATACAAGAAAAATATGGGGAGCCAACTCCGCAAGCAATTGTAGAGTCAGCTATGCGTCATGTTGATATACTTGACCGGCTTAATTTTGATCAGTTTAAAGTTAGTGTAAAAGCTTCTGATGTTTTTACAGCAGTTGATGCTTACCGATTGTTGGCTAAGCAAATTAAGCAACCATTGCATTTAGGTATTACTGAAGCTGGTGGAGTTCGTAGTGGCGCTATTAAATCGGCTATAGGGTTGGGATTATTATTATCAGAAGGTATTGGCGATACCTTACGTGTATCATTAGCTGCCGACCCTACAGAAGAAGTGAAAGTTGGATTTGATATTTTAAAATCACTTCGTATACGGGCTCGAGGCATTAATTTTATTGCATGCCCTACATGTTCTCGTCAAGAATTTGATGTGATAAATACGGTAAATATATTAGAACAAAGATTAGAAGATATTATTACACCTATGGATGTCTCAATTATTGGTTGTGTGGTCAATGGCCCTGGTGAAGCATTAGCTTCAACTATGGGGGTTGCCGGCGGTCATAATAAAAGTGGCTTTTATGAAGATGGTGTGCGAATAGGCCGTATTGATAATGAGCAAATGATTGACGAATTAGAAGCTAAAATCCGTGCTAAAGCATTATTATTGAAAAATAAAATTTCAACAACTGAATTATAATTTTAAAAGAAAGTGAATAAAAAAATGACAGATAAAAAAATTCAATCAATACGTGGAATGAACGATTTACTTCCAACTGAAAGTGCAAGTTGGCAACAGATTGAAAAAATCGTTAAAGGCGTATTAAATAGCTATGGTTATAACGAAATTAGAACACCTATTGTTGAAGATACTGCACTTTTTAAAAGAGCGGTAGGTGAAGTCACAGATATCGTTGAAAAAGAGATGTATACATTCAATGATCGTAATAATGAGAGCATTACTCTGCGTCCTGAAATTACAGCAGGTTGTGTTCGTGCCGGTATTGAACATGGTCTTTTTTATAACCAAGAGCAAAGACTTTGGTATTTAGGGCCGGCTTTTCGTTACGAAAAACCGCAAAAAGGGCGTTATCGTCAATTTCATCAATTTGGTGTTGAAGTCTTTGGGCTTGAAGGACCAAATATTGATGCAGAACTTATTTTATTAACAGCTCGTTTTTGGAAAGCGCTGGGTATTGAACAGCATACTTCTCTTGAACTTAATTCAATTGGTTCTCTTGAGGCTCGAGCAAATTATCGTAATGCTTTAGTGAGCTTCCTTGAACAACACAAAGATAAATTGGATGAAGACTGTCTACGTAGAATGTATACCAATCCATTAAGAGTTCTTGACTCAAAAAATCCTGTTATACAAGAATTGTTAGATAATGCGCCAAAATTATTTGATTATTTGGATGAGGAATCTAAAGAGCACTTTGATAGTTTGTGTCGCTTATTAGATAATGCTGGAATCAAATACAATATTAACCAACGGTTAGTTCGTGGATTAGATTACTATAATCGCACTGTTTTTGAATGGGTAACAAGCAGTTTAGGAGCACAAGGTACCGTTTGTGGTGGTGGTCGTTATGATGGTCTTGTTAGCCAACTAGGAGGACAACCTACACCAGCTGTTGGTTTTGCTATGGGTGTTGAGCGTTTAGTTTTATTAGTTCAAGCAGTCAACCCTTCATTGAACTGTGATAATTCAATTGATATTTATATGATTTCATCCGGTGATGAAAAGACAATCTCAGCAGCACAATGTATAGCAGAACAATTACGAGATGGATTACCTGAAAAACGCATTGTCACCAATTATGGTTCCAGTAATTTCAAGAAACAATTTGCCAAGGCTGATAAATTAGGTGCTAAAATAGCGGTTATTATTGGTGAAAATGAAATAGCAAACCAAACAGTAACCATTAAAAATTTACAAAACGGTGAACAAGTTGAAGTAGCGCAAACAAATATTATTCAAACTTGTTTGGCTATACTATAAAGGATAATAGGAGAAAAAAGTGAGTCATCAATTAACGCCTGAGGAACAATTTTCGGAGATTAAAGAATTTTTTGCAAAAAAATGGAAAATAATGGTTGCAGTTATCGTAATTGGTTTACTAGCTTTTTATGGATGGCATTATTGGCAATCTTATAAAGTAGATAAGTCAATTGAGTCATCAGAACGATATGAACAATTAATAGCGAAATTAGATAATAGTAACCCCGATTCTGTCAATGAATTAGTCGCTTTTGCTAAAAAAGACGACACTATTTATAGTGTATTTGCTAGTTTTAATGCGGCTAAATTTTATGTTGACGTATTAAAAGATTATGCAGGCGCACAAGTTTTACTAACGGATTCTCTAAAGAAAACGGATGCAGAACCCGTTAAAGCAATCGCATATATTCGAATAGCTCGTTTACAATATCAACAAGAAAAATATCAAGATAGTTTAACTTCATTAGGTAAGGTATCTGAACAAAGTTGGATGACTATTGTAAACGATATCCGTGGTGATATATTTGTGAAGATGGCTCGTTATAGTGATGCTGTTGATGCATATAACCTTGCGTTGACTTCATCCTCAACTAATGAGTTAAAAACAAACATAAAAATGAAATTAAATGAAGCACAATACTTAAAAGCTAAACAGGAAGAACAAGCAATAAAAGATAAGGCAGAACAAGAGTCACAAGGGAATAATGTAGCAACAGAAGAAAGTAAAAATTAATTTATCCTGCTATAAGGGTCATAGAATATGAAGTTAACAAAATATTTTTTTACCAGTGTTTTAATTTGTTCACTTGCGGGATGTTCCTTATTTGGTGGTGAAGAAGAGATCGTACAGATTTCACCTTCACCAACAGTAAAAAGTCAATTTCCTATTCAGCAAATATGGCGAAATAGTACATCGGGAAATACGCAAATTTACTCCTTATTAGGTCCTGCTAGTTATGATAATACTGTTTATGTTGCTAGTCGCAGTGGACAAGTTAAAGCCATTGATTTATTAAGTGGTAATACTATATGGGATGTAAATTTATCCCAAAGCACATTTTTTAGTAGCAAAACAGCTTTGTTTTCTGGTGGCGTAAGCGTTGATGACAAATATGTTTACATTGGAAGTGAACGGGCGGTTGTTTATGCCTTAGATCGTAGTAATGGTAAAGTTGTTTGGGAAAAAAAAGTAAACGGCGAAGTACTTGCTCGACCTGTATCTTCTCAGGATAAATTGATTATTCATTCTGCTAATGGCATTTTACAAGGACTAAACCGTAATACCGGTGAAGAACTGTGGGATGTAACTCTTGATACTCCATCTTTGTCGTTAAGAGGCAATTCAACACCAACGGTCGTTCATGGTGCGGCAATTGTGGGGGATGATAGTGGGCGAGTAAATGCTTACTATATCAAAGATGGCCAACTCATTTGGCAGCAACGTATTTCTCAACCGACAGGTTCAACTGAAATTGCAAAATTGAACGATGTTGATTCTACACCTGTTGTTGAAGGAAATTTGGTTTATTCTATTGGTTATAATGGATATGTTGCAGCATTGGATCTAAGTAATGGTCAAGTTGTTTGGCGTAAGCAATTAGGTTCAACACATAGTTTTGCTGTTGATTCCCAACAGATATTCGTTGTTGATCAGGATGATAATGTTCAAGCTATCACTAAAAAAGGTGGTGCACTGGACTGGACCCAACCAAGCCTTTTACATCGTCAATTAACCGATCCAGTTGTTTACCAAGATTATATTATTGTAGGTGACTTTGAAGGTTATTTGTATTTTCTAAATAAAGATAGTGGCGAAATCGTTGCTAAAACACAAGTAAGTAGTAGTGGTTTAATATCGCGACCATTAATAGTAGACAATAAAATAATTGTTCAAGCTAAAAATGGTGATATTTATGCGTTTATAAAAAATTAAGGTAAATAGAGAATATACATGGTACCAGTTATAGCACTAGTTGGTCGTCCAAACGTTGGAAAGTCGACTTTATTTAATCGGTTAACTCGAACTAGAGACGCATTAGTTGCTGATTTTCCCGGATTAACTCGTGATCGTAAATATGGACGAGCCGAAATTAAAGGACATGAATATATCGTCATTGATACTGGCGGTATTGATGGAACTGAAGATGGGGTTGAAAGCTTTATGGCAGAACAATCCCTACAAGCAATTGAAGAAGCAGATATTGTTCTTTTCTTAGTAGATGCTAGAGCAGGTGCTATGCCTGCTGATCATGCTATCGCTAAACACCTGCGTTCCCGCCAGAAAGCTACATTTTTAGTAGCAAATAAAATTGATGGTATTGATGCTGATATTGCTATTTCTGACTTTTATGGGTTAGGATTAGGTGAGATTCATTCAATTGCTGCTAGTCATGGTCGAGGAGTAAGTTCATTAATTGAGACTGTTTTAGAGCCTATTTTTCAATTCAAAGATGAACAGCAAAATAATTTTGTTAACGATGAATCATCTAACGATTTGCCCGAGTCATATGATGATCTTGTCCTTGATGATGATACTCAATCACTGATAAATCAACCTATCAAGGTTGCTATTGTTGGGCGTCCAAATGTTGGTAAGTCAACACTAACTAATCGTATATTAGGTGAAGAGCGTGTTGTTGTATATGATATGCCAGGAACAACGCGAGACAGCATTTATATACCAATGACACGTGATGAACGTGAATACGTCTTAATTGATACCGCAGGTGTTCGTAAAAGAGGTAAAGTAACCGAAACCGTTGAAAAATTTTCTGTCATTAAAACATTACAAGCAATTGAAGATGCTAATGTTGTGATTTTAGTTATTGATGCCAGAGAAGGAGTGTCAGATCAAGACTTATCATTACTTGGTTTTATTATAAATAGTGGTCGCTCACTTGTAATAGCTGTTAATAAATGGGATGGCTTATCACAAGACATCAAAGAACAAGTCAAGGCAACTCTTGATGATCGGCTTGATTTTATTGATTTTGCTCGAGTACATTTTATTTCTGCTTTACATGGTAGTGGAGTTGGTAATTTATTTGATTCCATTCAAGAAGCTTATGATTGTGCAACGCGTCGTGTAAATACGGCACTACTAACAAAAATAATGCAAATGGCACAAGATGATCACCAACCTCCTTTGGTGTGTGGTCGTCGAGTCAAATTAAAATATGCACATGCGGGTGGTTATAATCCACCAATTGTTGTTATTCATGGTAATCAAGTTGAAGATTTACCTGACTCTTATAAGCGTTATTTAATGAACTATTTTAGACGTTCATTAAAAATTATGGGTTCGCCAATTCGAATACAATTCAAAGAAGGAGCTAACCCATTTGAAGGTCGAAAAAATAGCTTAACAGCATCACAGCAACGTAAACGTCGCCGGTTGATGAAACATGTTCGAGGTCGAAAATAAATTATGCCAAAAAAAATAGCAGTTAATCATGGACAAGAAGGCATTTGCCCAAACTGTAATGAAAAAATGAGTAGTGTTTCTCCTCAACATTTCAGTTGTTCTAAATGCCAACAACATTACATTGAACAATATATATGTCCAATTTGCCAACAAAGTGCGCAAATGATTAAAGGCTGTGGCTCGATCAATTATATTTGTCAAACAGATGGTTTAATATCAAGTAGTAAAGTGATATTTCATTATTTACCAGAATAGAAAAAACTATTTATATTAAAGTTATAAGAGGTTATTTAATGCGAATTATATTATTAGGTGCACCTGGGGCAGGAAAGGGAACCCAAGCACAATTTATTATGCAAAAGTATGGTATCCCACAAATCTCAACTGGG
This sequence comes from Gilliamella sp. W8136, assembly GCF_016101285.1. Classification (NCBI taxonomy): domain Bacteria; kingdom Pseudomonadati; phylum Pseudomonadota; class Gammaproteobacteria; order Orbales; family Orbaceae; genus Gilliamella; species Gilliamella sp. W8136. The sequence continues at coordinate 53,253 of NZ_JACFQU010000009.1, forward strand.
GATATGCTACGTGCAGCAGTAAAAGCAGGTAGCCCATTAGGTTTACAAGCAAAATCACTTATGGATGCAGGAAAACTTGTTACTGATGAGCTGGTAATAGCACTAGTTAAAGAACGTATTGCACAAAGTGATTGCTCTAATGGTTTTTTATTAGACGGTTTTCCTCGTACAGTGCCACAAGCTGATGCAATGAAAGCTGCTGGTATTAATGTTGATTATGTACTTGAGTTTGATGTGCCTGATGAAGTGATTATTGATCGTATGAGTGGACGACGAATCCATGCTGCTTCTGGTCGTGTTTATCATATACGTCATAATCCACCAAAAGTTGAAAATATTGATGATGTTACTGGTGAATCGCTAACTATTCGCAAAGATGATAGCGAAGAAATTGTTCGTAAACGTCTTGTTGAATATCATGATTTAACTAAACCTTTGATTAGTTATTATCAACATGAAGCTAAAGAAGGTCGTACACAGTATTTCCGTATTGATGGAACCCAGCCGGTTGCTGATGTTACAAAAGAATTAGCTAAAATCTTAGGCTAATTGATTTTAGTAAAAGAGTCAGATAGTTTTTAGCTATCTGACTTTTTTATTGCATAATAGGTCAATTCGAAGCAGCTGTAAGGGCTTGCTCTAGATCAGCAATAATATCATCAATATGTTCGATACCAATAGATAAGCGAATCATTTCTTGACTGACTCCTGCTTTTTGCAGCTCTTCATTATTAAGTTGTCTATGTGTTGTGGTGGCTGGATGGCAAGCTAGTGAACGAGTATCGCCGATATTAACTAAGCGAATTATCAGTTTTAATGCGTCAATAAATTTAGCTCCGGCTTGCTTACCTCCTTTTATACCAAACGATAAAATACCAGCTGGCAAACCATTATCCATCTGTTTTATGGCTAATTGGTGTTCTGGATGATTTGATAAACCAGCATAATTTACCCAGCTAACTTGGGGATGAGCTTCTAAATATTGGGCGACTTTTAGGGTATTTTGACAGTGACGTTCAACTCTTAAAGATAATGTTTCGAGTCCTTGTAATAGTAAAAAAGTATTAAATGGAGATAATGCTGCCCCCATATTACGCAATGGTATAACACGACAACGCGCTATATAAGCAGCAGTACCAAATGTTTCAGTATATGAAACGCCATGGTAAGATGGGTCAGGTTGATTTAACATTGGATATTTATCCGCATGATCTTTCCAAGGAAATTTACCTGAATCAACAATCATTCCACCTAAACTATTGCCGTGTCCACCAATATATTTAGTGAGGGAATGAATGACAATATCCGCTCCAAATTCAAAAGGTCGGCAAAGTGCAGGGCTCGCAACAGTATTATCGACAATCAAAACGATACCATGACGATGAGCAATATCCGCTAATCCCGCAATATCAACAATATTGCCAGCGGGATTACCTATACTTTCACAATAGATGGCTTTAGTTTTGTTATCTATCTGTTTTTCAATAGCAACAAGATCATCGTGAGGGGCAAACTTAGTTGTAATACCAAAGTTAGGTAATGTATGAGCAAATAAATTATACGTTCCACCATAAAGCTTAGAAACTGAAACAATATTTTCACCAGTAAAAGCAATTGCTTGAATTGCATAAGTAATGGCAGCCATACCTGATGCTACAGCTAAGGCGCCAACTCCGCCTTCAAGGGCCGCAACTCTTGCTTCAAGTACTGCATTAGTTGGATTTGTAATTCTTGTATAAATATTTCCAGGCACTTTCAAATCAAAAAGATCTGCGCCATGTTGTGTGTCATCAAAAGAATAAGAAGTGGTTTGATAAATAGGTACAGCAACAGCGTGGGTTGTTAACTCGGGTGTATAGCCAGTATGGATGGCAATGGTTTCTGGTTTCATATTAGAGCCTCATTATTGCAGTGTGAGACTCTATTTTGCGAAAAAATTTTAAAAAAAGCAATGAATTATAAAACCATTCTTACAATATCAATTTCGCCTAATTCTTTATAAAGATTTTCAATTTGGTCAATATGTGTTGCATTAATAGTAATCGATACAGAATGATAATTACCTTTACTACTTGGTTTGATAGATGGAGTATAATCACCAGGCGCATGGCGTTGAATTACGGATACAACTTTGTCAACCAACTCTGGTTTTGCTTCTCCCATCACTTTATAGGTGAATGAACAAGGGAACTCTAATAGTTCATTTAATTTTGTTTGTTGCATAATTTTATACTTCTCATTTTATTAGTTCATTTTATTGGTATGACTACCAAGAATAACGAATATATATAGGCTGTTTATACTTCTTCAAGTAATATGAAATATAAACATCGCTTTTTAAAGCTTATAATTTGATCTATGATAGGGAAATTCTAACATAGCTTGATAAATCTATCTTGCATTTTGTTCATAAATATAAGGTTAATACAGCATGTCATCTTTGTCCAATAACAAAGAATCTTTTGGTACATTATTAGGTTATGCGCCAGGAGGCGTTGCAATTTATTCATCTGATTATGAAACATTAGATTCCAACCTTTACCCTAATGATGCCTCATTTCGCAGTTATTCTGGTCATGAATATATGGGATATAAATGGCAATGTGTCGAATTTGCTAGGCGATTTTTATTTTTAAATCACGGTATTGTATTTACCGATGTGGGTATGGCGCATGAGATATTCTCGTTACGATTTTTAAGACATGTTATTAATGAAGCGATTTTACCTTTACAAGCATTTGCCAATGGCAGTAAACGTGCACCAGAAGCAGGTGCATTATTAGTTTGGGATGATGGAGGATTTTTTGATCGTACCGGTCATGTCGCTATTATTACCGAAGTATTTGAAGATAAAATTCGGATCGCTGAGCAAAACGTAAGACATACACGTTTGCCTATTGGTCAGCAATGGACTCGTGAGCTTGCTATGACAAGGATAGATGGCGGTTATCAGTTACATGATACGTTTGATGATACAACGATTCTTGGTTGGATGATTCAAACAGATAATACCGAACATAGTTTACCACAACCTAATGTACCTAATCCGTTGTTAGCGATCCACAGTGCTCATATTGAAAATGAAAGCCAATTTGATAAAAAGTGGCTAAATGAATTAGATACGCTCGAAAATGCCTATGTATCAGCCACAGGGCATGCAATCAGCCATGACGATCAATATCGTTATTTCACCATTTCAGAAAGCGCCGAACAAGAGTTAATTCGTGCAACCAATGAATTACATTTAATGTATTTACATGCTACTGATAAAGTATTAAAAGATGATAGCTTATTAATTAATTTTAATATTCCGGAAATATTATGGCCAAGGCTTAGACTCTCATGGCAACAGCGTCGCTATCAAATGATCACAGGACGATTAGATTTTTGCATGGATGAACGAGGTTTTAAAGTTTACGAATATAACGCTGATTCAGCTTCTTGCCATACTGAAGCCGGACACATTCTTGATAAATGGGCAATTCAAGCAGGATTAAATGTGGGTGTCAATCCAAGTAGTGGTTTACTCAATTCTTTAGCTAATTGTTGGACACATAGCGATGCACAAGCTTTTGTTCATATTATGCAAGATAACGATAGTGAAGAAAATTATCATGCATTGTTTATGCAAACAGCCCTTACCCAAGCAGGATTTAGTAGCAAGATTCTACGTGGACTTAATGGGCTAAAATGGGATAAGCGAGGTCGATTAGTTGATGATGAAGATCGACAAGTCACATGTGTTTGGAAAACATGGGCATGGGAAACCGTTCTAGAGCAACTACGAGAAGAAAGTGAAGCTCAGATTGCCGGCTTACCAATTCGCACTTGGCATCCTGAAAATGCGGTAAGATTAATTGATGTGCTTTTACGACCTGAAGTTTCAGTTTTTGAACCTTTATGGACGGTTATTCCAAGTAATAAAGCTATTTTACCTGTTTTGTGGTCTTTATTCCCTAATCACCGTTATTTATTAGAATCAACGTTTGAACTTAATGACAGTTTAATTAAAAAAGGTTATGCCATTAAACCTATTGCAGGTCGTCGGGGAAGTGATATTCAATTAATTAGCAGTCAAGAACAGATTCTTGATAAAACAGTAGGACAGTTTGCTAAGCAAGAAAACATTTATCAAGAACTCTGGTGTTTGCCAAAGGTTGATGATCGTTATCTACAATTATGTACTTTTACTGTAGGTGGACATTATGGCGGAGCATGTTTACGTTCTGATCCCTCTTTGGTTATAAAAGGTGAAAGTGATATGCAACCATTACGTGTTTTAACTGATGAGGAGTTTTTAAAACAATTGCAATAAAGAGTTTTTGTAAAAAAGTTTCAGGTTATGCATACGTTTCAGTATAAGATTTAAAGGGAATCACTCTATTAAGTGGTGTTATTATAATTTTTGTTGTATTAATACTTATTAATGTATTATTTTCTGTAATAAATATATAAAGCTTTAATTAACATTCAAATATAAAAGACATAATATCGGTGAGTTTAACAATTACAATAATAAATTTTTTTGTTAAAATTGATACAATTATAAAAAAAATAATAACAATATAAATACAATTAATAAGAAGGAATATATGGTAAATACTTTACTGCGAAGTGGTGATATAAAAGATTTCAAAATGCTGGGGCATGACGGTAAAGCCGCTTATTTAGTTGCTGCCCAAATTCGTGAAATGTTTAGAGTAAAGTTAGGTAAACAGTATGCTGATTATTTAGCTATTCCACAACGCAATGATCAAGGTAATATTATTGATTGGTATATTCCTTTTGATTCAACTCAATCTGATGGACAGTATGATATTGTTCCTTGGACCTCTGCCAGTGAATCAGAGCAAGAAGAAGCATTGATTTTACTCAAAGAATTCGAAAACAAAGTTATCAATTTGGGTAAACAACTTGCGAACAATCCAAATTTAGCGGGTGATCAATTACTTTTTAGTCGTCTGATTTATGATCCAAAAAATAATATTGATAGCACTGAACCAAATTTGATGGCAATACGTTTTCCTAGTAATCAATTTGTTTATATTGTTAACGGTAAACCAGTGATTACCTTTTGGGGATTTGTTTATCCACAAACACCGCAAAATAATTCACCATTTAATTGTTTGAAATCTATACAACAACCAACCCCTTTAGCATCAACAGTAAGTGAACCAGAGGTAATTAAAAAACCATGGTGGAAACGTTGGTGGGCGTGGTTGCTTGGTTTGTTGCTTTTATTATTGCTTTTATTGGCAATACTTGGGTTACGGGGGTGTCGACAAAATGTGGACGTTTCGATTAATCATGAAATAGCAAAGGAAAATAATATTAATCAACTTTTGCCAGCAGATCAAAAACAAGATGTAAAAGAAGTAAAAACGAAAGATCAAGTAATTGATAGACAAATTAATGTTATTAATGGCATCAAAAATAGTTCAAAAAATTTAGTTGATGCTAATGGTGTACCTATTAACACTGAAGTTCTAGGGGATGCTCTTAATACTGTTGATCCAAATGCAATACCAAACAATATTGAAAATAATAATGGTGATATTAATCAAATTCCAGACGCCTTAAATAATAAAGATGACAAAGCTGGTGTTCCTAACACAGCTGAGACTGATAAAAAAGATAATTTGAATGGCTCAAAAGATGAGGATAATAAAGGTCAAATACCTCAAGAGTCAAATAAAGATAATAATTCTGATACTAATATAAATCCGGATAAGGTAGATAACTTAACATTATCTCCAGATCAAATAAAGCAAGGTTCCACTAAATTTTTGGATGGGCAATGGTCTGTTAGTGGAGGAATTCAAGATAAGGCTACAGGTAAACCATTACAATTGAGTTATGAACTTAAAGATGGAAATGGCCAAGTTACCGTTACTCGTAGTGATGGCGTTAAATGCGTTGGTCAAGTTGATAGTGGTATTCAAAATGCTAATTTAAGTATTGGTAGTAATAACCAAGCTATTTGTAGTGATAATAGCAAATATCAATTACCTAAGATTCAGTGTAAATCAGGCAACAATAATCAAGCTGATTGCCAGGGAATTTATGATAACGGAACTTCGTTCCCAATTACGATGAAAAAACAATAAGGTTGTATATGCTTCCAGAAACACGCAATTATGGTCAAGAAGTTACACTGATAATGAATAGTGGAATTCAATTTCTTGATTTTGCACTAAAAATAGATTGGAAAGATAATCAATGGCGCAGTAAAATTAATGGTAGTTTTATTGATCCTTCTGAAAGTGGGGCGCTAGTTAGATTAATTGAAGATAGTAATAATGGTAAATTTTTTGTACCAGATAATCTCTCTTTTGCTGTAACCCCTACACAAGAGATTAGTGTTGACCAATCATTAAAATTGTATGATGGTATTTGGTTGCCTGTTCCTGTTTTGAGATCAATACCGCCTGAACGATTTGATAAAGGACCTCATAATTGGAGTCGCGTAAGGATTGTTAGCGTTCCAGAAGGAGAAGATCCTGATGGCAATACACATCGTATAACTTTTGCATTTGATACTAAAATCTTTGCAAACATGCAAGACGTTGTTTACTTAGCACCTACTGAAAATGATGTAAAAACAGGTTCAGTATTCAGTCTGGCACATCGCTCAGATCAGGTTTCTTGGTATCTAGAACTAAAATGGATAACAAGTTGGTTAATTGACTTGTTCCAAGAGTTAGCTCCTCAGCCTGAACGGCTAAAAATACACAAAGATGATATTGAATTAGAAATAAGTAATAAAGCTTATTATGGTCATTATCTGAATATTCTTAATTTGCTCGCAGATTCAATACAGCTACCAACAATCAAAATAGTATCAAACGATAAAAATGATGTTGTCAAATCAATTCCTGTCGATATGATTCTTGATGTTGGAAACAGTCGAACTTGCGGGATCTTAATCGAGGATCATATTCAAGATAAAGATAGTTTAAATCATCGTTATGAGCTTGAAATTCGAGATCTTACCCAACCAGAACATATTTACAATGAACCTTTTGAAAGTCGAGTTGAATTTGCTCAAACTTTCTTTGGTAAGGAACATTTTTCTTTACAAAGTGGGAGGCGAGATACTTTTCGCTGGCCAAGTATCGTACGAGTAGGTAAAGAGGCTAGCCGTCTTGCAAGCCGACGTGAAGGTAATGAGGGAGCAACAGGACTTTCAAGTCCAAAACGTTATTTATGGGATAAAGATAAATATGAACAAGGTTGGCGCTTTAATTCTCATTATGTAAAAAGTGATCATGAACCGTTTGCGACAGCGGAACCCTTTTCAAGTTTAATTAATGAATATGGTGAAGCACTACACATTTTAAGTAATGATATTGAAGAAGAATATGACCGCAAAATGCCAGTGTTCCATCCCAAATACTCGCGTAGTTCATTAATGACATTCATGCTATGTGAAGTTTTAATGCATGCTTTAATGCAAATAAATAGTGTTGCTCAACGTAATAAACTTGAACATGCTAAAACTCCCCGTAATTTGCGTTCTATCATTTTAACTATTCCACCTGCAATGCCTAAACCTGAACAGGCAATTTTTAAAAGTTGTGTTTATCAAGCTATAGGACTTGTTTGGAAAAGTCTTGGTTGGGATAATTCAGATAGTAATATTGATTTTAGTAACCGTGATCAATTAAATAGTATTTGGCCAAATATTCCTGAAGTTTATATTCAATGGGATGAAGCAACCTGCGGTCAAATTGTTTATCTGTTTAATGAAACACAAAATAATTATAATGGACGCAGTGAAGAATTTATTGCATCAATAGTTCGTCCTGATAAAGTTAATAAGCAAAAACTGACAATCGCAACTGTTGATATTGGCGGTGGTACAACTGACCTAGTTATTAATGACTATAAGCTTGATTATGGTAGCAGTAAGCAAACAAATGGTAGTAATACTTATATTGTTCCTATTCAACGTTTTCGTGATGGATTTAAAGTTGCTGGGGATGATATTTTACTTGATATCATTCAAGATGTTGTATTGACCTCATTAACCAATGGTTTAAAGAAAGCAGGTTTAACCGATCCAAATCCAATTTTATCAACGATTATTGGTTCACAGCAACTTTCTATTCAAGATGCTGTATTACGCCAACAGCTCAACTTACAGTTATTTACGCCAATTGGATTACAAGTGTTAAAGCAATATGAGCTTTACGATCCACTTCATGCAGATCAACATGTGTATAACACAACTTTCAGTGAGTTATTACAGCATACATCTATGACTGATCATGTTTTGAATTTTATTAATGAACCGATTAGGCGAGCTTTAAATAATCCAACATTTTCAGTGCTTGATCTCAGTATAGAGATTAATTTGAAACGTATTCATTACTTATTCATTCGTGGTGATTATTATAATATCTGTAAGACATTTGATGCATTATCTGAAATTATCAGTTGTTATCAATGTGACGTATTGTTGCTAACGGGTCGTCCATCACGCCTATCTGGAGTTCAAAGTTATTTCCGTTCCCGCTTATCAATACCTTCAGGAAGAATTTTGCCATTACATGGCTATTATACGGGAGGGTGGTATCCGTTTCATAAACAAGAACGAATTGATGATCCAAAAACAACAGCAGCTGTTGGGGCAATGCTCTGTTTTTTAAGTAAGAATTTAAGACTATCTAATTTTTATTTTAGATCATCAAATATCGATTTATATTCAACGGTTAAATACATTGGTCTGCTTGATAATTTAAATATGATAAAAGATGAAAATATTTATTATCGAGATATTGATTTAGATGATCCTGATTATGATTTTCCTGATATCTCATTTGAGATCCGAGGGACAACCAGACTCGGCTTTAAACAATTAGAAATTGATCGTTGGCCTGCATCACCAATTTATATCTTAACGATTGAAAATAGCGATGTTGCCAAAAGACTCAGTACGGAAGGTGTAGTTTTAGAAGTAACATTAGGAATAAAAAACCAACAAAAAATGGTTGAGAATTTCTATATTAAAGATGTTAAAGCTTCAGATGGACGTGCTTGCAACAAAACTAAGGATATAAAGCTAAATTTAAATACAATGGTAAATTCAGGTTTAATTAGCACACAATATTGGCTTGATAGTGGAATAATAAAACGATGAAAAATTTAAACGAACAACTACCTAAATCTTGGGAACAGGTTTATCAAGCATCTGCAAAGGCCATTGAATGGGTGGATCAAACGCGTAACTCATCTAAACGTCTGAATAATGAAGCTGATAGTTTAATTCTCGATCTTCGTCGTCTTCGTAATAGTGCAAAAAAGTTAGGTGATGTATCAAGTAAATCTGTTGCAGTTGGTTTTTTTGGTTTATCGCAGGCAGGAAAATCTTATCTAATTTCAGCATTGGCAGCAGGTCAAAATGGTAAACTTGAAACCGTTGTTGATAATGAAATTTTAGATTTTATTGATCATGTTAATCCTGTCGGAAGTGGTAAAGAGGCAACGGGTCTGGTGACTCGTTTTAGCCGAATAGCTAAAGGAGGTATTGCAAATTATCCTTTAGAACTAAAACTCTTTCAAGAAATTGAAATTGTTAAAATTTTAATTAATGCTTATTTTAAAGATTTTGATCAACAAAGAATCAGTAATAAAATCGAATTTTCATCATTAAATCAGCTGATTCAAAATATTGAAAGTAAAAAGCAAGATGAATATACCGGTGGTATTACTGAAGATGATATTGTTGATTTATATGATTATCTAGCTGAAAATTTTGGTAATTCGCTTGAAGGATTAAAAGGTGGTTATTGGGAAAAAGCAATGTATTTGCTACCGTATCTTAAAACTTCTGAACGTAGTGCACTTTTTTCAGTTTTATGGGGCGGTATCAGTGAAATTACGGCAGTCTATATACAATTAGCGACAACATTAGCTAGCTTAAATTATGTTAGTACAGTATATGCGCCAATTTCAGTATTAGTTAAAGATAATAATGGTACTAAGTCGCAAATTGACAGTATTATGAATGTCGACATCCTTGATCGATTAAATACTGACCGAGATTCATCAGTAACTATTACTCCTCAAAATGGTGTACCAGCCTCGATTTCTCTAGCTCAACTTGCTTTTTTAACCGCTGAATTAACTTTTCCATTAGTAAATCAAACGCGTGTGCCTACGTTTGAAAAAGTTGATTTGCTTGATTTCCCAGGATATCGGGGACGATTAAATTTAACTTCTATTTCAGATGTTAAAGAAGGTAATCCTATTGCTCAACTTTTATTACGGGGTAAGGTTGCTTATCTTTTCGAAAAATATACTGATAATCAAGAAATGAATGTTCTTGTTGTTTGTACCCCATCAGATAAACAATCTGATGTTAACGACGTTGGTCCCGTTCTTGAACGTTGGATAGATAAGACCCAAGGAGAGTCAGCAGAAAAAAGAGCGACTAAAAAAGCTGGTCTATTATGGGCTATTACCATGTTCGATAAACGTATTAGCAACTCACTAACTTTATCAGAAGATAATCTTAAAAATAGTTGGGGTAAAGGTGGATTACTACAACAAACCATTTTAGAACGTTTTGGTAACTATGATTGGTTAACAAATTGGTTTAATGAACATAAATTCAACAATGTTTTTTTAGTACGAAAACCAGGTTTTGATGTACCATTTTTAAATACTGATGCAGAGACAAAACTTGAATTATCTTACAACGATACTTATCAAGAAAAAATGCAAATTTTAAAAAATACATTTGTTGAAGATCCTGATGTCAAAGAGTATGTTAACGATCCTGATCAGGCATGGGATGCCATGTTAAAATTAAATGATGGTGGTATCGGAAGAATTAGCCAATATTTAGAACAAGTTGCTATCACTGAAATCAAACAACAACGCATTGTTGAACAACTCAATGAAAAAATTGATTATATTATTAATATGCGTTTTGATACTTGGTATCAGGCAGATAATGATGAAGAACTTGGTAAGAAAAAACAGATTATCGCTGATGTTGTTAAAGAACTACAGGGAAAAGCCTTATTACTGGGTGAACTACTTAAAGTATTAGAACTACCTGAACAAACCATTCGTGCACTTTATCATACTAGTGAAACAGGTACTGATACATCTAAAAACGAAGCTCATGATGATATGGGCAATGATATATCAACCGATTTTGGATTGAATACCGATTTTGAATTATTTTCCGATGATAATTTCTCATCTAATGTAAAACCAGTAACCATTTTACCAACTGAATGTAAATTGGCTAAAACAATATTTACTACATGGCTAGAGTATTTAAGAAATATTGTTTTAGATAAACATATTTTACAATTTTTTGGTTTGGAGCAAAAATCACTATCTTTTATTGTCGAAGAGCTTATCACTGCAGCAAATCGTCTAAAAATTGAAGCAAGTTTAACTGAACGAATATTGCAAAATGAAAATACAGGTAGTAAACGCGATGATCTAGAGTCTAGACAAGTGAGCACTATACATACTTTATTAGCAGACTTCATTGCATGGCTCGGTTTTGTTCAAGGACAATCTATTGAAATACCAATGAGCCGAGTCAATCAAGGTAAACCAATATTTTCTTCACCATTGAGCCAATTTTCAAGTCAATTATCACATCCACTACCAGTACTTGATGATAAGACTAAAAATTATTCTCAATTTGCTATATTTGATTGGTTTATTGCATTTGCTATGCTTGCTCAAGAAAATGTCGGGCATCATGCTGGGCGTGAAATAAGTCAAGAACAAAACTCTCGACTTGGTGAGATTTTAATGTTCTTTAAACAATCACAAATAAAATAGTTATTTTAAATAAATTAAGTGACAATCATTTTATCGTCATTAAATAAATAAGGTAGCATGAAGCTACCTTGGATTATGAAAAGTTTATCAATCTATATTGATAAACTCTTAGTTATGAAATAGAGGATATCATGGCACTAAGAATTGAATTAGAAGGGTATAAACCAGGTATTGCTAGATTTTTAGCACAAAAATGGAATGGCAGTGCTGATATTGATATATTGATTCAACGTAACCAAGATAATTATTATTTATCCGGTCTTAATCAGTGGGGACCAGAAAAAAATTGGCATTCATTGAATAATATGTCAGTAGATAATGAACAATTAATTGGATATGTTGATGAATGGCTAGTTGACTCTTTATTATCTCAAGAAAACAGTGTTAGATTTCTTATTCAAATTCGTGATAAACAAAATGAAAGCCATACAGATGGCGGAGTAGTTAATATTGGTGAAACAGTATTTCCATCCTCTGCTTTGAATATTCAAACAGAACAACCACAGGTTATTGAACAAAATACGATTGAGATAAATGAGGTCAATTCGAATTCGGTTGCATCAGATTCTACCGAATCTTTAGATTCTCAATCTGAATTGCCAACTGTTAAAGAAGAAAATCAAGCAATGACAGAGTCTGAGGTTGAGATAGAAGTCATACCAGAACCAGCAATTACACAAGAAGTCATCTCTACTCCAGAACCGACTAAATCAAAAAGTAAATTGAGGATATTTATCCTAATTTTTATAATAATACTGATTTTAAGTGGGCTTGGTGCATTAGCATGGTATTTCTTATTTTCTCAAGATAAAAGTTCTTCAGATACTTCAATACAAGGCAATAGTCAGTGTAATGTCGCTAATGTAACAAGTGATGATTTAACCTTTATTCAACAATGTTTACAGTCAAAACCGAATACTGATGTGTTAATTGAGGTAATCAATCAAGCAAAACAAGCAAATAAATGTAATATTGCTCAGCGGTTATATGCGAATCAATCCTTATTAAATGCTAAAATTGCCTTACTTTATGCCAAAGAATATGATGAAAAATTTTATCATAACAACTCTTGCTTTAAAGCAGATAAGGAAACGGCGATTTATTGGTATGAAACTACATTAAATAATGATCCTAATAACGCCTTGGCTAAAGAGCGTCTAGCTGAATTGCAAAAATAATAAGGTGCAAGTATGAAAAGAAAAGTAATTTCAACATTAATTATCGGATTTAGTTTTACTTGTTTATCTTTGGTTAGTTCGGCTATAGAACCATTAAAGCAAGAGGGTAAAACAACACTTTACCAGCGAGTTCTTAGTACTCCAACTTGTGAGTTAAAAAAAGATATTAAGGATTCTACTGGTCAATCAGTGCCTGCCTTTTCTCGTTATTATGTTTATGAGCGTAAAACGGATAATAATCAACAATGGCTTAGTGTTGGTCCAGATTCTTATGGAAAAACCATAGGTTGGATTAATAATGCATGTGCTATTGCTTGGAACATGCAAATGACATTAGTCTTTACTAACCCTGTTGATCGTGATTCACTCTTATTTTTTAAAGATAAAGCCTCACTTACGACTCTTGTTGATGCAAATCAACCTGAAACTTTGTTAAAACCGATTAGAGAGGCACTTAAAAACAATAAATCAGTCCCTGAAATTGTTGCTCAAGAACCAAAAGAGTATGTTGATTTTAAAACAAATTTTTATTTATTACCTATTTTACAAGGTGAAGAGGTAATGAATGGTAAAGGATTTTATGAGCGTATTTTAGAAGTTGCATCAGTGAGTAAGCAAGATGATTTGGTAAAAAATAATAATGCTCAATCTAATGTACAAAGTTCTGATAGTGACATCAATCAGGTAGCGCCATTCAAAGCTGCGATAGTATTTGTTATAGATTCGACTATTTCAATGGATCCTTATATTTCAAGAACTAAAGAAGCGGTTGAACAAGTATATCGACATATAGAAAAGGAAAATTTACAACAACAAGTAAAATTTGGTCTAGTTTCATTCCGTTCAAGTTTACAAACATCGGATAAGTTAGAGTTTTTAACAAAGATTTTTGTTGATCCTAACAAGGTACAAAATAGAGAAGATTTTATGCAGTTAAGTTCATCGCTCAAACAGGCGACAGTTTCTACTGCTTATTTTGCTGAAGATTCTTATGCTGGTATTGCAAAAGCATTAAATGATATTAATTGGAATAGCTTTGGTGCACGTTATATGATTTTGATCACTGATGCTAGTGCTATTCCTGGTGATGATAAACTTTCCAGTACTGGAATGGATGCTGCGCAGTTAAGACTTGAAGCTCAACATAAGGGTGTTGCTATTTATGCATTACATTTAAAAACACCAAGTGGTGAAAAAGATCACCAAGTTGCGGCAACTCAGTATTCAGATCTAACTTATAATGATTATATCCATAAATCACTTTATTATCCTGTTAATGCCGGTGATGTGAATGAATTTGGTCGGAAAGTGGACTTGTTAGCTAAAGCTCTGTCTGAACAAGTTAAACTAGCGTATAAAGGCGAAGCATCAGTAGGTAATGCAATTAACGCTAAAGATGATAGCTCCAATATGTTAAAAGATGCATTGCTATTAAGTAAGGCGATGCAACTTGCTTACCTAGGTGATACTAATGGTACGAAAGCACCTTCAGTTTTCAAAGGGTGGATTGCTGATAAGGATTTTGTTAAACCAACGATACCGACAGCTGAACCTCGCATTTTATTGACTAAATCCCAATTAAGTGATTTAAGTGATATTGTCAGTAAAATAGCTAATGCGGCTAATGATGGATTGATCTCTGCTGATGATATGTTTTCGCAGTTGCGTTCTGTTGCTGCGGCTATGGGACAAGATCCAAATAAATTAAAATCAGAGTCAGTGACTAAAATTGCCGATTTAGGTTTATTAGGTGAATATTTGGATAATATTCCATATAAAAGTGATGTCACAGGTCTTGATCAAGATACTTGGAAGAGTATGAGTGGTTTAGAGCAAGAAAAATTTATTCGAAATTTAAATAGTAAAGTTCGTTATTACCAAAAATGTAATGCCGATGTTGATCGTTGGATTTCATTAGCTGAAGGAAGTGATCCACGAGATAATGTTTATCCTATTCCATTAGAAATGTTACCGTAAAGCAAATGTTAGTAATAAAACAACTTGAAATTTCTCGATTAACGGGTAAATCTTCTTTTAGAGTCTGTTTACCTGAATTGAAATTAAGAGCAGGGGATGTTGTTGTGATTCAAGGAGACAGTGGATCGGGAAAAAGTACTTTGCTTGAAATGATTGGTATGATTCTTAAACCAGATAAGGTAGATGGCTTTAAACTTTTTTTAGATAATAACGATCTTGATATTGCTAAATGGATTAATAACAATGATATAAATCAATTAGCCAATATACGTGCTCAATATTTAGGATTTATGTTGCAAACTGGTGGTTTACTGCCTTTTTTGAAGATATATGATAATATTTTATTGCCAATTAAATTATTACAAAAAAATGTTGATAATGCACGGTTAGAATATTTGATAGATAAACTAGGTATTTCTCATTTGCTAAATAAATATCCTAAACAATTATCGATTGGTGAGCGTCAACGAGCTTCTTTTATTCGTTCAATTATCCATAAACCAGCATTACTACTTGCAGATGAACCAACCTCTGCTCTCGATCCTTATAATGCGAATTTACTTTTTGATTTAATTATTGAACAGGCAAAACAAGATAATATTGCAGCTATAATAGTTACTCATGACTGGCAACGTATTTCAACTAAAGGTTTATTCACTTTATCTGCTAAGTTAGTCTCCTCACATTCATCAGAATTTTTACCTTTACATGATAGGCAGTAAAAATGGCTAAAGTAATATCTAAATGGTTGCTGATTATTCGTTTGTCATTTGCTGATTTATGGTATGACAAAAAAGTTTCATTTTGCATCATTGCATCGGTTATATCTGTTATTACACCATTATTATTATTATTTAGTTTAAAGTATGGGGTCGTTTCACAGCTTCGTCAGCAATTACTTAATGATCCACAAAATTTGGAAGTAAAAATTGTAGGAAATTTAAATCTTGATGATGCAATGTTTGATTGGATAAGAGCGCAACCAGAAACAGCTTTTGTCATCCCATTAACTCGCTCGCTTAATACTCAGGCCGATTTAATAAAAGATTCAAGCCATTTTGTAAGTAACGCTGAGATCATACCAACGGCTAGTGGAGATCCACTTACAAACGATCTACCTACAATTGATAATGAAAATAAAGTTTTACTAAGTGCTTTATCGGCGGAAAAAATGCAAGTTACTGTTGGTAGCCGGATAAAACTAATTATTACAAGACAACTTGATGGTAAATTCGAAAAAGGTGTAACTGAATTAGACGTTATTGGCATTATTCCAGAAAATCGTTATAGCCGAACAGCTGCTTTTGTTTCGTTAAATTTATTGATTGCTATGGAAAATTTTTATGATGGTTATCAAAGTGACCTTTTTGCAACTCAAGTCGGGAAACTTAATCCTCCAAACCATACTTCATTTGCACGAGCCCGTATTTATGCTAATTCACTAGATAGTGTGGCGCCGTTATCTTTTAAATTACGAGAAAAGCATATTGAAACGCGTACTCAATCTAATGCAATTGAAAATATAAAAGCAATTGATCGGGTATTTAGTTTTATTTTTAGTGTAATTGCTATTACTGCAGGTTTTGGTTGTATTTTATCATTTACTGGTTCATTTTTATCTAACATTGAACGTAAGCGTAAAGATATTGCTTTTATGCGTTTGCTTGGTTTTCAATCAAAAAATATTATGCTTTATTTGATTAACCAAGCTGTAATATTGAGTTGCTTGGCATTTTTTGTATCTATTATTCTATTTTTATTAGGAAATCATGCGTTTAATAGTGTTTTAGGTGAAAATTTAATTTCACAACCTATTGTAAGTCGATTACAATTTCGGCATCTGGTTGTAGCATTTATGCTGACCATGTTTATTGCATGTATTGTTGTGGTTATAGGAGGTCAACGTGCCATTAAAATCCAGCCAGCTGAAAGTTTACGAGAAGTTTAATACTAAAAAAAATATTTTTTGTTTATTAATATCTATAGGCATGAGTTTATTTCCTTTCATCAGCTATGCTGAGCCATGGGATACTAGTTTTTATAATCCTAAACCATCGAACGATGATGTTATTTTACCAATGCCATGTGATGGTAGCTTGGTGATGAAGAAAGTTTATACACCTACCAATAAACCACTAGATGATATCAAAGTTATTCTGGGTAGCAACCAAAAAGAGCTTGGTTTTGCTGAATATGCAACTCCAAATTATATTTCGGGTAGTTTTTCAGATAACGGTAAAGAACGATATTATCTGATAGGTAAATATGAAGTAACAGCATTGCAATATCAAGCTGTGATGAATGATACTTGCCCTTCAGCAAAAATTTCACTTATATTTCCAGTGACAAATATTAGTTGGTTTGATGCTATTGCATTTACTGATAAATATAACCGATGGTTAATTGAAAATCAGACAAAAACCAAATTAAACAAGATTCCACATGGGTATTTTCGCTTACCTAATAATACTGAATGGGAATATGCAGCACGAGGTGGTACAAAAGTAACTGAATCTGAATTTCGTGAAAACCACTTTCCAATGACAGCTAACTTAGAAAATTACGCTTGGTTTTCAGGAGCAAAATCTGCCAATGGTAAACTACAACTTATAGGTAGATTACAGCCTAATCCGCTGGATATTTATGATATTTTGGGTAATGCAAATGAAATGATGTTTGACTCTTTTCGTATGAATAAGTTAGATCGTTATCATGGGCAAGAAGGTGGAATGATTGTTCGTGGTGGCAGTTATTTAACTCCTGAGTCGTCAATAACTACAGCATTTCGTACTGAAAAACCTTATTATGATGATAAAGGTGCTTACAAGAGTCAGGATGTTGGATTTCGTTTGGTTTATACAACTTCAATCATGAATTCAAGTGAGGCTGTTAAAGTTTTAGATAAACAATGGAGTGAACTTGGAAATGAAACAACAAGTTCAGCAAATGGTAACGTTGTTAATGAACTTGAGAAAATTACTAAAAAAGTTGATGATGAAAAAACAAAAAAAGAATTGAATCAACTCAATACGTTGTTACGTAGTGCAAATCAAGCTAGAGATGAACAACGAAATCGTTCTATACAGTCAGCATTACAATTAGGTGCGTTTTTGTGCGCCAATGTTTCAGATTTAAACAGTAAATTTGAATACAATAATAACTTGTATAATGCAATGACTAATGAAATTTGCGATCCAGATGAAACAGAAACATTGCCTGATGATAATATGTGTTCAAAAGTTAAGCTCAATAATTTAAAACAGGTACTCAATGAATCAAAAAATGCAAGAGACTTTATTTTAAAATATTATGCCGATACTATCGTTACTACTGCATCAAATTATGAAAAAAATATCATTAATGAGCAAGCCCAGCCCACACAATTTATTTTGGAAAACAGTGGTAAAGCCAACATGAGTGATTACTTAAAACTTTATTTACAGCATATTAATCAATACATTGTGTCAGGAAAGGTTGATAGAACAACTTGGTTACAGTCTTGTGATGAGATAAAAGGAAAAAAATAATGAACAAAGTAATAGGAACATTAGCTTTATGCATATCGATAATTTTAACTGGTTGCCAATCCTCATCAGGTGGTGTAAGTACTAGAAATGCCGATCCTGCTTTAACTAAAGGTAATACCGCTCAATTTTTCAGTAAATCCGCTTGGCAAGCTTGTGCTATAGGTGTAGGTATTATGGGAGTTGGTTGTTTGTTGTTAGGTGAAAAAGCGCGCACGTGCCTTGCTTCAGCAGCTATTGGTTGTGGTGTAATGATGGGAGGAAATTATTATTTGGATACTAAACGCGCAGAGTATGCTGATGCTGAGATGCGTATTGATGCTTACATTCAAGATCTTCAACAAAACACACTAGAAGTTCAATCAATTACACAAAATGCAAAGAATGTTTTGGATAAAAATTTAGCTACCCTTCATACATTAAATGAACAAATAAAAAATGATAATGTGAATAAAAAACAAGCTCAGAAAAATTTAACTCAAATTGATGCAAACATTGCTTATCTGAATGATAAATTAAACCGAATTAAAAAAGTTGAAAATGATTGGGTTAATCTTTCTGTACAAGAACAACAATCAGGTGTAAATGTAACAAGATTAGATAAAGAAATTGGTCAATTACATAAACAAATTTCAGCACTTGAAAAACAAATTAATTTAGTTACTAAACAACGTTCAGCTGTGAAGGTCAGTTAATTATGAAAAAAATATCTATTATTTCACTTTTGTCTTTAGTTTCACTAGTAGGTTGTTCAACGACCCCAGAACAATGCGATCCAAGAAATACTAATTTGGGTATTATGGATAAAATAAGCTGTAACTATTCTGGCAATTACCAGACACGTATTGATCAAAAGAAGAAAATTCTTGAAAATGAGCAAAAAGCTAACCAGCAGTTTAAAGAAATTTATGCCAATATAGAAAAACAAAAAAATGACACAACTTTAAGTCTTAAGCAAAAACAAGCTCAGCAAAACAAACTTAAACAAGACTTAATGAAATTGACTAATGAAATTAAAGAAAAAGCTAAAGATCGTGATGATTTACAAAAACAAGTTAATGACATACAACAACAATTTAAGCAAGTTAATCAATCAAATAAGTCAGAAATTGAAAAACAAGTTGAACTCGATAAATTAAATATGAAACTTCAAAAATTACAAAAAGCATTGAATATATAAACATACTGATGCTTAATTAAATATTGATAAGAAATGTTAAATGTAAGGAATTAATAACAAATGCAGCGAATAATAAGGATTAAGATTGATCATAATGATTTTCAAAAAATGTCTTTATTGGATCAGTATAATTCTTTGTTAACGTTATTAAAACCACATTTAACTGAACGAACCTTTTCAATTTTAGCTACGCCCAAATTAATTGATGACAACCAGTATTTGGGGTGGTATACAGATCTTCAGGGGCAACCTGTTTTTCTAAATAGTATTGCTGATGAAGTATTAAAAAAGCAAATATCAGAAAAATTACAAACACGAATTTGCGACATTGAATTAACCATTAAATCTTTGCAGTTGAATGAGGATCAACAAGCGTTGGTTTCATCTTGGTTACCAAGAATTAAAAGTTTAGGTAACCAAATCTATATTGTTAATGGTGAACCAGTGATTATAAATACGTTTGAAGATCCTATCTTACCACCACCTGTTGTTGCGCTTTCAACTATACCGATGAAAAAATTTTGGCGTTGGTGGCATTTTCTGATATTAGCTCTTTTATTTGCAGCATTAGGATCCTTGTTATACTTTTTGTATCCTTTCAATAAAGCCAATATAGTAGACGAAATACCTAAATTAACTATTATACCGCCAGTATTGGTTAAGAAACCCGAACCCGAACCAGAACCGGCTCCTGTTGCTAGAAACTGTATTCCTAAAGAAGATGTGATAAAAAACAATAATGCATCGAAAATGGTGATGATATTTGATAATTCGGCTTCAATGACATTAACGTTAATGGAGTCAAAATCAGCTATTGATCAGTACTTAGCAAGTGATTTTAGTATGATGACAGAAAAAGAAGCTGATGCTTATGAAGCGAGAATGACAAGGTTACCTAATCGTTTATCAAGTAGTAAAAAAGTCGCATTGTCGACTATTGATAAAATACAACAAGATATTAATATTGCTCTCGTTACATTAACCAGTTGCCCTGTTGCACAAACGACTTCATTTTATGATCATGCCAGCCGCGAAAAACTAAAAAATAAGATTAATAAACTCAATCCATTAGAATATAATAGTGCTACGCCATTATACAGTGGTGTACAGCAAGCGAGTAAAATGCTTGATGGTGTAAATCGCGATGATTATATTTTAATAATTAGTGATGGTGAAGATAATTGTACTAAAAGTAATATTTGTACATTAGCTAGTAAAATTGCAGCTAAACAGCCTCGTTTAAAAATTAATATTGTTGATATTGCTGGGCAACATAAAATTGACTGTGTAGCGAAAAGCACAGGTGGTAAAGTTTATATCGCACAAAATCCGACAGAAATTGTTAATCAAATGAATAATGCTGTTTCTGACTTGAATATTACTAAACCTATCTGTGAATGATATTAAGTTAAAAAATATTTCTTATAGAAATTAATTAAAAAATAATGATATAAATAGGCTTCACACTAGATTTGTATGATAGTCTGAAAATAATTAGAAATAAGGACGTGGGTTAACAATGCAACGTATAACTCGAGTTAAAGTCGATGACAACAATCCATCAAAACTCATTTTATTAGATCAATATAATTTAATATTATCGTTACTAAAACCTTATTTGACCGAACGGACTTTTTCGATTTTTGCGGTACCGAAGTTAATAGATAATAATCAATATTTAGCTTGGTACACAAACCTTGAAGGTCAACCTATTCCAGTTGATAGTATTGCAGATGAGTCATTAAAACAAAAGATAACGGAAACGTTACAAACTCGAATAAATGATGTTGAAACATCTATCAAAACAATTGTATTGGATGAAGAACAGCAAAAAATAATTTCATTATGGTTACCTCGGATCAAAAGTTTAAGTAATGAAATTTTTGTTATTAATGATGACCCCGTAATAATTTATAGCCTTGATGAGCCTGTTTTACCTAAATCAGCCATTACAGAGCCAGTCATTTCTCCAAAAACTTTCTGGAGATGGTGGCATGTATTATTGTTATCTTTATTATTATTAGCCGCATTAGGTGCTTTGCTGTTCTGTTTTTATCCATTTAATAAGGATAAAATAGCAGAAACGATACCTCAAATTATCATTATTCCTCCTATATTGGTAAATAAACCAGAGCCAGAACCAATTGCTGAATCTTCTAAAGAAGAACCTAAATTTGTTGAGAATTTAGAGCCAAAAGAGTTACCAATTGAAGATAAAAAGCAAGATATCAAGATAGAAAATGCACCTAAACCAGTGCCAAAAGTCAAAAATCCTCCGAATTGTATTACTAAAGAAGAGATAAAGAATAATCCTAACCCATCAAGAATGATTATTGTGTTTGATAACTCTTTATCCATGATTGCAACGCTAGCTGAACCACCATCCGAAGTAGAGCAGTTCTTTCAATATTTAGGTTACGGTTATCCAAGTTATATGTCAGAACAAGAAAAAATTAAATATTATAAGAAGATGACTCGTTTACCAAGTCGTTTGTCGACAAGTAAAAAAGTAGCTTTATCAAGTATTGATAAAATACAACCTAATATCGACATTTCGCTTGTAACTTTAAATCATTGTCCAGCAGCACATGCTACGCAATTTTATGATTATTCCAGCCGTAATATTTTAAAAAATAATATAAATAGACTTAATCCATCGGCTGCTGGTGGTGGAGGAACGCCACTTTATAGTGGTTTAGAGAAAGCAAGTAACATGCTTGATGGTGTTAAACGTGAAGATTATATTTTAATTATTAGTGATGGTGAAGATAACTGTTCTAAGAATAATATCTGTACATTAGCAAATTATATTGCTACAAAAAAACCAAAGCTAAAAATTAATATTGTAGATATTGCAGGTGAACATAAAATTGATTGTGTTGCTAATATGACTGGAGGAAAAGTTTATATAGCTCAAAGTTCAAAAGATATGATTAAGCAGATGAATAAAGCCGTTTCAGATCTGAAAGTAGACAGGCCTGTGTGTCAATAAATTATTTTATTTAATCAATTCAATATAGTGAATAAGGTGGTAAAAGAATGATATTAATTGTTAAAAAAAACCAGACAGTTGTCTGGTTGTCGGATCCGGGAATTAATGAAATGAACGTATCAACTATATCAAGGACTTTCAATTATTATCGGATTTTTATATTTACTAAAAATCCGATAATTTGCGATATGGGCAGGTATAAATCCTGTAATTAATAAAATTCTTGATGTTTTCTATTTTGGTAGATTTTGATGATTCAATATCATATAAAATAGGAAAATAGATCTTCTAAGAATTATTATGTATTGTTAAAATATTTTTTATTACTTTACCTAATGCTTCCCCTAAAAGAGGAGGGACTGCGTTACCAACCTGAGTATATTGTGGTACCTCAAATTTTCTATATTCTCCGCCTGTAGTCACTTTAGATCGAAAAATAAAGTTATCAGGAAATGATTGTATTCTAGCCATTTCACGAACAGTTAATGTTCTCAATTCATTTTTATCATAATGACATATATCATCAGGTATAGATAATGTTGTAAATGCTGGCTGATCTTCTATTAAAGCTCTTTGGGTATTTTTTTTTGTTTTCAATTTCACAATATAATTTATAATATTTTTTTTATCAAAATTGGATTTCAATATTCCTTCGTTAGTAAGCAATTCTTGTTTAATTATCTCTTTTTTAGCTGTATTACTAAGTATTTTGATTTGTTGCTTAAGAAGATCCATAACTTCTTTTTTAGAGTCTTTACTTATTGTTTCAATAACTTGATATAATCTAAACCTCTGCTTAGTTAATAGTTTATGATTACGTCTTTCATTATTTGAAATCTTGTTTGCTTTTCCCTGTCTTTTAATCTTTAGTTTACTATTAATATATTTGATATAAGGGGATATCTTTTTTTCTTCTCCTTGAGATTTTAAGTCATCAATTGCATCTTTAACTGAATGAAAATTATCAGTAAAACTTACTAGAGGATTTAAAAAGCTGCCTATAAATTTTGAAAAATCCTTTTCAACATCCCAACATTTTAAATGGCTGTAATCTATTGTTTCTAAATTAGTATCACTATTGCTTATGAGTTTTTTCGCAGATTGGAAAAGTTGTTTTTCAGTATCATTTAAATTTTTCTCAATAGTATTATAATAGTCTATTCTGACTCCAATAAGAATAAATCTAGGGCGATTTTGTGGGACGCCTGTATATTTCGCATTAACAACCAAACATAGAGGTAGATATTTTTGCTTAACAAAAACTTTAGATACTTCAAACCATGCATGATATTTTTTTGTTTTATCATCTTTAGTTACAAAAGGACTAAGGATACCACTGACATTTTCCAGTAAAACAATTTTGGGGTTTATTTTTTTGACAAAATCTGCAAACTCTATCGGCAATGTATTTCTGTCGTGATCTTTCTCACGTAAACCCGCTAGACTGAAACTTTGACAAGGTGGTCCGCCTGCAATAAGATCGATATCATGACTTTTTATTTTTTCTATTAATTGTGAGTTTTTTTCTAAGAAAATATTAAGCTCTCTGATGTTTCCAACAATAAGAGTTTTATTTAAATCAATATTTTCATTTAATTCAGAATATCTATTTTTAGTATTAATTGAAGGAAAAGATCTAGGATCTTCTCTCAACCTTTTTCCCATTTCATCCAGAGGAAAATTACTCGATAGCCATAGGGTATGTATTGGAGATTTATTTTTGGTTAAGTCTTCATTAAAAAAATTATAAGCATAGGTTTCAGCAGCCATTGGTGATAGTTCATTTGCCATAATTAGCTCAAATCCAACAGATTGTAAACCTAGAGATAAACCACCACACCCTGAAAATAGTTCAATATATTTCACAATTTATAAGTATCAACATAAATATTTATAGCTATATTACGTCAAATAAATAAAATAGTCCAGGGTATATATAAAATTAAGGATAAAATAGTGAAAAAATATAAAGAATCGTTTATTAAAACGTTAACACAATCTGATGTAAATTTACATAAATCTAATCAGCATGAGTTACATGGCGTCAGTAAGTTAGAAAGTCTTTTTGGTAAAATTCTTGATGACCAAAAACTTAGTATTTCAGCTTCATTTTCAATTGTGAATACCCCCCCTAAACCTATACATCTTACCTGGTATAATTCAAGATCTGGTTCAAGTCGACATGAATATCGTTTATATTATGATAAATATATAAATGACTGTAAACCCGGGGATAATTTTTTTATTGGCGTAACTCTTGATAATCTTTATGAGATCATCATTTTTCCTGATCAACAAGATAAGTATGATGAATGGACCAAAATTGATTAATAATCACTAAAGTCATCGAGCTATTAATAATAATTTTTTCAAGCATTATTAGACTTAATATGGATAAGTGAACATACTATTTGTATCTAGTTGAACTTTAACTTTAACCAGATACAAATATTTTTTAACAAGAATCGTGGATAAAAGCTTCTATTACTTTTCCTCTATTTGCTCGAGGTTCAGCATCGTTAACACCTTGACGTGATGCTTCAAAATATAATATATCACCAGGTGTTTTTTCTTTATAGTTTTCTTTGTCTCTCAAATACTCATAATAGTTTTTTTCAAAATCATCTAATTTGGACTTTAGAGCTACAAGGTTTATCGAATCTAATGGTTGATTTGTATTCAGATTGAATTTATATAACTCAATGATAAGTGTAAATATATTTGATTTAGTAAACCACATTGAATTACTACTTAAGCGTATACTTTCAATAAATTGGATAATCTCAACTAATTTTTGTTCATATTCAAAGGCATTTGGGAATTCACCGTTATATTCTTGAATGTAAAATTCGTTTTTACTTACCCTATTGAAATATACCCCATTTTCTAAAAATGTAGAAAGCAAGGTAATTATATATTGTAAAGCTAGCATTCTATCAATATCATTATCATTAAAAATATTTGATTTTTTTACAAAAAAATCGTGTAATAATTTTTGATTATCTTCATCTAATTTATACTCAATAATTGAATAATCAATATCACATTTTTTTTCAATTATCTGTTTTGCAAATAATATAAACTCACTATCTCCATATTGTGCATGACTTTTTTCTATTTGATTTAGAGAGTATTCGGAACTATTAATTCGTTGAAAAATATTTTTAATTTGTTCGGGGTTTGCATTTTTTAAATATCTAATTGAAACTTCAAAATTTAAAAAATCTCTTTTTTCGATATCAGATAGTTCTTTAAATGATTTTAGTTTTTTTATCTTTTGGGCAAAAATGTCCTTAGCTTCAATATAATTAACAATTGTCGTGGTTCTCTGTTGACCATCGACGACAATATCACTAAATTTTAACGTTTCAGAATCCATTTCACCTGGCGCTATATAAATTTCAGGAAATGGGTAATTTAATAAAATTGTTTCAATAAAATTAATTTTATGCTGTTTTTTCCAGACCAGTTTCCTTTGAAAACTAGGCCTAACATCCCATTCATCTTTTTTGACTTTATTATAAATTTCTATAATTTTATAATTATTTGCAGGAACACTGGCATCCAATTTTATTTGTTGATTTTCAGTTTGCAACATTAGGTTCAACCTCTGTTTTAAGTTTTAATTTAGTTAAATTTCTGCTTTGATAGTCAAGAAAAAAAAACCAATTCTCATAAATTGCTAGTCCAATTTTTCTAGAAAATACTTTTTTTATTTCTTTATTAAAGTCACTAAATTTTTTATTGTTACGGCATATTTCAAACTCGTTAGGTTTAAAATCAGCTCTAAACCATCCTTGAGATAAATATTTGTAATATTTAAATTGATTTTCATGAATCACATACTTTTTTGGTGGTGTAGAATTGTTATCAAGAAAAGTATATTCTCTGGGATTTGAATGGAAGTGTGTTCCTTTCCAACAATTATTGAGACCATCAGTAAAGTTATAAAGTTCCTGTTTTAGCTCTATGAATAAATTCTGATTGATAATCGCTATATCAATATCCGACGACTCGTTAAAGTCTCTATAATTTTTTTGGGGATTTAAACTAAAACCAAGTTGAGCAGAACCGACTATGATAAAATCCTTATAGTTAATATTGAAGTAATTTTTTAATATTTCAGCTAGTTTTTGCTCTTTATCTTGATTATCTAAAAAAATATATGCAGGGGTACGAATAAGATGTTTATGTATTAGCCATTCCATATCATTTCTTGTAGAAGATAAATCTTTAAAGAAGGTGTTTTTTCTATTGGTGATTTCTTGGTTTACCATTAGCATAAATATTGCCTTGATCCCTTTGGTTCTATAGTATAGCAAAATTTGAAATATATATGTAGGATGTTTTTTTGTACATAACTTGTTTTAATCCTAGCGTTAACTTTTTATATACATCTGACATATTTTCTAATTTAGCCATTAGTTTTTTTGAAGATATTCCTTTTTCTTTAGCAAGTTTAGATAAAATAATATAATTTTTATTGAATGTTTTGATATTGTCTTCTGTGATCCACCGAGTATTATTGCGTTTAATTATAGTATATGGCATAAGTTGATGATTAACTAACTCGTAAGCAAATTGCTGACTAATAGTTAACTTTTTTGCCATTTCAGGAATAGTCATATAAGTATGTTGCTTCGTTTTTTGATTAACCCAACTAATGAGTGCTTTTGTTGGAATATGGATATCCCTTAGTGTCGGTCTATCGATATCTAGCATAACTGTAGGTAACTCTTGATTTATCATTGCGCTAATGACTTCGTTATATGCTTCTTTTATTCTATTACCAATAACTCTCATCGCATCAGGTAAAGCTAACGAATCTTTTAAATCGGCAGAATGTAATGCATGTTTTAAAATACGCTGTAAATAATCCTCAATTTCTGATTGTAAAAATAACCATGCGTTTCCTTTTGAGACTCTATTTTCAATAGCGTTGGCATTTTTTTCAACTATATGAGTTAAACTATTATATTTTCTTCTAAATACCGATAAGCCTCCTCTGGCGCAATAGTGAAGTTGAAATGATTATTTTTTATTAAACTATTGAGTTGTCTTTTAGTGGTTCCTAATAAAAGGCAAACTTTATTGAATGAAATTGTGCCTTGTAACATAGGTAATTGTTTGATGATATCTGGCTTATAATATAAACGATAATATCTAGGTTTATGATGCTCCATAAAATATTGTTCATTATAGATAGTTTCCGAACGAATAAATCCTTTTGCGGTAGCTTTAATAATCAGTGATTCGGTAAGTTTAAATTGATCTTTAACTTTTGAAATAGAGGGCCATGCATGATTAGCCAATATTGATTTTGAGAACAACGTGTTTTTATCCGCAATATGATTTCGCCAATATAAATTAATGAACTCATAAAGGTAACGTTTATATTCAGAAAATAAATCAAACTTAAAGCACCGATTAAATTGACGATAAAAAGGCATTAACTTTTTAGAGTATTTATCAATCGAGTGGATAAAATGATTTAAAAAATACCAAAATCCCTCTTTGCCACCGAATAATGTATGAGCTAGTCGTTCAGAGATAATAATATTATCCCGCATAGTAATACTCTGTTTTTCTGCAAATTGAATATTTTTGGGCGAAATAATTAAAAAAATAAAATATACTATTTTTAACTTATTAATATGATTAAGTTTATCTATTGTTTTATGATTTGTTTTTTTATTTTCAATCACTCTTTGTATCAGGTAACATTGTTCACTTGCTAACTGCAATGAAAATTCAGTTATTTTTTTACCACACTCACATTTATTATGATAAACGCTTACATGATCATTTTGTTTGCCACAATCAGGACAAAAATCTTGTAACAAAACATTATGAATTAAGCATGTACTTGAGAATAAAAACATCCATTCATATCGAATATATAGAGCAAGTTTTAAGCATAGTGGACAAATTCGTAATGTATGAGTATTGATGTATTTCAAATTTGCAGAAAGAGTTCGAACACCTTTTAAGAAGAAAGAGGGAATAGACCAGCCGTTTTTATAAGCTAATCTATACGCTAATAAATTGCTGATTTTATTTTTGATAGGGCTGTTTAATTCATCTTGTACTAACCAATTTATTTTACTATATCCGTTCATAACCGATAATCGATTAATATAAGACAAGGGCCACTCATTATAATAACATCGACTATAAATAAGCGGTTTAATTAGTCTATATTGCTGATTCAAAAAATTAGCGTGTTTATAATACGGAGCTTCATCTATTTTTTGCATTTATCGTTACCTCACTTTATAAAAAGGCATATTAGGTCTATCTAAACGTTGGTTATTAAATTTAGGATGAAAGGGATTAAATTCGTTAACACCGAGATTCCAGATTTTATAAGTAAATGCATATTCAAAGCATAGTCGATCAATTGTTTCTAATTTATTTTTAAAAGCATATTCGATAGCGCCTTCATACAATTTAATGATATAGCTGATGATGCCATTAGTTGCATAATAGAAAGCTGAAATATTTGATGATTTTTTAACAGTAAAGCTATAAGGGAAATCAATATTTTTCTCAATCACTGAAAGTACAGTTGAAAATATCTTTATACTTTTCATATTATTGATTGAAAATGGTGGTAGGGCTATTCTTGAACTAAATCGTCTATGCAACTGTTCATTAATTGTTAGCAAATATTCACTACGAGTTAATCCCATTAGTACAATTGATGCGTTAGAATGGTCAATAATCATTTTTAGCCAATCGGATGCTTTGGACAATCCTTTTTCTTTACCTTGATTAATAAAGTGTTGTAACTCATCGAAGATAATAAGATTGACATTAAATTGTTTGAGATAAAGTAAAATTCGCTGCGTTTTCTCCATAGCGGAGCCGCTCTTAAAAAGAGGATCATTCAGTTCAATTAATACGGCTTCAGATAAGCTCTTTATTGTCGGAATAGCTGGCGTATCGACAACTAGAATTGGAATAATTTTTCTATCTTTAATTAAATATGGAGGAAATTCTTTTTCTATTTGTCTTTTTAACGTTGATTTTCCTGTTCCCGATTCTCCAGTACAAATAATATGAGTGGGAATACCGATTTCTTGCTTCATGTTATAAGCTTCTTTAATTTGTTCAAAAACTAAACGAAATTCGTCGTGGTAAATAACCCCTGAGTTTAGTTTTTTAATGCTTGAATAGTAGGTTTTTTTATTCATTTTTATCATCTTAAACGACCTCAAAATCATAATGCTCGTCAAGTCGTACATCAATTAAATTAATATTATGCTCAATTGTTGAATCTTTTTTTGTATCTCTAGAAAATGAAATATGTTGTTCATTAAGTGATCGGGCTGAAACTCGCTTTTTAATGGGTTGTTTTTTATTAATGCTCTGTATCTTTGAATAAAGAGCGTGTCGAGATTCCAGTAACTCTGATTCATGATGACTATCTTTTCGTATTTGATTTTTTTCTTGTAATACCTGTTTATGCTGAAAAAGTGTTGTGTGTTGAGCATAGTCAAATTGGATACAAGGTACTTTGATATAGTGTTTTTTTTGAGACTCTTGAACCCAGATATTTCCTAAGTTTTCTGGATCGTATCGGCATTTAATTTTCCGTTGTTCTCCATATAATACTCGTAATGTTTTAATTTCATGCGAATTATAAAAGAGATGTTCAAATTGGATCCTTTCATGAGAAAGTAACCGCTCAAATTCAATGGTTGATATAAAATTTAAATACTCTGTACTTTCAGGTAATCTAGGTGGTAACATAGGTAGTCTTTCTTGCCATTTTTTTATTGGTGTTGTATAAATACCTTCCTTTATGAGGAGATTGAATATAATCAGTGGTTATCCACTGCTCAACCAATTGTTTTAATTCTGATAATGTGATGGTTGCTGAATCTACAGAATTATAATCCCCACGCATTGTAATGTTAGAAAATGTTGTTCCTTGAATTAAATGACATACCTGACGATTTAATGTTCCCATAAATCGCTCAATATGACACTTTATAGTGTGGTTGTTGTTTAGGACAGAAGATTAGTTCAATATTGAGCTCTGCGCACATCCTACGCAAATCTTTTGCATGAAACTCCATGCCATTGTCACATACAAAGGTAATGGGAATACCATAAGCTGGCCAATCATGTTTATCTAATTTTTCTTCTCGTTTAATATTTTTAGGTAATATGGAATTTTTGAGAGCTCGCATAACAGATAGTTGAGAAGGTGGTTCAAAGCCAATTTCTATCCCTAGAATCATTCGAGAATAAACATCAATCAAGGCTGTTAGTGTTGGTCTGCCATCAACTTGTTTGGTGTTTTCATTAAAAACCATAATATCTAAAATGATATGATCAACCTCAACTCGTTCTAGAATGTGAGTCACAGCCACTCCTTGTCCTGTTTGACGAAAGTATTGCTGAGCGACCCTTTTCCCTTTTCGAGAAGAAATGATAAGTTTTTTATCTAATCGATTAATTTTTTCATAAAATTGAGAACGAGAAGGGCATTTAATGGTTTTAATACTTTTTTTATTATTTTCTAGAATAAGGAACCGAAACGTATCATAGTTTTTTTAATGGAATTATTTTGTCTTGTAAGATAGACGGTATCGACTACTTCATCAAATATACGCTCAACAACAGGATTATTAAATGAAGTAGAAAATATCGGGCCTCTTTTTTTATTTTGAAAAGCATTGCTATCATATCCACTATTAACCCATTTAGACCACCATCGATAAAGGGTTATGGCTGAAGGTTTCTTATGATTAGCTGTTTTTCCACTTGAATCTAAATCAATAATTTCTTGTAGACCGACTGTTGTTGGTTTGTTACCAAGTTTTCTTTGAGCTGCTTGAATATAACAATAATACTCATGAAAAATTTGGTTATCATCGGGATAAAACATATTTTGATTTTTTTGATTACGATTAATATCACTACGAAATGCTAAATTTCTCGCTTGATATAATCGTAATAACTCATCTTTACTTTTTTGAGTTAATGATAAGTCAGCAAGCTTTTCTAACACGCATTGATTATTTTCCGTAATTCTTGAAATACGATAAGTCACATTATCTAAAATCATCATAGTATCGATATGAAAATAGTCGATTTTCATGATTTACCTCCATAAGGATTGAATCTGATGAAATTGGTACAAAAAAGTTGGTCGAAATAAATCCTTGAGCAATAAGCCCCATTGATATTGTGGGAGCAAATATTTCTTTTAGTTGGCCAAGGGTGATAGTCGACTGTGCCTGTAGCCTTTTTTTAGCTTCGAATATCGTATTTAATGAGATATCTTCGTTTAAATAACTTCTTAAAATTAGAAGATTATGTTCTAAAATGGGATTAATCAGCTCTTTCTCAGTGAGAACAATAAATTTATAATCTATTTTTCTAAGTTGAGATGATGCGGCTTGATAACGTTGCTGATTTTCCAGACTAGATAATTTTTAAAATGGTTTAACTTCAACGTACCAAATCTGATTATTGGTGAACATTAGTTCAAAATCAGGTGTATATTTTTTAATTTTATCCCCAATTTTAAGCGTAAATGTTATCGGTTGTTCTCTAAATGATTTAATCGCTGATGAAAACTCAAATAGGTAACAAGCTCTTCGCTCTAATTGTGATTCCCAAG
This sequence comes from Gilliamella sp. W8136, assembly GCF_016101285.1. Classification (NCBI taxonomy): domain Bacteria; kingdom Pseudomonadati; phylum Pseudomonadota; class Gammaproteobacteria; order Orbales; family Orbaceae; genus Gilliamella; species Gilliamella sp. W8136. Next base: position 85,555 of record NZ_JACFQU010000009.1, read on the forward strand.
CAATCATTCGAGACATCTTTTTCGAAGGAAACTGACCTCGAACCAGTCCTATCGAGCGAGTAATAGGTTCTCTAACTCGATTATGTTGCTCGTTGTAATTAAATTGAGATGACAAGCATCCTATCTGCCAGATATCAGACGATATCGCAGTTCTTTTAAAAGATATAGTAACTCCTTACCTATTATGGTAATAATTGTGACTATCTATCTTGTTGTGAGAATGACTTGCTTGACTTTAGAAATGAGAAAGGAGATACTTTATTTGCACGCAAAGGTTTTTACCTTTTACATTTCGGGGCTAACAAGTCCCGTTTTGTTTTAATATTGGCTAATTTTTTACTATTTCTCCCTCTTTAAGCCCTAGAAGCACTGCAATTTCATGTGTTTTTCCTCTAGAGCAGTTTGATTTTCCAGATAGAACTTGTTGAACGGAATGATAAGGATAACCGTGAACCTTTGACCACTGAGATATTGTCATTCCTGAAAATAAGAATTCTTTTTTTATTTGTTCAATTGTCTTTGCAGTCATAAGAATACCATTCTATAAATTATATAATTTTAAGTATGTTATAAAATAGATAAAAAAATCAAATATATGTTATTAAATATATTAATTTATGATTAAATGTTGATAACATATATTAAATTTTAATTATTTGGTAGTAACAATGCTCCCTTTATCTGAGCGTTTCGGTGAGAGACTGCGTAATGAAAGAATTCGACTGTGCCTTACTCAAGAAGAGTTAGCGAACAAAGCAGGGGTTCGTCCTTTAACAATTATCCAATATGAAAAAGGGAAATCATCTCCTCCTGTAAAATTTATTTATTAAAAGATATAGGATTCGATATTTCCTATTTAATGCTTGATGCTGTTGAAGTTGATAATTTAAATTCTCAGCCACCTGAATACTTAAAAGAGATAGCTGATGCACTAGATCTACTAGAACTAAAATTAGGTGATACCTTCAGTAATGAAGAGAAAGTAAAATTAATTGCAATTATGTTAAGGCAACTAAATTTATCACCTAATAAAAAAGAATTTTCTTTTAAACCTAAAGAATTAATCACTAATTTAATCAAGCAAATCATATGAATAATCGAAAGAAAATTTTTTTAGATAAATTGGATAAATATTTAAAAGGCGAAGAACTACTTCCTAAAAATATTCATAAAAACGTAATCTTTTTTGATAAGGAAAATTATTCTTTATTATCTGTAAAATATATTGTTCTAAGTTATCGATTTATCTTCCATATTTATAATTTATTCTTCTTCGTTTTTACTCAGCTCTTTAAAAGGCAACCTATTTTGCTGACGAAAATTTATAAAGCTTTATATTTAGCACCTCACTATGGAGCTATCATACTTGACCTCAAAAAAATAGCTTGGATTGATCTAGTAGTTGAACAATTACAGTTAAACAAAAAGGATAATATATTATTATTACACGGGTTTTGTATTAATTATAAAACGCGGACTATTGGCTATAATAACCAAAGATCGCTTATAGATACCGCTTTCTTTTTTTTAATTAGCTCTTATTTGGTTTGTTTATTTTTTGTATATATTTTTTTATTTTTATACTCTATTCAATCATTATCTTATAAATTTATTTTAGGAATAGTGTTTGGAATAATTCTATATGTATCAATTAAGTTTTACATTATAACTTATAAAGCAATTATTTTTGATGCTAACAATATAATAAAACGTCGAAATTATTTCGATATTAATGTGACCTAAGAAAAAACCAGACATTGAGTCTGGTTTGATATTTCAGTAATTACCGGATTTTATTTCACATACTCCGGATTTATTTCACTTATTACCGGATCCGACACTGGTTTTTTTAAGTTATTTTTATTGAAAAAACAATTTTAAAAATCTAAATTAGCTGCTTTTAACGCATTTTCTTCGATAAATAATCGACGAGGTTCAACTTCATCACCCATTAATGTGGTGAACAGTTGATCAGCCTCTATAGCATCTTTGATCGTCACTTGTAACATCCGGCGACTAGTTGGATCCATCGTTGTTTCCCATAGTTGTTCCGGATTCATTTCTCCTAGACCTTTATAGCGCTGAATAGTGAGTCCTCGACGAGATTCGCGAATTAGCCAATCAACAGCTTCTTCAAAAGAATTAACAGGCTGTTTACGCTCACCTCGTTGAATAAATGCACTCTCTTCAAGTAGATCTTTTAATTGTGCTCCTAAGTGGCAGATATTGCGATATTCATTACTATGAATAAAGACTTGGTCTAATGCATAATTAGTATCAACGCCATGTGTTCTTACTTTTATGATTGGTACATATAATTGTGTTTTTTCATTAAAAGGAGCTGAATAACCATAGCTACTGCCGTGTTGTTCTTTACTTGATAATTTTTCTACAATGGTTTTTGCCCAATTTTCCGCTTGCTGTTGGTCTTTTAGTATATTTTCATCTAATACTTCATGATAAACCATTTCAGAAAGCAGCGCTTTAGGGTATCGTCGTTCCATTTTAGTAATTAACTTCTCGACTTTTTGATATTCAGCAATGAGCTTTTCCAATGCTTCCCCAGCTAATGCTGGTGCATGATCATTTACATGTAATGATGCATCTTCAAGAGCTAAAGCAATTTGAAATTGAGTCATCGCCTCATCATCTTTAATATATTGTTCTTGTTTGCCTTTTTTTACTTTATATAAAGGTGGTTGAGCAATGTAAACATAACCACGTTCAATAATTTCTGGCATTTGACGATAAAAGAACGTTAATAGCAACGTACGAATGTGTGAACCATCGACGTCAGCATCGGTCATAATAATGATACTATGATAACGCATTTTATCAGGATTATATTCGTCACGACCAATTCCACAACCCAGAGCAGTAATTAGTGTCGCTACTTCTTGGGAAGACAGCATTTTATCAAAACGCGCTTTTTCAACATTTAGAATTTTACCTTTAAGCGGTAAAATAGCTTGATTTTTACGGTTACGACCTTGTTTAGCCGAGCCACCAGCAGAATCCCCTTCCACTAAGTAGAGTTCTGAAAGAGCGGGATCTTTTTCTTGGCAATCAGCCAGCTTACCAGGTAATCCCCCTAAATCTAAGGCGCCTTTACGGCGTGTCATTTCACGTGCTTTACGTGCAGCTTCACGGGCTCTTGCTGCATCAATGATTTTACCAACAACAATTTTGGCATCTGATGGGTTTTCAAGTAAGTATTCAGCTAATTTTTCACCCATAGTAGATTCCACCGCTGATTTAACTTCTGATGAAACCAACTTATCTTTAGTTTGTGATGAAAATTTAGGGTCTGGAACTTTTACAGATACTACTGCAATTAAACCTTCACGAGCATCATCGCCTGTCGCGCTGATTTTCGCTTTTTTACTGTACCCTTCCGCTTCCATATAATTGTTAAGTGTTCTAGTCATGGCACCACGAAAACCAGCTAAGTGGGTGCCGCCATCTCTCTGTGGAATATTATTAGTAAAACAATAGATGTTTTCCTGATATCCATCGTTCCACTGTAATGCTATTTCAACGCCAATACCGTCTTTTTCGGTACTAAAATAGAAAATTTTAGGATGAATAGGGTTTTTATTTTTGTTTAAGTATTCAACAAACGCTTTAATCCCACCTTCATAATGATAATGTTCGCTTTTACCAGTGCGCTCATCAAGTAGTCTTATCGATACGCCTGAATTTAAAAATGAGAGTTCTCGTAAGCGTTTAGCTAAAATTTCGTAGATAAATTCAATATTGGTAAAGGTTTCTGGACTTGGCCAAAAACGAACATAGGTACCTGATTCCGTTGTTTCACCAATGACTTTAAGTGGCTCTTGCGGCACACCAAGGTTATAGACTTGGCGATGAATTTTTCCATCGCGGTAAATAATTAATTCTAATTTGTCTGATAAGGCATTAACAACCGAAACACCTACACCATGTAAACCACCAGAAACTTTATAAGAATTATCATCAAATTTACCACCAGCATGCAACACGGTCATGATAACTTCAGCGGCTGAAATTCCTTCTTCTTCATGAATACCAGTTGGAATACCTCGACCATCATCTCGCACAGAAACAGAGTTATCAGGATGAATAGTTACTTCAATATGGTGACAATAACCAGCTAATGCTTCGTCTATGGCATTATCGACTACTTCAAAAACCATATGGTGAAGTCCTGTTCCATCATCTGTATCACCAATATACATTCCTGGACGTTTTCGGACAGCATCAAGCCCTTTGAGTACTTTAATACTAGAAGAATCGTAAGAATTAGACATGAATTTCTCGACTTGTTTGATTGTTTATATCGTTCTGTATATCTAAGAAATTATACCAGATTTTATGTGAAAAATCTTATCATTTTCATTGATCATATGGGTAATCTGATCTTGACTTACTGCAGTAATAAATACTTGTGAATTAGCTAATTTTAGACGCTTTGCTAATAATTCTCGTTTGTTATTATCTAATTCTGAAGCGAAATCATCAATCAAATAAACACAAGGTTGTGAGTTTTGTTTTGAATAGTACTCACCTTGAGAAAGACGTAACGCGCACATTAATAATTTTAGCTGCCCCCGAGATAACAGATCTTCAACAGGAATATTATCGACACGTAATCGAATATCTGCTTTATGAGGACCAACCGAAGTGTAATTAATAAATTTGTCTCTTTCATATTGTTTACGTAATATTTCGGAATATTCAATACCATGTTCCCAACCTTGATAATATTGGCAATTAATTTGATATTCAGGTAGAAAATCTTGGCAAGTATGAATAATCTCAGGGAAAATATTTTGAGAATAATCCGCTCTAATCTGACTTATTTTTTCAGCGATAGGGGAAAGTTCTTTATCCCAAGGTAGTAATTGATTATAGTTATCACATTGTTTTAGTAAAGCATTACGTTGTTTTAATAAACGTTTTAAATTGTTCCAAAGATGAACAAATTCGGGATAATGATGAAAGCAGCCCCAATCAATAAACGAACGTCGATATTTTGGACCTCCAGTAAGTAAATCAAAACCTTCAGGTGTGATTAATTGGATCGGTAAAAGTTTAGCTAAATCAGTTAATCGGAAACCATCATCACCATCAATTTTTATTTTATTATCATTATTACGATTTTTTGCAAGACCAATTGTTCGGGTTTGCTGATTGATTGATTTAATTTGGCTGAATAAAACTAATTCTGGTTGTTCATGTTGTATAATTCGATTGGATTGAATGTGTCTAAATGCACGACCATGTCCAAGCATATAAATGGCTTCAAGTAGACTGGTTTTGCCACTACCGTTATCACCTATAATGTAGTTGAAATGATGAGATAATGATAACTCAGCATAATCAATATTACGGAAATGATGAATTTTGATTTGTGAAATTGTCATATTAATGAATAAAGCTTCTGGTTGTTACCAGAAGCTAGATGAGATTTGATTATAAACGCATTGGCATAACAACATAAATGGCTGATTGATCATTAATATCTTCGATCTGAACACTTGATGTTGCATCAGTTAATAAAAGCTGTACGCTATCGCATTTTAATGTGTTTAATATATCTAATAAATAGGTTACATTAAAGCCAATTTCAAGTTCTGCTGATTTATATTTTACATCAATTAATTCTTCAGCTTCTTCTTGTTCTGGATTATTTGCTGTGATTTTTATTTGATTGTTATGTACATACAATCTTATTCCGCGGAATTTTTCATTAGATAAAATTGCTACCCGAGATAGGGCATTTCTTAATTCATCACATGATACTTCTAGAGGTTTGTCCGGATTACGAGGTAGTACTCGTTTATAGTCTGGAAATCTTCCATCAATCAATTTTGATGTAAAAGTGAAATCACCAAGATTAACACGTAAATTATTATTTCCAATTTGTATATTAATCGGTTCCTCATTATCACCAACAAGTTTTGCAAGTTCAATTACACCTTTTCTTGGAAGAATTACCGAACAAGCAGCAGAAATATTTTGTCCAATAGGTTGAGCACAAAATGCTAAGCGGTGACCATCAGTTGCAACTGATTTTAATAAACCATCCTCAATTTCAAATAACATACCATTTAAATAATATCTTACATCTTGATTAGCCATTGAGAATTGAACTGCATCAATAAGTCGTTTTATGGTTTTTTGTGGAACGGAAAGATCAATGTCACTTTGCCAATTTTCAAGATTAGGAAAATCACTAGCAGGTAATGTCGTTAAAGAAAATTTACTTCGACCAGATTGAATGATTAATCGATTATCGTCAACCGTTATTGAAATTTGAGCATTACTAGGCAAATTACGACAAATATCGAGAAATTTTTTCGCGGGAACCGTTGTTGCACCAGGCTCATTTGCCTCGATCAAAGGTAAATGAGAAATCATCTCAATTTCTAGATCTGTACTTGTCATTGATAAAACATTATCACTTACTTGTAATAATAAATTACCTAAAATTGGTAGCGTTGGACGACTACTGAGCGGTGCGCTAACAAGTTGCAATGGTTTGATAAGTTTTTCGCGATCAATAATAAATTTCATAATGTTGATTCTTTTTTTAGGTTGATAATGTTCGAATTAAATTAGAATAATCTTCTTTAATATCATTGTTTTCTTCTTTTAATTCTGCGATTTTACGGCATGCATGTAATACTGTTGTATGATCTCTCCCTCCAAATCCATCACCAATTTCAGGAAGACTTTTGTTTGTTAACTCTTTCGCTAATGCCATTGCAACTTGACGAGGTCTTGCAACGGATCTTGAACGACGTTTTGATAACAAATCAGATACTTTGATCTTATAATATTCAGCAACTGTTTTTTGTATATTTTCAATAGTTACAAGTTTTTCTTGCAAAGCAAGTAAATCTTTTAGAGCATCTTTTACAAAATCAATAGTAATAGATTTACCAGTAAAATTAGCATTAGCAATAACGCGATTAAGCGCGCCTTCTAATTCACGTACATTGGAACGTAGACGTTTAGCAATAAAAAAAGCAACCTCTTCTAATAGCTTAATATTATTTTCTTCAGCTTTTTTCATTAAAATTGCCACACGTGTTTCAAGTTCTGGTGGCTCTATTGCTATTGTTAATCCCCAGCCAAAACGTGATTTTAAGCGATCTTCCACGCCATTTATCTCTTTGGGATAACGATCTGAGGTTAATATTATTTGTTGGTTACCTTCTAGAAGTGAATTAAAAGTATGAAAAAATTCTTCTTGTGAACGTTCTTTATTAGCAAAAAATTGTATGTCATCAATAAGCAATGCATCAACAGAACGATAATAGTTTTTAAACTCTTCAATCGCATTATTTTGCAAGGCTTTTACCATATCTTGTACAAAACGTTCTGAATGCATATAAACAACTTTTGCATTATCTTTTTCTTCAATTATTTGATTACCAACAGCATGCAATAAATGGGTTTTACCCAACCCAGTTGAGCCATATAAAAACAATGGGTTATAAGCTTTTCCTGGATTCTGTGCAACTTGTTTGGCAGCAGCAACTGCAAGTTGATTAGACTTACCTTCAACAAAGCTATTAAATGTGTGTTTATGATTAATACCAGAATGATAAGCGTGATTATTATTACTTTCTTTAGTCATTTTCCAAGCAGGAACCAGTTCTGCTTTTGGTTGTTCATTTTTGACTTTTTTATCCGTTGAAAGAGTTGAACCAACTTCAAGATGTAATTTCAAAGAATCATTATTAAAATGTTTATTTAGTAATTGAGATATTGTTGTTAAATATTTATTTCTGACCCAATCTAAAACAAATCTATTAGGAGCATAAATATAGAGTTTATTATCAACCATTTCCGCTTGCAATGGTCGAATCCATAAATTAAATTCAGTTGTCGGAAGCTCTTCTTGTAATTGAGAAAGACAATCTTGCCAAATAGCGGTAGGCACAGCAACTCCTTTAATTTAAATTACTAACAATGCTTTTGTAATTATAATCTTTTTTGTGGATTATTTATAGATAGAAGCGACTATATAATTTAATGAATAAAAATTACATAGATAAAAAAACCCGGTTTAACCGGGTTTTTTCAGTAGAAGTAATAATTAATGTGTTGTATTAATAACTTTAACTTCTTGAATGTTACGTGCTTTAACTTCAATTTCAACACGACGATCTGGTGCTAAACATGCTTTTAAGTTAGCGCCACGAAGTCCATCACATTTAGTACCTGTAACTGGTTGTGTTTTACCTACACCACGAGCACTGATTAAATCAGCTGGAACACCTTTTTCTACTAGATATTTCATTACTGAATGTGCGCGTTGTTCAGAAAGTTTTTGATTATAGGTATCTGAACCGATACGGTCTGTATGACCAATTACAACGATAGCACTTTGAGTTGGGTTAATTTTAACAAGAGATGTTAGTAAGTTGTCTAATGCTTGACGACCTTCAGCTTTTAAGTCTGACTTCGCATAAGCAAATAATACATCTTCATTTAATACATAACGGTTTTCTTGTGTTTTAACTTCAACTTCTGGTGGTGGTGTTACAGTTGGTGAACCTAAACGGTAAGTAATACCTAAAGTTAACAAGCCTGCGTCTGGTGATGCATTCGTTTTAGTGTGAATATGTTGAACATATTGATATTCTAAACGAGTAGAGAAGTCTTCATCAAAGCGATAGTCAAGACCTAATGCATAAACAGGAGATAAATCAGTTTTTGTACCACCATGTCCGTAATAATCTTTAACTGAACCGCTATTTTTCCATTTAGCAATAGTTACCATTCCACCTGCACGACCATAAATATCAAGGTCATCAGAGATGAATGATATTGGATAGCTTAATTTACCGGTTAAAGAAACACCTTGTGCCGACACTTTGCTGTGACCTAGATCACGGTGTGTTCCTTGACTATTGTAACTTTGTTTATATTTAGCAGAACCTAACCAATCATAGCCCAATTCAAATGCTAAATAAGGATTTGCTTGGAAACCAAGAAAAGCACCGCCGCCAATATTGCTACGATCAGAAGTGCTAACACCAACGTTTGAGTTTTCACGGATTTTATTTGCATCTAATCTGTAGAGTTCAGACCAACCTAATTTAGCACCTGTATAAAAAGTGTTATCTTCATATGCTGCATTAGCTGCAGTAGCTGTTAAGCTTGCAACTGCGATTGCTAGAGCTAGAGTTGTTTTTTTCATTTTTTTGCCTCAACTTTAATGTTGTTATAGACGATGTTTAGTTTCCTTTTGTTTAAATTTCACTTTAAATAAAAGAATAATTACTTATTGTTGTATTAATTATGTTACACATAATCTTAGTTGATTATAGCATATCTTATATACAAATCTACATCTAATGACATTGCGTTCAAAAAATTTAAACAATGCTATCAAAATATTTTGTTAATCACTATAGAAAAATCATTAATTGTATTTGATAACACTTTTGACATAATAAAAAAATCAGCTTCAAGTCGTTTATCAAATTCATCTGAGCTTATATCTTCGTTTTCATCTAGTATAGTAGAATCAAATTTAATTCGTTTAAATGTTAGGTCAGAATTGACGATAAAGTTAATGCCTCTTTCATCGACAATTTTCATTTTAGTAATCCATTTACCAGAATCAAAATGAACCCGCATTTCATCGCTTGTGATTTCTTGATTTTTGCAACTAATAATTCCGTTACCTTCAAGTGGATCTTTAAGTTCAGCTTGGTCACCTAATATAAAAGGTGAAAAATCAAGCTTTTCTTTAACCCATGTGGTCATAATCTGTTCAAGCGGTTTGTCAATTGATAGTGGTGTTAATGCTAATGCACCAAGTTCTTTACGTAAAATCGCTAGAATATCTTCAGCTTGTTTAAAACTACTACAATCAACAACAATACGTTTGTTTTCAGTATCAATCCAAAGCCAATAATGATTATATTTACTAAAAGCCCTTGGCATTAAGTCAATCATAACTTCATCTTTTAAGTTAGCTTTCTCGTTTTTTGTAAGTTTCCTACTCAAAGCTTGCTCTTGTTTATCAATTTTTTCTAATAAAGTTTGTTTAATGACGGGCGCGGGTAATATTTTGGTTTCTTTTTTTATACGTAATAATAAATGTCCTTGCATATCGACAATAAAATCATTTTGATTATTATCATTATAAGGTGAAACCCAACCCATTTTTGTTGTGTCTAAGTTACCGCATGGTGTAAACAGGTGAGATTTAATTGCTTTTTCAATAGTATCTTTGTTGAATAAACTGTCATTATTCAATTGGTAAATAATGGCATTTTTAAACCAGAGCATGTATTTATCATTCCTAAAGTGTGTTTATGGTTGTTATTTTACCATGTTTAGTTTTTATTAACTGCTTATAAACTGTAAAACAGTGATTGTTTATTATTGATCTGAAATTTAGCCTTTTTCTAAAATTAGAATTTATAAGATATACCCATATAAATAGATGTTACTGTACTATTGTCAACCATTGGACTGTCTGCAGCATCACCAGTTAATTTATCAATATGTAAACTACCAAATGTAGAAATATTATCAGTTAATGAATATTGCATTCCTATTTCAGCGTAAGGGGTGAATGAACTGTCAGCATTAAAGTAATGTAATTTTGAACGTGACGATTCTTTATGAGAAATACCATAATAATAATCGTTATGTTTGCTGTTTGCCCAGTTTATACCTATAGTTGGAACAATTACTAAGTTACCTTGCATATAAGGAATACTATAATCAGCATTGGCTAATAAACTATTACTTTCATTTAATATATCAGCCCCTATACTACTTGAAAAACTTCCAAAATTGGTATCTATAGAGTATTCAATTTCTGCCAATAAGGTTGAGTGACGGCTATCAAGAAGTTTTAATTGATGATTATTGGAATCATGTGGTTTAAATTCATTAGATAAGTAACGTACTCCAATAGATAGGCTTTGATTATCTGTATTATATGCATAAATACCTACTGATAAATCATCGATAAAAAATAGATCATTATCATAATCAATATGTGGAATAGGATAAAATTTTGAACTATAACTTTTATATGGAGAATTTACCCAACCAATACCTAATCCGATAGATGTTGGATTGGCGAATACTGTAGGTATAGTGAGTAAAGTAGTTATTGGTAAAATAGAAATTGCACAAAGTGTTTTTTTCATTTTTTTATATCTATGAAAGTAATAACGCTATCATCTAATTGAGTATTATTCATCTGAACCCATGGTCACACAATCAATACATTAATCGTACATTGTAACAAATGAATTTCATTAATAATAATGCCACATTTTATCATGTTTGAATATCGATTAGTGAGATAAGTTATGAGTAAACCAAATTTAGAAATGATTAATAGCCGTCCTGATGATGCAACATTATTGGCGGATGAAGCAAAATATTGTTCTTTCGGTGACACAGTACATTATGTTGAACCACCAAAAATTTTTGATGGTTGTGAAGGTAGTTATATGTACGACAAAGAGGGTAAAGCTTTCCTTGACTTACAAATGTGGTATTCTGCATGTAATTTTGGTTATGCCAATGAACGTTTAAATAATGCCCTTAAAAAACAAATTGATACCTTACCTCAATGTGCAAGCCAATACTTACATCCAACCAAAATTGAATTAGCTAAAACGATTGCTCAAGGTATGGAAAAACGTTTTGGTTACGAAGGGCGAGTTCATTTTAATGTTGGCGGTTCACAATGTATTGAAGACTCATTAAAATTGGTACGTAATGCTTCAGGTGGTAAATCATTAATGTTTGCTTTCCAAGGCGGTTATCATGGTCGTACATTGGGCGCATCTTCAATCACATCAAGCTATCGTTATCGTCGTCGTTATGGTCATTTTGGTGATCGTGCGATGTTTGTACCATTTCCATACCCTTTCCGTCGTCCAAAAGGAATGACCGCGGAAGAATATGGTGAGCATTTAGTTGCTGAATTTGCACGCTTATTCGAAACCGAATACCACGGTGTTTGGGATCCTAAAGTTGGACAGGCTGAATATGCGGCATTTTATGCAGAACCTTTACAAGCAACAGGTGGATATATTGTTCCTCCACGTAATTACTTTAAAGGTCTTAAAAAAGTTTTAGATCAATATGGTATTTTATTAGTAGTTGATGAGATCCAAATGGGCTTCTATCGTACAGGTAAATTATGGTCAATAGAACATTTTGATGTTAAACCTGACGTAGTAGTATTTGCGAAAGCATTAACTAATGGTCTTAATCCATTAGGTGGATTATGGGCACGTGAAGAATTAATTAATCCTCAAGTATTCCCTGTGGGCTCAACTCACTCTACTTTTGCCTCAAATCCTCTTGGTACAGCTGTTGGTCTTGAAGTGTTAAAAATGACCTCTGAAACAGATTATGAAAAGATGGTTATGGACAGTGGTGCTTATTTCCTTGAAGGTTTAAAAACTTTAGAGAAAAAACACAAAGAAATTGGTGAAGTTGATGGTTTAGGTTTAGCGCTTCGAGCAGAAATTTGTACCGAAGATGGCTTTACAGCAAATAAAGCATTAGTTGATAAGATGGTTGATATCGGTATGTCAGGTGATCTTGACTGGAAAGGAACTAAAATGGGTCTAGTGCTTGATATTGGTGGTTACTACAAAAATGTTATCACTTTTGCTCCATCATTACATATTTCTCGTCAGGAAATCGATCAAGGTATTGAATTACTAGATCAATTAATCACACGAGCAAAGAAAGAACTTTAATCGTTTAGGTTCTATAACTCCTACCAACTTTTGTTGGTAGGTTGCGTTTTACAACCTAAAATGTTATTACTTTTGATCCACCATTATATATTCTCGTCAGGAAATTGATCAAAGTATTGAATTACTTTATCAATTAATCACACGAGCAAAAAAAGAACTTTAATAGTTTAACTCTATTCTTCCTGCTAACCTTTGTTGGCAAGTTGCATTTTATAGCCAATCATTTATTAAATTTATGAAATACATCAATCAGTTAGAAAAAAATGAATTAATAGACAGTTTTTTAAGTTATCCACCACAGGATTTTTCAGTATGGTTAAGTGATGATGGCGTGCCTATTTTTTCTGGCAAGTTTGATTTACTTACTACTGCAGATGATGATTTTAAATATAAAATTCAAAAAATTCCTTTTTTTAAAAAATGGCAAAGCTGGTTAAAGCCAAAAACCTGTTTTGTTGGGACAACTGTTTCGGAATATGCATTATTAACAGATAAGATTGATGCTAATCAATTAGCTAAACATCTTAAAGAAGCTTATGCAAAACAATATTCTTTTATGGTTGTTAAAGATCTTCCTTTAGCATCTCCGTTATTAAGTGAACACGATAATCACTATTCTAAGCAGCTTATTGCAGCGTTAAAAGAACAAGGTTATATCGAAATGGAAGGACAAGCATTGGCTTGGTTACCTATTGATTTTACCGATATGAACGAGTTTTTTTCGCGTTTTTCATATAGTCGTCGAAAAAATTTTAGAAGAAAACTAAAATCACGGGAAAAATTAGACATTAATGTTTTACATAGTGGAGATGAATGCTTTTTTAATCAAGCCGTTCAAGATGAATATTATCAACTCTATCTAAATGTTTATGAGCAAAGCGAAGTACATTTTGATTTATTAACTAAACCGTTTTTTATTCAATTGTTACAAAGCAAAGCAGCTAAAGCCCATATCTTCACTTATCATCATAATGGCGAATTTATTGGTTATAATATCTGTTTTGAAGTAAATAATAAGCTGGTTGATAAATATATCGGCATGGTTTATCCACAAGCACGAAAACTAAATCTTTACTTTGTAAGTTGGTTTGTCAATCTTGAATATGCGTTGCAACAAGGATTTAATTATTATATTGCAGGCTGGACAGATCCTGAAGTGAAAGCATCATTGGGTGCTAAATTCACTTTTACTAAACATTTGGTACATATTCGTAATCCACTATTACGTGTAATATTACGTAAATTTATCGGTTACTTTGAAAGCGATAAGGAGAAAGTAGCATGACTTGTCCTATTATACTCAATTTCGATAATAGTATAGGTAAAATAAATAATGCTAGAACAATCGATGTAACTGAATGGCAAGATGCCATTCGCTTTGGCTGTACTGAGAAAAAATTCTTCCAATTTGAAAATGTGTTACAACAATCTCTACCTGATAAATATGGAACGGTATTAATGGGGAGTGGTGACTTTCATCATGTTTCATTATTATTGATTGAACGTTTAGCTAAAGAGTATTCGTCTAGCAATCCTATTCAAGTTGTTGTTTTTGATAATCATCCAGATAATATGCGTTATTTATTTGGTATACATTGTGGTTCTTGGATTAGTTATGTGGCAAGTTTACCTTTTGTTAGCCATGTACATGTATTAGGTATTTCATCTCACGATATTAGTCTTTCTCATTTTTGGGAAAATAGATGGTCGCCGTTATTTCATAAAAAATTGACTTATTGGAGTTTAGATGTCAATGTTGCTTGGGCAAGAAAAATTGGCTTAAGTCATGCTTTTCGCCATTTTACAACCCCAGATGATCTCATTGCTAGTTTCCTTTCAGAACAATATTATAATGTACAACCTGTTTATTTATCAATTGATAAAGATGTATTGAGTGAGGAAGTTGTACATACCAATTGGGATCAAGGTAAACTACAAACTTATCATATCCTTGATACTATCACATCAATAAAACCACGGCTTATTGGTAGTGATATTACAGGTGAACTTTCTATATGGAGATCGTCAAATTGGTTTAAACGTTTTCTTAGTTCACTAGATAAACAACCAGCAATATCAGCTGATGATCTTTCCAATTGGCAGCAAGAACAGCATCAGCTTAATCTGACGTTATTAAAAGCTCTTTCAGGATAAGCGATTGTGAAAAAGTTTAAGGAAATATAGGTGTCTGAGTAAAAAACTCAGACCCACTTTTCCAATGATTTGAACAAAATCTAAGAATCATGATTAGAAGAATTCTCTTTAGATAATTTGCTTTCTGCTAGTGCTAAAAACAAAATACCTGAAACAATTAAAATTGCACCAATTAATTTGAATAATGTAATAGGTTCATGAAATAACCAGATTGATGCAATCATTACTGTTACTAGCTCAAAGTGAGACGCGGCAAATGCTGGACCGACTGGTGCTTTTTTTAATAGCGTCATCCAAGTAAAAAAAGTAAAAATATATCCCGCAATTGAGATATAAATCCAATGATTAGTAAAAACACGTACTAACCAATCAATACTCATTTCCAGCGGTTGTGCATGGATAGCCGTTAATTTAAAGCTGCATTGTGCAATAGTATCAAAAAAAAGTAATACTGAAAAACCAATAATATAGAATTTCGCCATATTAAGACATTCCTACAGAAATGACACCAGCTGTAATTAATAGCATGCCAATTAAACGATAAAAGGTAAGTAGCTCTTTGAAAATAATGCGTCCAACAAGCATAATAGTAATAATATTAAATGATGCCAGCAATATACCTTGTGAAAGAGGAACTAAGGTTAAAAATGCTAACCATAATAGAAATTCGACGACATAAGATATAATGCCAATCCAAATCCAATGATTTTTTGCCAAATTAAGCCAATAATACCAACCGTCACGATTACTTGATGAGGTGGCCGCGAATTTAAAAGCGATTTGCCCTAAAGTATCAAAACAGATGTTACTAACCCAAAGTATGATTACTAGCGGTGACATTATGCCTCTATCCCTTCTGCTATGTTATTGAAGAATGTAACGCACTCTTTAATTACTTCTCGACGTTGCCTATCAATTGTTATCAAATGATAACTGTCATTTAAGATCACTAATTTTTTCGGCCCAGAAACGTTTTTTTCAACTAGTTTTGCATTAGTTTCAATATCGGCAACATCATCATTACCTGAATGCATAATTAAACACGGTGAAACAACTTTAGGTAGCTGTGCTTTCACATTCTTGGCAAGTAGTTGCATTTCGGCTAGTGCTGGAAATGGGTTTCCTGCAAGTCCTGCTGAAGCTGCATCTCCGCTTAACATTTTTTCAGATATGACGGCTCGAATTCGTTTATCCTTAATTCCGTAAGGTGGCTTTTCAATAAAAGAAACTTTTTGGAAAATTCCTATTTTTTTATAAAATACCAAAAAACAGAAAGTTTTTTTTGCCCATAGAGGTATACTCCAGCCATCATAACAAAAAGTTGGTGCTAAAACGCCAACACCCTTAATCTGTTCTGGCCTGTCAGCAGTTAGTTTAAGTGCTAATAGTGCGCCCATTGATAATCCAGCAACAAAAACGTTATCCACATGTTGAGCTAAGTAATCAGCACCGTCTTTTACGCTTTGGTACCAATCTTGCCAAGATGTTTTACAAAGATCCGCTTCGGTACCACAATGACCAGCAAGTTGAATTGCATAAACGGTAAATCCAGCTTTATGTAAACCATTAGCTAAAATTCGCATTTCATTAGGTGTACCCGTTAAACCATGAATTAGTAGTACACCATTTTTATTACCAGGTAAAAAATAAGATAAATCTTGCATTGTACTCATTATTATTCCTTTATTATTCTATTCTCATAATGGGAATTAAAAGAATGATTGTGCTTGCTCTAACGCTTTGGTTACATCAGTAAAACTATTGATAGCACAGTGCGCAATCTTATTTTTTTTACAGTAGTCAACAAGCTTGTCTTTGGCAAAAACATAATCAACATTATGTGATACACAGTAGTCTGAGGTACCATCTCCTACATAAAGTATTTTGGGGAAAAATTGCTGTTGTTTAACATGATTGCATTTGCAGTTACCACTTTGTTTAATACAATCCTTATTGGAATAAGGAAATTCAAGTCGCCAACTACGAACATTATCATGAAGTAACTGGTTGGCAAAAATGGGTAAATGCTCAATACCATGATGCTTTAATATAAACTGAATTGAGTAATCTAACCCATCACTGACCACATGAACAGGGATATTATTTTTTTCAGTATAATCAATAAACGATTTAAACATTGGGTCAATTTCAATTTTGGAGAGAACTTGATTAACTTCCTCTAAACTCGCATCCATTAAAGCAATTTGTTTGCTCATGCACTCTTGTGAACCAATTTTACCATTAACCCACAATTCTTCAAGCTCATCACAACCATCTTGACCGAAATAACTCAGTAAAGTATCGGTTACATCTTTAATACTGATAGTTCCATCAAAATCACATAAAACAATATGGGTTTGATGCTGAGTATAAGATGGATAAAAAAGACGGTTAGCAATTGGTGAAAAAGTATTCATTTTAAAATCAAAATAGTCTAATTATAAAGAGAATCCCAAATTTTCTCATAAAGCAGTTTTAAATTTTGTAGGCTCTTTGTATATATTTTGTAACGAATGGGATATTATCTGTATAATAAAATTTCACGTGGTATAAGCTATAGTAATGAGAACATATAATGAGCGAACACATATTAATCATTGAAGATGACCCAAGATTAGCCAATCTCATACAAGTATATCTTGTTCGGCAAGGATATGCCGTTGATTGGCATAATAGTGGTGAAGGGGCAGAAGAGAAAATTCATCAACTCAACCCAGATTTAGTTATATTAGATGTCATGTTACCACAAAAATCAGGTTTTGATATTTGTCGTGATATACGTGGGTGGTTCACCAATTATATTTTAATCATGACGGCCAGTGAAGATAACATTGATGAAATTGTAGGACTTGAACTTGGTGCTGATGACTATTTGGCTAAACCAGTTGAACCAAGGTTGTTGCTTGCTCGAATACGCGCCCTGTTACGTAGAAAACAGATAGAAAATGAAAAAGATAATGGCAAAGAATTGGTTGTGCCCCTAAATAATAAAACTCTTATTTTTGATAATTTAGTGATAGATGGCGAAAATAGGAAAGTTGTGTTACAAGAACATGAGATAGATTTAACTACAGCTGAATTTGATCTTCTATGGTTGTTGGCCAATAATGCCGGAAACATACTAACTAGGGATGATATTTTTTCTCAAGTTCGTGGTATTGATTTTGACGGTAGCGATCGTTCAATTGATTCCCGTATATCGAGACTCCGCCGTAAATTATTTGATGATCCTGATAATCCATCACGAATTAAAACAGTTCGAGGAAAAGGTTATCTATTTATGCGTGAAGGGGAAAGTCATTGAGCCATTTATTAGCCAAACCATTATTTTTTAATCGACGAATTGTATTTTATCTGGTTATTTTACTCTTTTTGCAATGTATTATTGCCTATAGTGCTTTATTGGTGTTTGATTCTTTACCTTCTTCGCTAACCGATATGCCCGAAGATCATGTTGTATTTCGTGAGTCACAACGTGGTACTGTAAACTTAATTCGTATGAGAATTAACGAAAATAAAAACCGCCCTTTGCAAGAAGTTGTTGACGAGTTACAACCTTATTTTAGCTACCCAATAGAAATTTTACCAATCAATACAGTTTTACCGCATTCAGTTTTTCAAGAATTAAAAAATCTTGGTTTTTCCTATGATAGTGATAAGGAAGTTGTCTATATTGATTTAAATGATGGCAATTTATTACAGTTAGGTCCAATCATAATGGGCGATATTTTACAGTCTAACATTATGTCATTAACTGTTTTTATAATCATTTGGGCGCTATTTAGTGCAATCATCTTTTTTATCCTAATTTATTTCGCTTTTAGTGCAGTTTGGAAAGATTTGGTAAACATAAGACAAACAGCAGAACAGCTTGGGCAGGGCAATTTGAAAGCTAGAACTAAAAACGTCAAAGGTTGGTTATTTAAACCACTAGCAAATGTACTAAATAATATGGGAACACATATAGAACATTTAGTGAGTACTAATCAAACTATTTCTCATGCCATGGCGCATGAGTTACGTACTCCTCTTGCTCGTATGCGATTTGCACTTGGTATGCTTGAAGAATCGAATGATAAACAAGAAAAATTGCTTTTACAAAAAGGGATGAGTGATGATATTAACGAACTCGAAACTTTAATTAGTGCCAGCTTAAATTACTTTAAAATGCAACAAAATAGTATTGATTTAAATTTAACTCAAATTTCATTAAAACAATGGGGCGAAAAAGTTTGTCAATCTTTAGAATTATTTAAACCAAAAGGATTTAAGTTGGTGTGCAACACTGAAGATGTTTTAGCTATAATTGATACTAGTTTAGCAGAAACAATTGTTAAAAATTTACTCCTTAATGCATTTAAATATGCAACACATAAAGCATTATTAAATATTAAAAAACAAAAAAATGGCGTGGTAATTGAGATTGATGACGATGGTCCAGGAATCCCTTTTGAAGCGCGTGAAAAGATTTTTATGCCCTTTGCTAGACTTGATACCAGTCGAACACTTTCAACAGGTGGTTATGGTTTAGGGTTAGCTTATGTCAAATTAATGGCAGAATTTCATGATGGTAATGCTTTTGTTGTTACCAGCCCTCTTGGTGGAGCACGGTTTGTGGTCTCATTGAAGTCTAACTATCCTTAATTATTTTTTTATAATTAATGCGTTATTATTAAAAATAATCATAATTGTGAAGCTCCTGTAATATATTTATTGGAAACTATCATAAGATAATATTTACTCTATTGAACTGTGAGGTAAATATTATGATCGATTACTCAAAGCATTCAACTTCTAAATCTTATTGGGTTAGATTAGTTGTTATTTTCTTTTTGGGTTGGATTGTTATTTATGCTGGACGATCTGTTTTAAGTCCTTTAGTAGGTGAGTTACAAACTCAGTTTGGTTTAACTAAAGCACAAACTGGGGGCATTATGAGCTTGTTTTTTCTTGCTTATACATTGTTTCAAATACCATCAGGCGTTTTTGGTGATAGAATAGGTCGTAAGCGTGTTTTAGTTACAGGATTTTTTCTCTATGCTATCTTTATAGCTTGTATATATTTTGCGTCTTCATTCTCAATTTTCCTTATACTTTGGATATTAGCCGGTGCGGCACAAGGATGTTATTATGGACCACAATATGCCTTATCTACCGAGGCAATCCCCAAAAAATGGATAACATTAGGTAGTGCAATTATTGGTAGCGGTATGTCATTTGGTATCGCGATGGGATATTATCTTTCAAGTGTGATGATTTCGGTTTTCAATACTTCATGGAAAATACCGTTTGTGATGGTTGCAATTCCAATAGTAATGGTTACTCTTTTAATGATTTTTTGTATTAAAGAAAAAGGAAGTGCTTTAGTTGAAATACCAAGTTCTCAAAAAACTAATTTTTCTCAACTTTTTAAAAATCGTAATCTTGTTTTAGCTTACATCACCATCTTTTGTTCTATTTATGGTTTCTTTGTTATTATTACTTGGTTGCCAAATTATCTTGAAGTAGAAAAGGGCATGAACAAAATAGAAGCCTCACAAATTGCATCAATTGTGCCTTGGGTCTCAATTATTGGGACAATATTGTGTAGTTATATTTCTGATAAATTAGGTCGTCGCAAACCTGTAATATTATTTATGATGCCATTATCACTAATTGCAATTTTTTCAATAGTGTATTGTCATTCTTATATTGAACTTATTGCAGTGCTTGTATTATATGGTTTTATTGGTAAAATTAGTTTAAATCCCGTACTAATAGCTTTAGTTGCTGATAATGCTCCTAAAGTATCATTAAGTACTGCATTTGGACTGTATAATTTTTTTGGCATGACTGCATCGATTTGTGCTCCTTATTTTACAGGTTTGATTGCCGATAAAACAGGAAGTTTAAATAGTGGTTTTTACTTAGCGGCAGTTATTACAATGGTTGGAATAACCGCAATGCTATTTGTCAGAGAAAGACAAACTGCTAACTAAATTTAACATATCGTAATGATATTATCTATTTTTAATCATCGTTACTTGCAGGTTATCTTATCAGAAATCACAGATATGCATAAATTGTAATAAAACATATTGTTTTATCAATATAAAAAGTCTGTTTTTTCCATTTCCGAAAAACAAAAAATTTGTTATATTCTTTGGTCAAAATGATAAAAAGTGATCGAACAAATTTTTAAATTCGTCGTTGAAATATATAATCAGAGGTTTTTTTATGAGCGGTTCACTACCGGCTGAGACTGATAATCGTCCAACAAATTTTATTCGCCAAATTATTGATGCAGATCTTGCAGCAGGAAAATATAAAACAACGCATACTCGTTTTCCACCGGAACCAAATGGTTATTTACATATAGGCCATGCTAAATCAATATGTTTAAACTTTGGTCTTGCTCAAGATTATCAAGGTAAATGTAATTTACGTTTTGATGATACTAATCCAGCTAAAGAAGATATTGAATATGTTGAGTCAATTAAAGAAGATGTGCGCTGGTTAGGTTTTGAATGGGATGGTGAAATTTGTTATTCATCTGATTATTTCGACCGTTTATATGAGTATGCTATTGAGCTTATCGAAAAAGGTCTTGCTTATGTTGATGAATTATCAGCTGATGAAATCCGCGAATATCGAGGAACTCTAACCCAACCTGGTAAAAATAGTCCCTACCGTGACCGTAGTGTTGATGAAAATTTAGTGCTTTTTAAACAAATGAAAGAAGGTAAATTTGCAGAAGGGAAAGCTTGTTTACGCGCTAAAATTGATATGGCATCCCCATTCATCGTTATGCGAGATCCTGTTTTATATCGCATTAAATTTGCAGAGCATCACCAAACAGGTAATAAGTGGTGTATCTATCCAATGTATGACTTTACCCATTGTATTTCTGATGCGATTGAAAACATTACTCATTCTCTCTGTACACTTGAGTTCCAAGATAACCGTCGTTTATATGATTGGGTATTGGATAATATCACCATTGAAGCACGGCCGCATCAGTATGAGTTTTCACGTTTAAATTTAGAATATGCAATAACTTCTAAACGTAAATTGACACTGTTAGTCACAGAAAAGATTGTTGATGGTTGGAATGATCCACGTATGCCTACTGTTTCAGGTCTACGTCGTCGTGGGTATACACCCGCTTCAATTCGTGAATTTTGTCGTCGCATTGGCGTAACAAAGCAAGAAAATACTGTTGAGATGAGCACGCTTGAGTTTTGTATTCGTGAAGATCTTAATGAAAATGCGCCACGTGCTATGGCTGTGCTTGATCCTATTAAAGTGATAATTGAAAACTTTTCAGAAACAATTGATGAAGTATTAAGCATGCCAAATCATCCTAATCGTCCAGAGTTAGGCAATCGTGAAGTAACTTTTACTCGTGAAATTTATATCGATCGGGCTGATTTTAGAGAAGAAGCTAACAAAAATTATAAACGTTTAGTTTTAGGAAAAGAAGTTCGTTTGCGTAATGCTTATGTGATTCGTGCAGATCGCGTTGAAAAAGATGCAGAAGGTAATATCCAAACTATTTACTGTACTTACGATCCAGCTACGTTAAATAAAAATCCTGAAGATGGGCGTAAAGTTAAAGGGGTGATTCATTGGGTGTCGGCTAAATTTGCTAAGCCAGCTGAAATTCGTCTTTATGATCGTTTGTTTAATACGCCAAATCCTGGATCGGCTGATGACTTTTTATCAACCATTAATCCTAATTCTTTATTGATCAAAAAAGGTTTTGTTGAACCAAGTTTACAATATGCAGAGGTAGGTAAGGCTTTTCAATTTGAACGTGAAGGATATTTTTGTTTAGACAGCAAATATGCCTCAGATGATAATTTGGTATTTAATCGAACTGTGGGTTTGAGAGATAGCTGGAACGATGCTTAAGCTATAATATGTATGATATTCGCCGATTTAGATCGGCGAATTATCAATAATTTTATCTTTAATCTTCAAATTTAAATAACTTTGTTTGTTGATCTAAATAGTTAAGCAAATCGGGTATCCTATATTTACCTGCCATTAATTTTATATTTTCCGCAGCCTCTTCTAATGATATACCTAACGCGGTGACATATAAAGGATGCTTACTTTGCCCTCGAGCTACTTCAATTAAATATTCATTATTTTCATAAAAGGGCTTTTTAGCTACTCCAATAACGGGTATTTTCTTATCTAAAGTATTATATAAATAGCCTCCTAACCCTATCTTACCGTTATTCAAGTGTACATATCCATCAATAACAATAGTGGTAATCTTACTTAAATCAATTTTATTTAAAAGTGACATTATGCAAGGTAGCTCTCGTTGATAAAACTGACCTGATTGATAGGGGGCAACATTATTTTGATAGTCAATAATGATTTTTTCAATATCCGATTTATTATCGGTCCAATTATTAAATAAAATACCTACAGATTTTGCTTGGTTATTTATATAATAAACATCAATTGCAAGAATCATTTATCTTATTTTCCCTAAGTTATTTTATAAATCAATAGTATTGATATTTTACAATATCAAAATGTTAATATGGTTTTATCAAATCTGATAATACAATCTTTTTTATTATTCTACCTTTTTCATTTCTTTTAATAATTTCAAAGCTAAAAACATTAAAAATATTGAACCTGCAATTAAAACACCCCAAATTAACAATTTTAATAATATAGGTGATTTAGTTGAAACATTTTCTGTTTTAGATAATACTTTTTTGTTACCTAACTTGACATTATCACCTAAATAAGCTTCAGGCACATTTTGAGGGGATATTGAGTCATTAAGTAGTGCTTTTTCGCTTAATGAAGCGGGTTGAGCATTGGCTGACCCCCAAGCAAGAATGAAAGGTCCATTATTGGCACTGTTGAAAATAACACTCATTCGATAGCGATAAGCAGTCACGAGAGGAGCATCATTTAAAGAAGCATTAATTGCTTTGATTTTTAGCTGTTTAATATTTAGTACTGAATTATCAATTTTAATTGATTGACCTTTATCATCATTTATACGCCGAAAAATATAATCATCAAGTTTATGCCACGTTTTATCATTATCACTAATTTTATAATAGATACTTGCAGGTAAGACAGTTCGCTCATTTTTTAGTTTAATTGAGAGTTCTTTTATTGGTAGTGATGTTGGTAACTGATAAATAGCCTCTTGCTCATTTGCAGAAATTAAATCGAAATTAATAGGATAAAGAGCCTTTGTTGGCATTTGTTTTCTTGACGTAAATTCAACTCCTTTAATACTAGGAACTATTTTCTTATCGGATTTTAATCGTAAAATCCAATAGTTAGATTTGAAATTAATACCGGACGGTAAATCGATAGTATTAACTTTTAATGATTGATTATTGTTGTTATCGGTCAAGGACATTATAGGAATGTCATTAATTGCAGTTTGCCATTTTTTTAAATCATTACTATAAAGTAGGTTAGCTGTTGCTTGCCAATTTAGATTTTTGGATGTATCAAAATCAATAGATAAACGACTGAATGGTTGTTCTAACTTAATTTCATTAGGGATTTGTAACAAGTAGGTTGCACTATATTCCTCCTGTTTACTCGTGTTATCAAGGTAAATTTGCACATTTTTATTATTGATATTAATACTGTATTGATCTATTGGAGGCTTATTTTGTTGTTCCTCTTTTTTATAAGATTGTTGAGTATTATCTAATGAGTATACAGTGACAGGAAAGGTGTCATTTTCATCATATTGTTGATAAACATTCACTAAGGCAAAAGGCACTAGTTGACCTTTATGATTGAAAACGCGTACATCATCTAATGTGTTTGATAATGTTTGAGTATAAACTTCACTGGTCAAGTCTATTCGATTATACATGCTAGTATTATCGCTAATTTCTATTATAGCGCCATAAGCATATTGATTAGTTTGATCAGTTGCTTGACACAATCCACTTATTAGCAAAAGGGAGCTGAATAAGATTTTCTTCATAATTTTCTATCCATTAATATAAATAATTATTTAGGAACTTAATTTTCTTTTAACTGCGAACAAATCAATTTTATTTTTCCTGAATTTTTCAAAATAATCACTTAAAGTCATTAAGTTAAATTGTATTTTTAATCTTTTTATATCATTTTTTAATTTTTTATGGCTATATTTTCATCACTTTGTTTTGGCGGTATAGGTGCTAAGTAACCGATTAATAACATTAATAATGCTATGCCAATAAATGCAAATGCACGTAATAAACCATCAGTTTCTTGTATATCAACAAATATTAGTTTAATAATTACGGTGATTTGAATTAACTGTCCGCTATACCATATTTTACGAAAAGAATAACGGTGTCCAATGGCGATTAAAATTACAGCGCTTAGCATCCAGAGAAGCGATGCGGTCATTTGTACAATATTATTGTGCCACAAAGTATGTGTGTTCCAAGTGATATCAAATATTTGACTCAAACAGCGCAATACGACACTATTACCCCAAAGAAATGTTAAGGTTGCTAACGATATTAAAACCCAATTAGGTAATGGAATGTTCCAGCTAACAAAATCAGTTGTTTTATTGTCAAATTGCACATAATTTGTCATTAATTTTATCCAAACGCTAAACATGAGTAAGCTAAAAATAGCACTTTCTTCAAGTGGATTAATAATTGGAATATAACTCCAATAGATAATTTGACCACTCATGCTTAGACCCGCAACCAAATAGTATGCAATGTATCCAATTAGGGGAAGTAAGCCTACAGCCCAATAACTTTTTATTAATAAGAATGAAGTAATATATTGGCGTTTAATAAGAAAATAAAACAGTAAAATAATACTACATGCGATGGTTGCCATTAAACTCCATTTTATGACTTCATATCCCCATGGTAAAGCATTGAATATATGAATTAATTCTTGAAGTAACCAGTATAATAGCATCCAAAACAGACTAATATGTAGTAAAATTAGACGGTTATTATTTACTAGACTATTATTAATTTTTGCTGAATTTATTTTATATAAATAAACATAACAGCTTATGAACGTTGTGATCCAAGCTAAACTGCAAATCCAATAGTCGGATAAATAATAACATGAGGCGCTCTCACTTTTATATAAGCTTATAATCAGTGCAATCCAGAGTAATAACATCCCATTACATATAATACTCCAATTAATTTTTCTACCTATGAAATACCATAACCATAGTGAAGCAGTTTCACATAATAAAATTAATGAAATTTCAAAAGGGGTTTGATCTAAAAATAGTGGAACACTCAATAAAATCCATAATATCCAACTAATAATAGAAATAGATAAATAAGATAATTTTATCACTCTAGTTATTTCAGTTTTTTGTCCATAGTAATGCCACAAACAAGCATTAATAAATAAAATAATACTGCTTATTCCTGAAAGTAAAGTGAATAATATTGGGGTTATTTGATTATATGCTAAAGATATCAATACCGAAATGATACCTAGTAACGTGATTAATACACCAAATAAAGCTGTTCGGTAATATTTTTGAGATAGCGTAATCCAAGTAATGGCTGTTCCTTCAAACATCCATAATAAAGCGGTCCAATTGGCGCTAAGTGCAAGTGGGATAGATAATGTAATAAATGAAATCCCAATAGCTAGCCAAAATAATGATATTGTTTTAGCTAGTGATTTCCATTTATGTAAAATAATATAGGCACCAACGAGATAGAATAATCCAAATCCTAATGATGAAAATGCAGGACCAAATTCCCACCGTTGAGTAATAGCATATTGTAATCCAAACCCACATAATGGTGCACCAAACAGTAACAGCAAATCAATTATATTTTGATACTCTTCTCTACGTATGCTTCGGACTGATAATAATACAGCTAAAATCCCGTAGATAACTAAATTAGCAAATATAAATATTTGACATTCAATATAAAATTCTGAGGTAAAATTATTTATTCCCCAAACTAACGAGATGACAAAAGTAAATAAAAATCCTAATAAATTAAGACTTCTCCAAGATTGTGTGATACTGATTACCAATATTGCTGCTGAAATCATTAAATAATAACTAAATAATGCAATATGGTTACCAGAACCGTTAGATAATAAAATTGGTGTTACATATCCCCCAACACAAGCAATAATTGCCAAGCTCATCGCTCTTTGTAATATTGCAAATAAAATACTGGTAGAACATATAACAACTAAAATAGCAAATGTAAATAAAACTGGAACTAATTCATATAACTTGAAAGCCGCAAAAATAGTAAGATATAAAACAGCAATCCCCCCTCCCTGTAGAATAAGGGCATAAATTTGGCGTTTTAAGCGTAATTTCCATCCAGCAGCTAATAATCCAATACCTAATATTACGGCACCTAAAATTCTGATTTCAGGTGACATGTAGTTATGCTCAATACTATATTTAAATAGATAAGATAATCCTAAAAACAGGATCACAATTGCAACTTTCGCAATGATATTACCTTTAATTAACCAATTGAAAAAAACATAACCGATATTGATTTCATTGTCGTCTGATTGTTTATGGTTTGAATTAAATGTATCTTGTGACACCTCTTTAATTTCAGGTTGACTATCTGAGTTGGTTATAGGTATTGATGACACTTGTTCCGTAACTGTTTGTTTTTCATAGTATTGTTCATTGTGTTCAACACCCACTACTTTTTCAGCTATTGGTTCTAAATTAGTTTGATTAACTAAGTCATCTAAAGCTTGATCATTTTTTTCATTAAATGCTAAAGTTGAGAATGTTGATTCTTGATGGCAGTGACTTAAAGGCTGTTTTACTTCTATTTCTGGTATTAATGATTCCGAAAAGTTTTCTGTTTCATCACAATGAGTATTAATCATTGATTGAGTTATTTCGGTACTTTGTTTAATTTCAATAGAATTGTTTTTGTTTTGGGGATCAAGATTGTTATTAACTGTAGGATTGGAAGATGTTTGATCTGTATAACTTTCTTCTTCAACATTAGCTTTATTTGATACATAATGTTGCTGCGTAAAAGATAAAAGATGCTTTTGTAATTCCGTCAGTTGATTTTGTAATACCCAAATTTGTTCTTTTAAATTATAAAAATTAACAAATACTCCAATAAACAGAGCGATAATAATGAGGAATAAAACAATAAATTCCACTTTAAATTTTCCTTATAATTCATAAAAATGATAATTACTGTTTATAGTTTTTATCAGTAATATGTATTTTATTTTATAGCAAATTAATATTTTTGCATTAATTTACTTATATTTAGTTAATTTTGATATCATTTTTTTAAATTTGTAGTGTTTTAGATATCAGTTTCTATCATGGTGCTATCTATTTAGCTGGTCA
This sequence comes from Gilliamella sp. W8136, assembly GCF_016101285.1. NCBI lineage: Bacteria > Pseudomonadati > Pseudomonadota > Gammaproteobacteria > Orbales > Orbaceae > Gilliamella > Gilliamella sp. W8136. Next base: position 113,791 of record NZ_JACFQU010000009.1, read on the forward strand.
AGTAATATTATCTGCAATGTTTGATTACGATTTTCACTTTTTCAAAAGTAACCTCTTTTTCTCGATTGTCTAAAAATTTTCATTTAAATCAAGTATTTTTTCTCATTAATCGATGTTTTTTTATTGAGTAACTTAGGTTAGATTTTCTAATAGCAAAACAGGTGTACTTCTTTGTCGTAAATTAGGTAGGGCTAACTTTGTCTAGTAGAAATTTATTTAACATATAAATAGAATCTTGTTGATTAACACTGCAACTACTTTGGGTTTAGTTCTGTATAATTAAATAATATGTATAAAGTAGAATAAAGGGTTAATGTTTATTTATAAAAATAATTAAAACATGATGTTGTGAATTTCTCTAATATTTTATATTCAGTGTTTATCAAAAATTTATGTAATTTAATATTTTTTATCAACTCAATATAAACTGTTTTTAAGATAGCCATAATGTACAGTTTCTTTTATACTATTGCTCTATTTTTTACCTGTTTTGGTTTCAAAAAGAGTAATTAGTATGAAAATTTTAGCTGGTTCTTCTGCTTTATCCGCATTTCGTATTAGTAAAATCCTATCTGTTTGTCATGAAAAATCCATTCCTGTTATTAACCTTGAAGCACAATTTGTCCATTTTATTGATTCAATTAGTGAGTTCACAGTTGAGCAACAATTAACACTTGATAAGTTATTACAATATGGTCCCAAATCTGTTCACATAGATAAAGATTGTAATACCAACAAACAACTTTTTTTAGTCACCCCACGTGCCGGTACGATTTCCCCATGGTCATCAAAAGCAACTGATATTGCTCACAATTGTGGATTAACTCAAATTCATCGTATTGAGCGAGGTATTGCTTATTATGTTGTAACAAGTTCGCCTTTGACGCAGCCTCAGCAAGATAAATTTGCCGAGTTGATTCATGATCGTATGATGGAAACCGTATTAACCAGTTTTGATCAAGCTGAACAATTATTTAAAGTCGATGAACCAGCGCCAGTAACTGTTGTGGATTTATTAGGTCAAGGGCGTCAAGCACTGGAAAGGGCTAATCTTAAGTTAGGTTTAGCGTTAGCATCTGATGAAATTGAGTATTTAGTTGAAAATTTTCAAAAATTAAATCGTAATCCGACAGATGTTGAGCTGTATATGTTTGCTCAAGCAAACTCAGAGCATTGTCGACATAAAATTTTTAATGCAGATTGGATTATTGATGGTGTTAAGCAACCTAAATCTTTGTTTAAAATGATCAAAAACACTTTTGAAAATACACCTGATTATGTGTCATCTGCTTATAAAGATAATGCTGCGGTTATGGATGGTTCTAAAGTAGGCAGATTTTTTGCAGATTATGGTAATCGAATTTACAGTTATCATCAGGAGTATGCTGATATTTTAATGAAGGTTGAAACTCATAATCACCCAACAGCAATATCCCCTTGGCCGGGCGCAGCAACGGGTAGCGGTGGGGAGATTCGTGACGAAGGTGCAACAGGAAAAGGCGCTAAACCAAAAGCTGGATTAGTTGGTTTTTCCGTTTCAAATTTACGAATTCCGAATTTTGAACAACCATGGGAACAAGATTTTGGTAAACCCGACAGAATTGTAAGTGCTTTTGACATTATGATGGATGGCCCTTTAGGTAGTGCCGCATTTAATAATGAGTTTGGACGTCCCGCGTTGTTAGGCTATTTTCGTACCTATGAGGAAAAAGTAAATAGCTTTAATGGTGAAGAAGTTAGAGGTTATCATAAACCTATTATGCTAGCTGGTGGTTTGGGAAATATTCGTCGTGAACATATCCAAAAAGGGGAATTCCCTATCGGCTCAAAATTAATTGTTCTTGGTGGACCAGCCATGAATATCGGTTTAGGAGGAGGGGCGGCCTCTTCAATGGCATCAGGGCAATCTCATGCTGATCTTGATTTTGCATCAGTTCAACGTGATAACGCTGAAATGGAACGTCGTTGCCAAGAAGTAATCGATCGTTGCTGGCAACTTGGTGATGAAAACCCTATTTTGTTTATCCATGATGTTGGTGCTGGTGGCCTATCTAATGCTATGCCGGAACTAGTTAGTGATGGTGGCTGTGGTGGTCAGTTTGAACTGCGCAAAATATTAAGTGATGAGCTAGGCATGTCACCGTTAGAAATTTGGTGTAATGAATCACAAGAGCGCTATGTATTGGCAATACATCCAGAAAGCCTTGAATTGTTTGATGAACTTTGCCAACGTGAGCGTGCTCCTTATGCAGTAATCGGTGAAGCAACAGTTAATAAATCAGTAGTTTTACATGATGAACATTTTAATAATAATCCGATAGATTTACCGTTAGATGTTTTATTAGGTAAACCCCCAAAAATGCTACGAGAAGTTAAATCTCAACAAGCTCATGGTGATAACTTTTCAACAGATGACATTAATTTATATGATGCGGTTAAACGTGTTTTACATTTGCCAACTATTGCTGAAAAGACTTTTTTAATTACCATTGGTGACCGATCAGTAACAGGAATGGTCGCACGCGATCAAATGGTTGGACCTTGGCAAGTGCCTGTAGCTGATTGTGCGGTGACTACAGCTAGTTTAGACAGTTATTATGGTGAAGCCATGTCTATTGGTGAACGTGCTCCAGTTGCTCTGCTTAATTTTGCTGCATCAGCAAGATTGGCTGTTGGTGAAGCAATTACCAATATCGCGGCGACTAACATTGGCGATATTAAACGGATTAAGCTTTCGGCTAACTGGATGGCTGCTGCGGGTCATCCAGGTGAAGATGCCGGTTTGTATCAAGCAGTTAAAGCCATTGGCGAAGAGCTATGTCCTGCTTTAGGGTTGGCAATTCCTGTTGGTAAGGATTCAATGTCAATGAAAACAACATGGCAACAAGATGGGGAACAAAAAACAGTTATTTCACCGTTATCTTTAGTGATTTCTGCATTTGCTCGAGTTGAAGATGTTCGTAAAACTGTCACACCACAATTATGTACAGATGAAGATAATTTATTATTGCTTATTGATTTATCCAAAGGTCATCAAGCATTAGGAGCAACTGCATTAGCTCAAGTTTATCGTCATTTAGGGCAAAGAACAGCTGATGTCCATGAAGCTAATGAATTAGCGGCTTTTTATCAAGCTATCCAAACATTAATCGCTGAAAATATGTTGATTGCTTATCACGATCGTTCGGATGGTGGTTTATTGGTTACCTTAGCGGAAATGGCATTTGCCGGGCATTGTGGTATTGATGTTGATATTCATACGCTAGGTAGTGATGTGATTGCTTCACTATTTAATGAGGAACTAGGTGCCGTTATTCAAATTCATAGTAGGGATTTAGATAAGGTTATAGCATGCTTTAAGCGTTTTGGGCTTTCTCATGCGATTCATACGTTAGGTAAAGCTGAAGCAGGGCAGCAATTCATTATACGTAATAATGCTGCTGTAGTTTATAGTGAATCTCGTTTAATGTTAAGAACGTGGTGGGCTGAAACCACATGGCAAATGCAGCGTTTACGCGACAATCCAGTGTGTGCCGATCAAGAACATCAGGCTAAACAAAATGAGGACGATCCGGGCTTGAATGTGCGACTTACGTTTGATCCAACGCAAGACATTGCCGCACCTTATATTGCAAAAGGAGTGAAACCGAAAGTTGCAATATTACGTGAACAAGGTGTTAACTCTCATGTTGAAATGGCGGCTGCATTTGATCGAGCTGGTTTTGAATCAATTGATGTCCATATGACTGATTTATTATCAGGTCAGGTGACATTGGATCAATTTAATACTCTTGTTGCTTGTGGTGGTTTCTCATATGGTGATGTTTTAGGAGCAGGAGAAGGCTGGGCTAAATCAATTTTATTTAATGAAAAAGTTAGACATGAATTTGAACAATTCTTTCATCGCAATGATACTTTATCACTCGGTGTCTGTAATGGTTGTCAGATGATGTCGAATTTGAAAGAGCTAATTCCTGGTGCTGATTTGTGGCCTCGTTTTGTGCGTAATTTATCAGAACGATTTGAAGGACGTTTTAGTTTAGTTCAAATTCAATCTAGCCCTTCATTACTGTTTACTGATATGGAGGGTTCACATATGCCAATTGCGGTATCACATGGAGAAGGGCGAGTTGAAGTTCGTGATGATGTTCACTTATCTAATTTAGAAGCATCAGGATTAATTACTGTTCGTTACATTAACCATTTCGGCGATGTAACGCAGCAGTATCCTGCTAATCCAAATGGCTCACCAAATGGTATTACGGCCGTAACTTCAAGTGATGGTCGTGCAACTATTATGATGCCTCACCCAGAACGAGTATTTAGAACTGTAACTAATTCATGGCATCCTGATAATTGGGGTGAAGATAGTCCATGGATGCGAATATTTCGTAATGCACGTAAACAATTAGGGTAAATGTAATATAAAAAAACACCGACATTTGTCGGCGTTTTTTTGTTAAGTGAAAATGGTTACATTAAACGCTAGCATCTTGTGTTTGTCTTGCTACAAGTGGTTGTGATAACGTACTTGCCATTTTTCGAAGTAATGTTTCCGTTTCATTCCAGTTGATACAAGCATCGGTCACGGATACTCCATATTTAAAGTTTTCTTTTGGTTGCTCAGAAGATTGATTACCTTCAACCAAATTACTTTCAATCATTACTCCAATAATTGAGTTATTGCCATGTTTGATTTGCTCAATAATTGAATCGGCAACAATTGGTTGATTACGGTAATCCTTATTAGAATTGGCATGACTACAGTCGATCATTAAATTTGGTAACAACCCTGCTTTTTTCATCTGTATTTCACATAGTGCGACATTTTCAGCATCATAATTTGGAGCTTTACCCCCACGTAAGATCACATGTCCATGCGAATTACCGACAGTTTGTAAAACCGTCACTTGACCTTGCTGGTTGATACCTACAAAGCGGTGAGGCATAGAAGCTGACTTCATGGCATTAATTGCGACATCTAAATTACCATCTGTACCATTTTTAAAACCGACTGGCATGGATAAACCTGATGCCATTTCACGATGGGTTTGTGATTCTGTGGTTCTTGCACCTATGGCAGACCAGCTAATTAAATCGGCAATGTATTGTGGTGTGTTTGGATCCAATGCTTCGGTAGCGATAGGTAAACCAATTTTAGTGATATCAAGTAATAATTTACGGGCTTTTTTCAGTCCATGCTCAATATCAAATGAACTATCCATATGTGGATCGTTTATCATACCTTTCCAACCAACAGTTGTTCTAGGTTTTTCAAAGTAAACACGCATAACAATAAATAAATCATTACTGACTTCGTCAGATAATTTTTTTAATTTATGTGCATATTCAATGGCTGCTTGAGGATCATGGATAGAACATGGGCCACAGACAATAAGTAATCGCGGATCTTTTCTTTCTAGAATATCAACTACAGTTTTGCGTGATAAGGCAATTTGGTTTTCTAATTCTGGAGAAAGTGGATAAAGTTGTTTTATTTCATCAGGGGTGATTAACATATGCTCATCTCTAATTCGAACATTATTCAAAGTATCTTTTAACATTTTGCTTTCCTTATGAAAATCTTTTAAACATTTTATATGTAAAATATTAATTACATAAACGCCCACTATGTAAACACAGAATTACATAATAGTAAATAGAATTTTTAATTTTTATATCATTATGATGTTTTTATAATGTTTTATACGCTATATAATGGCGTTTTTTATAAATTAGTGAATTTATAAGTTATCCGTTAGTGGTGTAATAAAAAGTTTACAAATAATCTGCTTCTTAATTTATCATGGATAATGGACATTAGTAGCGACTGGTTTTTGTTAACAAATAATTGTAATGTGTAAAATTGTTAATTTAGGAACAATAAGCAATGCATCAACAAAGACGATATATTCATATAATGGGAACTATAATTGAAATATGGTTGTTGGACGATAATGCAGAAGTGTTATTAAATGAAGCTGAAAACCGATTGATGGATTATGAGCGCCGTTTTAGTGCCAACAATCCTAAATCAGAATTAATGAAGATAAATCATAATGCTGGTGTTAAATTTGTGCCAGTGTCAGCAGACCTTTTTGCATTAATTAGGATTGGTAAAATCCAAAGTACTATTGATAATAGTTTTTTAAATATTGCAATAGGGCCTTTAATTCAAACTTGGCGAGTTGGTTTTTATGATGCTAGATATCCTTCTGATATAGAAATACAACAAAAATTAAAGCTTATTAATCCTAAAAACATTGTTTTAGATGAATCTAATCATTCAGTTTTTCTCACTCAACCGGGAATGGCTATTGATTTAGGTGCATTAGCTAAAGGTTTTTTTGCTGATAAAATCATTGAGTTTTTTAAACAACAAAATGCCAAAGCAGCATTTATTAATTTAGGCGGAAATGTTCTAACTTTTGGTGATTGTCCTTTTCATGATGATGGATACTGGCGAGTTGGTATTCAGAATCCTTTTCAACCGAGAGGAAATGTTATCACTGCGCTAAAAATTAAAAATCAGTCAGTGGTAACATCAGGTATCTATGAACGAACATTTAATTATAATGGCAAAACCTATCATCATATTTTTAATAGCCAAACCGGGTACCCCGTAGAAACAGATCTAGCCAGTATCAGTATTGTGTCAAAAAAATCGCTAGACGGTGAAATTTGGACTACTCAGCTTTATGGTGCAAGTGCTCAGTATGCTATATCAGCTATAAATAAAATACCTAACATTGAAGGAATGATTGTTACAGTTAATCATAAGTTTGCTTGCTCAGATGGTTTGCTTACTCAATAAAGTATTTTACAAATTAAATTGGTATTAGTTAAATGACATCGCTTCACGATTAAGGGATGATATAAAAATATCAACAAGTCCCTTTTCCGCTGAATTTAAAGTTTTATTTGCAGAGTATGCAATAAAATAATTAAGCGAAATCAGTTCTAATGGCAATGGTAATAAATTATAAGCTTGATCATTTTTTTTACTACAAATATTGACACTTTCTGGAATAAAAGTGATGCCAATCCCTTTTTTGGCTAACTCAACAAGTGTAAAAATATTACTACTTTCAAGAATTATTTGGGGTTCGATTTTATATTTTTGAATTAGATATTCAATCTGATGACGAATCGCTGAGCCATGCGCTGTTAAAATAAGTTTTTCTTGTAGTAACTTTTTTATAAAATCATCATTACATTCAAGTATTTTAGGATTTTCTTGATAAAGTTTTGAGCTTTGCGGGATTAGCGCATAATAGCAATGTTTGCCACAAGCATGGCTAATTAAGTTTTGTGATATTGTTTCGGGGTTTTGTCCAATAAAAAAATCCAACATATTATTTTCTGTTTTTTCTTCAAGACTTGTTGGCGTATATTCATGTAATTCAATTTTTACATTTGGATATTTTTGCATAAATGCAGGCAAAAATAGTGGCAGTAAATATGTACCTAAACTAGGTAATACACCTATTTGAATTACTGTGTAATTTGTATCCGTGTACTTTTTGATTTTTCGTTTAAATTGTTCTTGTTTGTCCACTAGTGAAACTAGATATTGATGATAAATTTTACCTGCTTCTGTTAATTGTAAAGGAATCGTTTGACGATTAATGATTTCAATACCAATTTGGTTTTCTACTTTTTTTATTGTTTGCGTTAAATATGATTGAGAAATATAAAGATTTTTTGCAGCTTTGGTGTAATTACCATGTTTAAGTAAAACATCAATGTATTGCAGCATATTTAATGAATTTATTTTAGTCATTTTATATCTCATTTCCTGTTTTACTTTGTTATAACAAATTGCTTATAACCCTATAATTAATCAGCTATTTCACAAATGGGTTTTTCTGTTCTAAACTAATTTTTATAAGCAAATTACCCAAATATAAACATACTAAATCTAATAATTAAATATACAACTGTTTTGCGGGATTTCTAAAGAATTTATTTTGAAAAAGTTAGATATTAATAAAATTTGTACTGAAAGGTACTAAGTGAGGTTTTAAAGTGAAATTTATTGGCATAGTTGGCACAAATTCGGATCGTTCAACTAATAGAAAATTACTCCATTTTATGAAAGCGCATTTTGCAGACAAAGCAGAAATTGAAGTCTGTGAAATTAAGTCGTTGCCCGCATTTAATGAACCTAAAGATAAAACGCCACCTTCAACAGTAAAAGAGTTATCAGATAAAATTGAAAATGCTGATGGGGTAATTATTGCCACACCAGAATATGATCATTCAATTACTGCAGCTTTAAAAAGTGCTATTGAGTGGTTGTCTTACACAACTCGTCCACTCATTAATAAATGTGTAATGATTGTGGGGGCTTCTCATGGCTCGTTAGGTTCTTCAAGAGCACAGGCACATTTACGGCAAATTTTAGATGCACCAGAGTTAAAAGCACGAATTATGCCAAGTTCAGAATTTCTTTTAGGGCATTCTCTCCAAGCTTTTGATGAAAATGGTGATCTTATCTACCACGATAAAGTTAAAGAATTAGATGAATGTTTCGATGAGTTCATTTTGTTTGTTACTCTTACTAATGAATTACTCAAGAAAGCAAAATTTAATACGGAACAAAATAAGAAATTTAGTTGGAAACAAGCAGCTGAAGAAGGAGCACTATAATGAAATTAATTGGAATTGTTGGAACAAATGCTCAGGAATCTTATAACCGTATCTTATTACAATTTATGCAAAAACATTTTGCTAATAAAGCTGAAATTGAAATATTAGAATTGATTGATGTGCCAATGTTTAATGAAACAGATGATCAATCTAATAATCCGGTTATTCAGAATTTTAATAAAAAAATTATACAAGCAGATGGTGTAATTATTGCTACTCCAGAACATAATCATTCTATTCCATCAGCACTAAAAAGCATTATTGAATGGCTATCATTTAATTTACATCCATTTGATGGCAAACCAGTGATGATTGTAGGTGCTTCTTATGATGTACAAGGTTCATCAAGAGCACAATTACATCTAAGACAAATACTTGATGCGCCAGGTGTAAATGCCACTGTTATGCCAGGCTATGAATTCTTGCTTGGACGAGCACATGAAGCATTTGATGAAAAAGGTGATCTCAAATCGGAACGTACTATTGATTTTTTAGATAGTTGTTTTTTCCGTTTTATTCGCTTTACCCAAGTTGTTAGCTTACTTAATGTTCCAGAGGAAATCTCTTTTGAACCGGGAAGATATTGTGTTACAGCACCAGGTCATAACGGTGATTTACCAATGGTGGTTGTACTGTCGAATGATCGTATTGAGTCAATTGATATTGATACTGAAGGTGAATCAGAAGGCATTGCTGATGTGGTATTTAAACGTATTCCATCACAAATCCTTGAAGGACAAACTCTTAATGTGGATATTTTATCAGGTGCCTCTGTCACCAGTAATGGTGTGATTGATGGTGTGGCTAAAGCAATTAAGATGGCTGGTGCTAATCCTGATGTTTTACGTAAACGACCAAAAGCTCCAAGTGCGATTGATAATAGCGATGTGCAATATGAAACTGATGTGGTTGTCGTGGGTGCTGGTGGTGCTGGTTTATCCGCTGCAGCAAGTGTTTTACAAGAAGGTAAAAAAGTTATAGTTGTTGAAAAGTTCCCTGCTGTCGGTGGTAATACTGTCCGTACGGGAGGACCAATGAATGCGGCTAATCCAAAATGGCAAAATACGTTTGCTGCTATTGCTGGTGAGAGTCATACTTTACAAGAAATTGCGACAATGGATGAGTCGACTATTGATTCTGAATATCTTGATGATTTTAAAATATTAAGACAGCAAATTAATGATTATCTGGCTGAAAATAAAGATAAGACTGGTTATTTATTTGATTCTGCGTTGTTGCATCGTATCCAAACCTATCTTGGCGGTAAAAGAACTGACCAGTTAGGCAATGTAATTTATGGCCAATATGATTTAGTTAAAATATTAACTGATGAAGCGCTAGATTCCGTTAAATGGTTGGAAGATATTGGTGTTGAATTTGATAAACATGATGTGACAATGCCTGTTGGGGCATTATGGCGTAGAGGTCATAAACCACTAAAAAGTGAAGGTTATGCTTATGTTTCAGCATTACAAAAATATGTTGAAGAGCATGGTGGTATAATCATTACTGATACAGCAGTAAAAGAGCTTATTGTTGAAAATGGACAAGTTTCAGGAGTGATTGGCAGTGGTTTAAATGGTAAAAAAGTTACTGTGAAAGCTGATGCAGTTATTTTAGCTTCTGGTGGTTTTGGTGCTAATACCAAAATGTTAAAAGAATATAATACCTATTGGACAGAAATTGACGATGATATTAAAACATCTAATTCGCCTGCTATTACTGGCGACGGTATCGTTTTAGGTCAAAGTGTTGGAGCGGATCTTGTTGGTATGGGCTTTTCACAAATGATGCCTGTTTCTGATCCTGAAACAGGTGCGTTATTTAGTGGATTACAAGTTCCTCCACAAAACTTCATTATGGTTAATAAGCAAGGTAGACGTTTTGTTAATGAGTATGGTAGTCGAGACAAACTTACCCAAGCTGCAATTGATAATGGTGGGTTATTTTATTTAATTGCTGATGAAGCAATCAAGAAAACTGCTTATAACACTTCTCAAGAAAAAATTGATAAACAAATTGCGGCTGGCACATTATTTTGTGCTAATACTTTAGAAGAGTTAGCACAAAAACTGGGTATGGATGCAAACGTCTTCAAACAAACTATAACTAATTATAATAGTTATGTTGATGCTGGAAACGATCCTGAATTTGGAAAAGATGTTTTTGATTTAAAAGTCCAAATTGCTCCATTTTATGCTACACCAAGAAAACCAGCCGTTCATCATACTATGGGAGGACTAAGGATTGATACACAAACCCATGTGTTAGATAAATCAGGACAAAAAATTAAAGGCTTATATGCCGCAGGTGAAGTTGCTGGCGGTATTCATGCCGGTAATAGGCTTGGTGGTAATTCATTAACCGATATTTTTACTTTCGGTCGAATTGCTGGCAAGACTGCATTAAAGGATATAAATCTAAGAATGGAGTCTAATAATGGTAAAAGCGAAAAATTATGTTAACAGATGGATTATTCTAGTTGCATCAACATCAATATTACTTTGTACTGGTGCTATTTATGCCTTTAGTGTTTTTGCAGGACCGTTAAGTATTGCAAAAAATTGGAGTATGTCAGATGTTATGATTGCATTTGGCATAAATTCAGCCGTTGGACCAATTCCTATGATATTAGGTGGTTTTTTAACGGATAAAGGTTTAGCTAAATGGTCTAGTGTTATTGGTGGTTTGTTGTTTGGGCTTGGGTTTTATCTGAGTGGTTATGTGACCAGTCCTTTGATGCTTTATATTACTTATGGTTTATTAAGTGGTTTTGGACAAGGATTAGCTTATTCAGGTTGCTTAAGTAATACAATTAAATTCTTTCCAGATAAACGTGGACTTGCATCCGGCATTATTACTGCCGGTATGGGAGGTGCAGCAATTATTGCTGCACCAATCGGTAACTATTTGATTGAAAGTTTTGATGTGCTGTATGCATTTAAAATTTTAGGTTGTACCTATATCGTGGTTGTTATGGTTGCTAGTTTTTTTATCAAAGTAGCACCAGCTAATTATCAACCTGAAGGTTGGGTTCAAGCAAACAGTCAACAAAGTAAACCTATCATTAATAAAAACTGGCAAGAGATGTTAAAAACGCCATATTTTTATCTAATTTTCTTTATGTTAGGTACTGGCGCTTTTTCCGGATTGATGATTGCTTCAAATGCTTCTGGTATTGGGCAAAATATGTTTGGATTAACATCTGCCCTTGCTGCTTTTTATGTCAGTTTATATTCACTAAGTAATTGTGCTGGGCGAGTAGTATGGGGCACTGTATCAGATAAATTAGGAAGAAATAAAACATTAGATATTATCTTTTCGGTAATTATATTTGCTTTTATTTCGTTTTTATTTATTCCATCACAAGCAGGATTTGCCATTGGGATAATCGCACTTGGCTTATGTTTTGGAGGCGTAATGGGTGTTTTCCCACCAATGGTGATGGAAAATTATGGTCCTATCAACCAAGGTGTTAACTATGGCATTATCTTTGTTGGTTATTCTACAGCTGCATTTTTTGCGCCAAAACTAACTGCTGATATTCTAGTCAATAATGCTGGCGATTATACTAAAGCATTTTATATTGCAATTGCGGTGGCATTTTTGGGGCTAATATTAAATCTTATTTATAAACAGATTAAAAAAACAAGAATGTAAAATTAGGTTATTTTTGTTATAAAAAATGAAAGGCGTAATGTATCACGCCTTTTATTTTATAATAGAAATATTTAATGTTATTAAAAATAGAGAGTTAAACTCGTTGTATAGATTCAAATACTATTTCTTTTTCAATTCCATCAATAATTTCAGCATGTCCAATTTTAGTTGGTATTACCAGGCGTAATTGTCCTGATAGGACTTTTTTATCGCGCATCATATGTGGAAGGTAAGACTCTATGGACATTTGTTTAGGTCTTATTACAGGAAGTTTAGCTTTAATTAATAAGTTTTTTATACGATCAATATCATTATCTGTTAATTTATTTAATAATTTAGCAGTTTGAGCTGCCATGAGTATACCAACACTGATAGCTTCACCATGTAACCAATTGCCATATCCAAGTTCAGCTTCAATTGCATGCCCATAAGTATGGCCTAGATTTAATATAGCGCGCATATCTTGTTCAGTTTCATCAGCTGCAACTATTTGGGCTTTAAGTTGGCAACAGCGATAAATACAGTAACTGAGTGCTTTGACATCTAGATTGAGTAACTCTTCAATATGTATTTCTAACCAATTAAAGAAATCTTCATCTAAAATAATCCCATATTTTATGACTTCGGCCAGACCTGCGGAAAATTCACGTTGTGGTAGAGTTTTTAGGCAGTTTAAATCAATAACAACTGATTGAGGTTGATAAAAGGCACCAATCATATTTTTACCTAATGGATGGTTAATAGCTGTTTTACCACCGACTGAAGAATCAACTTGTGATAATAGTGTCGTAGGCACTTGAATAAACTTAATTCCTCGTTGGTATGCCGATGCCGCAAAACCTGCAACATCACCTATTACGCCACCACCTAAAGCAATAAGTATGCTGTTACGTGTATGGTTATTAGCAAGCAAAGCAGTTAAAATAGTATTCCATGTTTCCATGGTTTTATATTTTTCTCCATCTGGAACAATAATGGAATCGGTTTTCACACCATTCTTTTCTAGCATATCAATTAATGGTTGTAAATAAAGTGGAGCAATAGTTTCATTGGTAGCGATTAACACGCGCTGACCTGCCTGAAGTTTAAAATGGTGGAATTCATTTAGTAAATTTTCACCAATAATTATAGGATAACTACGTTTGGCGAGTGCTACATTTAAAATCTTTTGCATAATAATTTCCAATCCAGTCAAAGCTAATTTATTACTTCATGTTAACGATAAAAAAGTGGCAGCGCAACTTAGAATCATTTAAACTTAACGCCAATTTTTATTTGTGATTTTGAATTTTATATGTCTTTATCTACTGTTTTAGCACAAAAGAATTGGCGAGTTGGCGATATAGAGGGTAATACTGAACAAATTGTAGAGTTAATACATTGCCATTCATCTAATGACCTTATTATTTTTTCGGAACTTGCTATCTGCGGTTATCCGCCAGAAGATTTAATTTATCGTGCTGATTTTAAAGATAGGTGTGAAAAAGCGCTATCCTTAGTTCAACAGGCTAGCACTGATTGTGCTGTAATTATCGGCCATCCGCATTGGCAAGATGGACATATCTTTAATGCATTATCCTTTTTTTATGCAGGAAAGTTATTAACGCGATATCACAAACAACAGCTACCTAATTATGATGTTTTTGATGAGAAGCGTTATTTTACCGCAGATAATCAGAGTTGTATTGTCGATTTTAAAGGTAAAAGAATTGGTTTATTAATCTGTGAAGATCTTTGGCAAAATCAGCCTATCGATCAAATTAGTGCTCAGAATGCAGATTTAGTAATAACTATTAACGCTTCTCCTTATGACTATGAAAAACAGCAGCGTCGACACGATTTAATCAAAGCCCATGCCATTCGAACCCGATTACCTATTATTTATGTTAATCAAGTTGGTGGTCAAGATGAACTTGTTTTTGATGGCGGGTCTTTTGTTTGCAATGAATATGGTGATATTGTTTGCCAACTAAAATCTTTTGTAGAACAAGTCACTCGTTTTGAATTAGGTATACCTAACCAAACTACCCTTGCTGAAGATAAAAATCATTGTTTAGCGTCTATATATGATGCGTTGGTACTTGCAACACGTGATTATATTACCAAAAATGGTTTTCAAGGAGCAGTATTGGGTCTTTCTGGTGGCATTGATTCAGCGCTAACATTAGCTATTGCGGTTGATGCACTAGGCAAAGATAAGGTGCAGGCTGTTATGATGCCATTTCGTTACACGGCTGACATTAGTATTGCTGATGCCAAAGAAGAAGCTGAAATATTAGGCGTGGAATTTGATATTATTTCGATTGAACCAATGTTTGATGCGTTTATGTCATCTTTAAAACCTATGTTCGCAGGGACACAAAAAGATACTACAGAAGAAAATTTACAAGCGCGTTGTCGTGGCGTTATTTTAATGGCTTTATCTAATAAAAGACGACGTCTGGTATTAACAACTGGTAATAAAAGTGAGATGTCAGTGGGTTATGCTACGCTTTATGGAGATATGGCTGGAGGCTTTGATGTGCTCAAAGATGTACCTAAAACTATGGTGTTTGCATTATCAAAATATCGAAATACCCGTTCATATGTTATTCCTGAAAGGGTAATTACCCGTCCTCCATCAGCTGAATTGGCTCCAGATCAGAAAGACGAAGATAGTTTACCGCCATATGATATTTTAGATGGAATATTGAGAGGTTATGTTGAACAAGATCTTTCTGTTGAACAACTGATTGAGCAAGGTTATGATGAAATTACAGTTAGACGTGTTATTAAACTGGTTGACATTAATGAGTATAAACGACGTCAGTCAGCTGTTGGCCCAAAAATTACAATACGTAATTTTGGAAAAGGTAGACGTTATCCAATAACATCTGCATTTGGATTTAAAAATTGGTGATCTCGAATTGAGGAAAAACAAGTATGAAAAAAATTGAAGCTATTATCAAACCATTCAAATTAGATGATATTCGAGAAGCGTTAGCCGATCAAGGTATAACGGGTATGACCGTTACTGAAGTGAAAGGTTTTGGTCGTCAAAAAGGGCATACAGAACTTTATCGTGGCGCTGAATATATGGTAGATTTTTTACCAAAAGTAAAAATTGAGCTTGTAGTTTCTGACGATATTTTAGAAACGTGTATCGAAACCATTATGAAAACTGCTCAAACAGGCAAAATCGGTGATGGGAAGATTTTTGTTTATAATGTCGAGCAAGTTATTCGTATTCGTACTGGAGAAATGGATGACTCAGCAATTTAGTTAAATTTATTTGATATCAGGGCGTTCTTGTTTAAGTAATTCTACAGTGACAATACCTTGAATTGAACAAATTAGCAGATTCATATTTGCCCCTTTTTCAAGTAATAATAGCTTTTCAGTTGTATCCGGTGCAGGAATGGTTTTTACACCAACTACGGTACCGGTATTTTCATTCCATACATGTATTTCATCATTGATATTACGAATCATAGGATTAGCAATATAAAGCAAATTGTCTTCCATATTTTTCCAATCAATAAAATTCAATGTATCTTTAATTTCGTTAATATCATTGTCAATAATAAAGCCCCAAAAATAATATTTTCCCATTTTTCCTAGATCCATGGCACTATCATAATAGCCTTTAATTGTTAAATTTTTATAAGTCATAGGAATTTTGAAGTAAGTATAGTTTTTATTGGTATCTGTACGATTTTCGACAGAAATATAAGCTTTATTCTTATCAAAGGTTCGGATATTTGTATATTTTTGCAATTCACTTTTGTTGGCATAGACTTCTTTGAAAAAATTAGGATTACAAAGAGTCAATGATTGTATTAATGCAAGTTTATCTGCAGTTGCAGCAGATGAACAAAACAAAACAAACAAAATAACAGCAATTTTGATCATGTTAATGTGAATTGACAATATTGAAACCATATAATTCTTAGTACGTTGATTGTATAATTTTTACAACATAATAACAATGTTAAAGCATCTTTTCTTTTTAAAGAATTATTAAGATTTGTTTATTTATAATTAGTTTTTTTATTGGAAACAAATATTAGAAATATAAAAATATATTTTATCAAGTATTAATATCATTTATGTTTATTTATGGAAGATAGATCCCAAAAATATGAATTTATTAAAAAAAACAGTTTGATTATTAAATTATTTACTATAACTTAATTTAAGAAATAAGTTATTTATGTTATTCAATCAATTAAGTTAAGTAGAGATAAATTATGAGTTCAATATTTACAAATAAAATCCTTAAGGATTTATCTACCTTTGATGATATTTCAATCAAAACTTTTTTTGGGGGATTTAGTATTAATAGCAAAGGAGTAATGTTCGGTTGGATTGGCGAACAAGAGTTTTATTTAAGAGGTCATTCACATTATCGATCAGTTTTTATCGAGTTGGGTATGAAAACTTTAACCTTACCTTCCGGTATTTCTACAAAATCGTTAGATTATTACAAAGTAAGTGATGAATTATTTGAGGATTCACAAACATTTCATTCCATGGTTAAAATGGTTATTAAATATGCTCAGTTAGAACAAGATGAGAAACTCAAGTTAAAAAAGCAGCGAATTAAAACACTTCCCAATATAACACTATCATTAGAAAAATTACTATTTAGTGTTGGTATCAATAATCTAGAAATATTTTATAAAGTAGGATATTTAGAAGCATATCACCGGATGAAAAATAAAAATTCTCGTATTTCGAGTAATGTTTTATTTATTTTATATGGCTCATTGAATCATCGTCATGTTGCATCATTATCTAAGGCAACTAAAAAACAAATTGAATTAGCATATAAAGATTTTTTAAAAGACAAAAACGAAAATTAATTATTTAAATAATTATAGTAATTTTGTTAACAGTTATCTTAATTATGGTTAATCTTATTAAGATAACTGTATTTGATTATAATAATATATACAAACTCTATATTATTGTATTATGTGGATGACCTTCTACGAGGTGCACGTTTAAAAGTTTTTGGAGTGGGTAAATCAACTAACAGTGCAGATGGATCATATTGACTAACAGGAATGGTATGATCAATTGCTTTTTCAATTGCAGGCAAATTTTGAGAATAACGTTCACAAGCAAGTGAAATTGAATAGCCTTCAGCTCCTGCACGTCCTGTTCTTCCAATTCTATGACGATAGTCATCACAATCATCCGGTAGATCATAATTAAAAACATGGGTAACATCAGGAATATGTAAACCACGTGCGGCAACATCCGTTGCGACTAAAATATCTAGATCACCAGAAGTAAACTGTTCTAAAATAGACAAACGTTTTTTCTGAGCAATATCGCCGGTTAATAGCCCTACACGATGACCATCTGCAATTAAATGTCGCCATATTTTTTCACAGGCCACTTTAGTGTTAGCAAATACGATGCAGCGATCTGGCCATTCTTCTTCAATAAGTGTTTGTAGTAGGGCAAGTTTATCTTCATTGGATGGAAAAAATAGCTCTTCTTTGATACGGTGACCAATTTTTTGCTCAGGCTCAACTTCAACATATTGTGGATTATTCATATGCTCAAAAGCTAATTCACGTACATTATGCGTTAATGTTGCTGAAAATAACATGGTCAATCGTTTTGACGGAGGAGACATGTGTTTAAAAATCCAGCGAACATCACGAATAAATCCTAAGTCAAACATACGATCAGCTTCATCCAAAACGGCAACCTGAATTGCTTCTAAATTTATATAATTTTGTTTGGCATAATCGATTAATCGCCCTGTGGTAGCAATTAAAATATCTACGCCAGCTGATAACATTTTTAATTGTTTATCATAGCCATCACCACCGAAAGCTAATCCTAATTTAAGACCTGTTTCTTGAGACAATACTTCTGCATCGTGATAAATTTGTACCACAAGCTCTCGAGTTGGGGCTATAATGATTGCTCGAGGTTGGTTTGCTTTATGATCTGGTAACGGCTCATGATTTAATAAATGATTAAACGTTGAGGCCAAAAAAGCAATGGTTTTACCTGTTCCTGTCTGTCCTTGCCCAGCTATATCAACTCCATTTGTTGTTAACGGTAATGTTTGTTCTTGGATTGGCGTGCAATAAGTAAAGCCTTTCTTATCAAGTGCTTTTATCACTAGAGGATGTAATGGAAATTGACTAAAAGTTGTTTTGGTAAGATAAGATGGAATCATTGTGGTTTCAAATGTAATTATCAAAGTTTGAGAATTATAGCATATTAGTCATACAGACATCACTAATAATTATGTCCTATTATACTAATTACTAGTGGAAAAACAGAAAATTTATTAATATTATAAAAATAAATATTTATTGGGGGATAAACAAATGAGTAATAATATTGTTTCACTTTCTGAAGCGACATTTGACAAACAAATCAATGATGCTGAAAAACCAGTATTGGTTGATTTCTGGGCTGAATGGTGTGGACCTTGTAAAATGATAGCACCAATTTTAGAAGAAGTTGCACAAGAATATGGTAATAAAGTGATCTTTGCTAAAGTAAATATTGAGGAAAATCCAAAAATAGCCCCTAAATTTAATATACGTGGAATCCCTACATTATTGATTTTCAAACAAGGTAAAGTTGTTGCAACACAAGTTGGAGCCTTATCTAAAGCACAGCTTAAAAGCTTTATTGATGAGCAACTTTAGTTGTGTTAAATAATTATTACAAATAATAAGAGTAATGGAAATTACTCTTATTTTTTATTTTAAATAAATATATCTCTGTACATAAAGTATAATTAAGTATAGACATAGTACTTTTTTTAGTGTACATTGCTAACCTCTTACAAGAACTCCTTTCTGCAATCCATTGTTTTTATTGATTAAGTGGGTAAACAGTTTATATCTAAACGCATATTATCATAAGAAATTAATAATTGATTGCGTTTGTTTATTGCCAGAAAGAGGTTTTTATAAGTAAATTAAAAAATATACAAAAAATAAATAGCGGTAATTGCAAACATATCAATTTTATCCTCAAGAATTTTTAAAATTATGAATTTAACTGAATTAAAAAACACTTCTGTCTCCGAGCTTGTAACGCTTGGCGAAAAAACAATGGGTCTTGAAAATCTTGCTCGTCTTAGAAAACAAGACATTATTTTTGCAATTTTAAAGCAGCATGCTAAAAGCGGTGAAGATATTTTTGGCGATGGCGTACTTGAAATTTTGCAAGATGGGTTTGGTTTCTTACGTTCTGCCGATAGTTCATATTTAGCTGGGCCTGACGATATTTATGTATCACCAAGCCAAATTAGGCGATTTAATTTAAGAACAGGTGATACAATTGCTGGTAAAATCAGACCACCAAAAGAAGGCGAACGTTATTTTGCTTTACTTAAAGTTAACGAAGTTAATCATGATAAACCTGAAGATGCTCGCAATAAAATCCTCTTTGAAAACTTAACTCCACTTCATCCAAACTCTCGATTACGTATGGAACGCGGTAATGGTTCTACTGAAGATATTACTGCTAGAGTACTTGATTTAGCTTCACCGATTGGTAAAGGTCAACGTGGTTTGATTGTCGCACCTCCGAAAGCTGGTAAAACCATGCTTCTACAAAATATTGCACAAAGTTTGGCTGTAAACCACCCTGAGTGTGAACTTGTGGTATTGATGATTGATGAACGTCCAGAAGAAGTCACCGAAATGCAACGTTTAGTAAAAGGTGAAGTAGTTGCATCAACTTTTGATGAGCCTGCTGCAAGGCATGTTCAGGTTGCTGAAATGGTTATTGAACGGGCTAAACGTTTAGTAGAACATAAAAAAGATGTCATTATTTTGCTCGATTCGATTACTCGCCTAGCTCGAGCCTATAATACGGTTGTTCCATCATCAGGTAAAGTATTAACTGGTGGTGTAGATGCAAATGCATTACATCGTCCAAAACGTTTTTTTGGTGCTGCGCGTAATGTAGAAGAAGGTGGTAGTTTAACTATTATTGCAACTGCACTGATTGATACTGGTTCAAAAATGGATGAAGTTATTTACGAAGAGTTTAAAGGTACTGGTAATATGGAGGTACATTTATCTCGTAAAATTGCAGAGCGACGTGTATTCCCTGCAATTGACTTTAATCGTTCTGGCACACGTAAAGAAGATTTAATGACTTCACCAGATGAATTACAGAAAATGTGGATTTTGCGCAAAATTCTTAACCCAATGGGTGAAATCGACGCGATGGAATTTTTAATTGATAAACTTGCCATGACTAAAACGAATGATGAGTTTTTTGAAATGATGAAGCGTTCATGATTTGCGTAATGAATACTAAATATCATTAAAGTTGCTAAAAAAGCCGTATTATATCTGATACGGTTTTTTTGTGGAAAAATATAGCGTAATTTAAAAAACTTAAATAAGTTTTAGGTATTGTTAAAAAGCCTTAGTGTTTAAGGTTATATATAGATTTAATATAGGAGCCAAATCATGTCTAAACAACAAATCGGTGTTATTGGAATGGCAGTTATGGGGCGCAATCTTGCTCTCAATATTGAAAGTCGTGGATTTTCTGTTGCTATCTATAATCGTTCTAAAGATAAAACAGAACAAGTAATGGCGGAGCATTCTGATAAGCAATTGGTTCCTTACTTCACTATTGAAGATTTTGTAAATTCATTAGAAAAACCTCGCCGTATCCTTATTATGGTTCAAGCCGGTAAAGGAACAGATGCCGTTATTGATGAGTTACGTCCACTATTAGATAAAGGTGATATTATTATTGATGGTGGAAATGCGTATTTTGAAGATACCATTCGCCGAAATAAAATGCTTTCCGATGAAGGTTTTAATTTTATTGGAGCCGGTGTTTCTGGTGGTGAAGAAGGTGCATTAAAAGGTCCTTCAATTATGCCTGGAGGTCAAAAAGAAGCATATGCATTAGTTGCACCTATTTTAGAAAAAATAGCTGCTAAAGCTAATGGTGAACCATGTGTTGCTTATATTGGTCCAAATGGCGCGGGTCATTATGTTAAAATGGCGCATAATGGGATTGAATATGGTGATATGCAGCTTATAGCTGAAAGTTATTCAGTTTTAAAACATGTTGTAGGCCTAACCAATGATGAATTAGCTAATGTTTTTTCTGACTGGAATAAGGGTGAATTAAATAGCTATTTAATTGAGATTACGGCTGATATTTTTAAATTTAAAGATGAAGAAGGCAATTATCTTGTTGATGTGATTTTAGATGCTGCAGGTAATAAAGGTACGGGTAAATGGACGAGTCAAAGTGCTTTAGATCTTGGAGAACCTTTATCATTGATAACTGAATCGGTATTTGCTCGTTATCTTTCTGCAATTAAAGATCAACGTGTGGCTGCATCAAAAGTATTAAAAGGTCCTAAACAGAATCCTTATGCTGGTGACAAGAAAGAGTTGATAGAAAAAGTGCGTAAAGCACTGTATATGGGTAAAATTATCTCCTATGCACAAGGGTTTGCACAGTTAAAAGCTGCTTCTCATAAATATCAATGGAATTTAAATTATGGAGAAATAGCTAAAATCTTTAGGGCTGGATGTATTATTCGCGCACAATTCTTGCAAAAAATTACAGATGCCTATGCAGATAATAATGAGATTGATAATTTGTTATTAGCACCTTATTTCAATCAAACTGTCGAAGTTTATCAACAGTCATTGCGTGATGTAGTCTCGTTAGCTATCCAACAAGGTATTGCGGTGCCAACGCTTTCGGCAGCTATAGCTTATTATGATAGTTATCGTTCTGCTGTATTACCAGCTAATTTAATTCAAGCACAGCGAGATTATTTTGGTGCTCATACTTATCAACGTATCGATAAAGAGGGTGTTTTCCATACTGATTGGTTAAACATTGAGTCATAATTATTTTTAATGTAAGCAATAATTTTTGTTAAAAGAGTGTAAGATTACCTTACACTCTTATAAGAATTGTTTTCTTATCATCCAATAAATTCATTCAAATTTTTTAAGCTACCTATAAAAAGACTTGTAGTGCTTGAACTTTGCTTTGTCAAGTAATTTTATTTACTAAAAAATCTGGAAAAACACAATATATGGTGTATAATTCAATTATATTTACTATATGTAGTATCATCTAAGCAATGTGAAAATTCCGGTCTATATCGAATAAAGTCTAATATTCTAATAAAAAAATCAATTGTTTTAATCATTACAATTAACATGAGTATTAATATTGATATAAATCCTATGCTAACTACTATTTATTAATGAATGTTGAGGAGTATATATGCCTGTAGTAATTAAACGTGATGGTTGCCAGACCTCATTTAATGAAGGTCGAATCAGAGATGCTATCGTTAAGGCAGCAGTTGCTG
The DNA here is from genome assembly GCF_016101285.1 of Gilliamella sp. W8136. Lineage (NCBI taxonomy): Bacteria > Pseudomonadati > Pseudomonadota > Gammaproteobacteria > Orbales > Orbaceae > Gilliamella > Gilliamella sp. W8136. Next base: position 136,442 of record NZ_JACFQU010000009.1, read on the forward strand.
CTAATGTTAATGATCCAGATTATTGTGCTGCTGTTGCCCAAGAGATTACTAAGCAAATGGCTGAGCGTGAGAGTGTCGATATTAACGAAATTCAAAACGCAGTTGAAAATCAGCTGATGTCAGGCCCTTATAAAAAGTTAGCAAGAACCTATATTGAGTATAGACATGATCGCGATCGAGAACGTGAACAACGCAGTCGATTAACTCAGGATATTCGTGGTTTAATTGAACAAAGTAATGTTGCAATCTTAAATGAAAATGCTAATAAAGATAGTAAAGTTATTCCTACGCAACGAGACTTGCTTGCGGGGATTGTGGCAAAGCATTACGCTAAACAATATCTATTACCTAAAGAAATTTCACGAGCCCATGATTGTGGTGAAATTCATTATCATGATCTCGATTATGCACCATTTTTCCCGATGTTTAACTGTATGCTAATCGATTTAGATGGTATGTTAACAAATGGCTTCAAAATGGGTAATGCTGAAATTGAACCGCCAAAATCAATTGCAACGGCTACGGCAGTAACAGCGCAAATTATTGCTCAAGTTGCTAGTCATATTTATGGTGGAACAACTATAAATCGTATTGATGAAATTTTAGCTAAATTTGTCACTATCAGTTATCAAAAACATAAACAAGTAGCAGAAGAATGGAATATTTCAAATCCAGAAGCTTATGCTGAAAGTCGTACTCAAAAAGAGTGTTATGATGCTTTTCAATCTTTAGAATATGAGGTTAATACTTTACATACTGCTAATGGTCAAACTCCATTTGTTACTTTTGGCTTTGGTCTAGGGACAAGCTGGGAGTCACGCTTAATTCAAGAGTCAATTCTTAAAGTTCGTATAAAAGGTTTAGGTAAAAATCATAAAACCGCTGTTTTTCCAAAATTAGTTTTTGCAATTAAAGATGGAATTAATCATAAACCAAACGATGTAAATTATGATATTAAGCAACTTGCATTAGAGTGTGCAAGCAAACGTATGTACCCAGATATATTAAATTACGATAAAGTCGTTGAAGTTACTGGTTCATTCAAAACGCCAATGGGATGTCGAAGCTTTTTAGGTGTTTATGAAGAAGATGGTCATAAAATTCATGACGGTCGTAATAATTTAGGCGTAATTAGTTTAAATCTTCCACGTATTGCAATTGAAGCGCATGGCGATGAATCGCAGTTTTGGAAAATTTTAGATAACCGTTTAGCTCTATGCAAAAAGGCCTTAATGACACGTATTGCTCGTTTAGAAGGGGTTAAAGCCCGTGTTGCACCTATTTTATATATGGAAGGCGCTTGTGGTGTGCGGCTAAAAGAAGATGATAGCGTGTCTGAAATATTCAAAAATGGTCGTGCTTCTATTTCATTAGGCTATATCGGTATTCATGAAACTCTAAATGCACTTTATGGTAATCAAACTCATCCATTTGATAATGAAACTTTACGTCAGAAAGGTATTGCCATTGTTGAACATTTACGTAAAGCAGTAGAACAATGGAAAGATGAGACTGGTTATGGTTTTAGCTTGTACAGTACGCCAAGCGAAAATTTGTGTGATCGTTTCTGTAGACTTGATACTGCTGAGTTTGGCATCATTTCTGGTGTCACTGATAAGGGTTATTATACAAACAGTTTTCATCTTGATGTTGAGAAAAAAGTTAATCCATACGAAAAAATTGAGTTTGAGAAAGCTTATCCACCAGTAGCAAATGGCGGATTTATCTGTTATGGAGAATATCCTAATATGATAAATAATATTAAAGCATTAGAAGATGTTTGGGACTATAGCTATAGCCGAGTACCTTACTATGGTACTAATACACCTATTGATGAGTGTTATGAATGTGGTTATACGGGTGAATTTTCTTGCACAAGTAAAGGCTTTGTTTGCCCAAGTTGTGGTAATCATGATTCATCTAAAGTCTCAGTAACTCGTCGTGTTTGTGGTTACTTAGGTAGTCCTGATGCCCGTCCATTTAATGCTGGAAAACAAGAAGAAGTCAAACGTCGAGTTAAACATTTAAATAATGGTCAAATTGGTTAATCATTGTTTTAAAAAATATGAATTATCATCGCTATTATCCTGTTGATGTTGTAAATGGCGAAGGAACCCGTTGTGTACTTTTTGTTGCTGGCTGTGAACATCAATGTCCGGGTTGTTATAACAAAAGTACATGGGGAGTTAATTCAGGCTCGCCGTTTACACAATCACTTGAAGATCAAATCATTAAAGATTTACAAGACACAGAAATAAAACGTCAAGGATTATCGCTTTCTGGCGGTGATCCTTTACATCCAAAAAATGTTCCAGCAATATTAAAACTTGTTAAACGTGTTAAATCTGAATGCGATAACAAAGATATTTGGTTATGGACTGGATATAAACTTGATGAATTAAGTGCCGATCAGCAAGAAGTTGTATCTTATATTGATGTACTAATTGATGGTAAATTTGTTCAAGAATTAGCTGATCCTCGACTGTTATGGCGAGGAAGCAGCAATCAAATCATTTACCGTTTTAAGTAAAGCTTTAGAATTATTGTTGTGATTTATGTAAATTTAAAAGATAAGAAATTGCTTCTCGATAATTAATTTCGAGATTTTCACTACTAGATGATGTGATATGTAAATCTGTAATTTTGCCATTATCAATACCATAAACCCAGCCGTGTAAATTTGCTCTTTGACCGCGTTGCCATGCTGATTGAATAATCGTTGAATGACCTAAATTATAAACTTGTTCAATAACATTAAGTTCACACAAAATATCTAATCTGATCTCTGGTGGAAACTCACCAATAAGAGAACTATTACGAAACCATAAATCACGAATATGCAGCAACCAGTTATTAATTAATCCTATGTCGGGGTTTTCAACTGCAGCTCGTATTCCACCACATCCTAAATGTCCACATACTATAATATCTTCTATTTTTAGTACATCAACGGCATATTGCACAACAGATAGACAATTAAGATCTGTATGAATAACCAAATTACCGACATTTCGATGAACAAACAATTCGCCGGGTTTTAGCTTAATTAATTTTTCAGCAGGAACTCGGCTATCTGAACAACCAATCCATAAAAATTTTGGATTTTGTGCAATGGCAAGTTGTTTAAAAAATTCGGGATCTTCTTGCTCTATTTTTTCTGACCATTCGTGATTAAAACGGATTAAATCATTAACATCAAACATCGCAACTATTCCTTATTTTTTAGATATTTATTATTATTGAGTTATTTAATTGGTATAAATTCTACACTAATTAATTCGTTTTTATATGTTGAATCTTACTTTTCATAATAAGTTTACGCCAAATTGGAGTAGTTAATATTTTGGCTTTAATAATCTTGCTATATAGTTTAAGGCGTAATGGTATTGTTTTTTGATAATATCGCTTATTTGGTTTCGGTTGACCACTATTTAATATTTTGCTTAAAATTTCAGCACTGTCAAGTGCGTAACTGATTCCCTCTAAAGAACTTGCACTAATAAATCCTGCCGCTTCACCTATTAAAAATATATTTTCATTGCCAGTATAAAAGTCACGGAAACGATTAGGATAGATAACTAAACATTTTTCAGCTTTCATCGGCTCGCCAAAGATAAAACCTTGTTGTGTTAAATTTTGTTTTAATTGCTCAAAATGTTTATTGGCATTTTTTTTGGGAAATGCTCCACCAAGTATAAAATAGCCATCTTTAGACATACTCCAAGCATAGCAATTGGTTAATTGGTTATCAAAAATACAAGAATAAAAAGGATTTGAATGTTTTTCAGTAAACCATTGTTGAATTGCTACATATTGTCTGATGGAATGATTGGGATAGCGCATTCGTCTAACAACTGAATTTGCACCATCAGCACCAATTACATATCGAGCGGTAACATTCTGTTCTATTTGATTTTCATCGACAAAAGTAATTTGATAACCATCAATGATTCTTCTTACTTCTTTACACAGAGTATTATGTAAAACTGTAACTGTGGTAGGAATAAGTGACTTTAACCATAGATCAAATTTATGTCTATCAAAACTAATATAGCTACGTTGATAGTTACGGACTAATTTAGTTTGTAAATCTATAGTTTTGACACTAAAAATTTGTGGATTGGTTAAAATATCAGTTGGAATATTTAATTTTTGTCTAATGAAAGATTTTTGAGCATCATTTGCCAATAATCCTCCACAAGGTTTATGAAAACCTTTATCACCAGTTTGATATTTTTTATCTAAAGCAATAATCTTAAAAGATGGGTTAAGTAAACGTGCTAACGTACTACCTGCAGGGCCAAGACCAATGATTGCAATATCGTAATCCATATTATTATATTACTTACTCAATAAATTTAAAAAAGCTTGTCATATTATCATATATAAAATAAAAAATGACTATTATGGTTATACTCTTGTTAATTTAGATTTTTGTAAAGATCTTTCAGGTTAACTATACGTTTCAGTATAAAAAAGATGGTCAAATCACCAATAAAGAAGTTATTTTTTATTGTGTGAAACATCTTCTAATTTTTAGCTAGCAATAGTTTTTAAAAATTCTTGATTCAAATCATCAAATGGCAAAATACGACTAATGACGACTAATCGAGATATTTTTTCAGAAGGATCTTGCCATGAAGAACCATAATCGAAACCAACAACTTTATGTACTCCTTGAACAATCAAACGTTGCGGGTTATCTTTAATCGCTAATACACCTTTATACCGTAACATGTCATTACCATATTGCTCAACCAAGTTTTCCATAAATGAACCTATCTTTTTCAAATCAAGTTCGCCAGCTTCAAAAAGATAGGAGCAGATATTATCTGTCCATGATTGAATTTGATTTTGTAATGGAAGAATTTTAAAGTTAGTTTCAATTTTTTTTAATGGATTGATAACAAAAAAACCTTTATTAATGATTAAATCATCATTTAAATCGAATGAATGAATATCAATCCATTGTGATTTTGGTATTTGTCCATTTATCGCAACAATGATTGCAGCTTTATTATTAATTTTATTAATTCTACTAATAATCTCATTTTTTTGCTGTTCACTTACGCAATCAGTTTTAGTAACGATAATTCGATCAGCAAATCCAATCTGTGAAAGCGCTACTCGATGTTCATTTAAGTGTTGCAAAATATGTTGAGCATCAACTAAAGTAATAATAGCATCAAGTTTAATCGTTTCACGAATCAAGTCGTCAATAAAAAATGTTTGAATAATCGGGGCCGGATCGGCAAGTCCTGTTGTTTCAATAATAAGACGATCAAATGTTAATTCACCAGCTATGCGCTGTGCATGTAATTTATGAAGCGCATCAGTAAGCTCACCTTGTACGGTGCAGCAGATGCAACCATTGGTCATCTCAACAATTTGAATATCGCAATGGGTATTTAATAAATCGCTATCAAGATTTATTTGACCAAATTCATTTTCAATAATGATTATTTTTTCGTTACGATTATTTTCTAATAAATAATTGATTAATGTCGTTTTACCTGAACCGAGAAATCCTGTTAATAAAGTGACAGGTAGCGGTTGTAAAATAATTGGGTTTGTCATTTGTTATCTCTAAATTTTAGCAACATTTAAATCCACCTTTACCACCATAACGTGCATCTTGTCGTTCTTTAAAAAATTCCTCATAAGTCATAGGCGTTTGTTCAGGATGGGTTAGTTTCATGTGTTGAACATAATTATCATAATCAGGGATTCCGACCATAAGCTTAGCAGCTTGGCCGAGATATTTTCCTGCTTTGGCAAGTGAATCGAACATGTTATATCTCTTAATTATTTTGAATAAGAATATTAGAAGTTCTAATTTTTTCTCGTAAGCGACTGTATTAATAATTAACACATTTTCAATATAAGGTGCTATCTAAATTGAGTCAATCCTTGATTTTAAGTAATTTATAACATTACATAAAAATCGACAATATTATTGAATAATAATCGATAAAATTTTTCCTAAACTCTTTTAATGAATTAAATATATTTTACTAAATTGATTTATATATTATTAAATAACTTTTATAATATTAACCAATTTATTATTTATTAGAGTTTTATAATGGAAAAGTTTCTCCTTAAAGGTCCAACTTCTTTAAACGGTGAAGTTATTATTTCAGGTGCTAAAAACGCGGCTTTGCCTATATTATTTGCGGCTATTTTAGCTGAAAAGCCTGTAGAGCTAAAAAATGTACCTAAATTAAAAGATATTGATACTACACTAGAGCTATTAAATCAGTTAGGTGTGGAATGTCAACGCAATGGTTCTGTCCACCTTAATGCGGCTCATCTTAATAATTATTGCGCACCTTATGAATTAGTAAAAACTATGCGTGCTTCCATTTGGGCATTAGGACCATTAGTTGCCCGTTTTGGTCAAGGTCAGGTTTCATTACCTGGTGGTTGTGCGATTGGCGCAAGACCTGTTGATCTTCATATTACTGGGCTTCAACAATTAGGTGCAACAATTATTTTGGATGAAGGATATGTTAAAGCTACTGTAGATGGTCGATTAAAAGGCGCTCATATTGTTATGGATAAAGTGAGTGTTGGCGCTACAGTGACAATTATGTCTGCTGCAACTTTAGCCGAAGGTAAAACGGTAATTGAGAATGCAGCATGTGAGCCAGAAATTGTTGATACAGCTAAATTCTTAAATATGCTTGGTGCTAAAATTACCGGTGCAGGAACAATGCGCATTGAAATTGAAGGCGTTGAAAGTTTAGGTGGTGGTACGCATGAAATTGTTTCAGATCGAATTGAAACAGGGACTTTTTTAGTAGCTGCTGCTATTTCAAAAGGAAAAATTACTTGTCGTAAAACTGATCCAAACCTGCTTGATGCTGTCATATCAAAATTAAAAGAAGCGGGTGCACATATTGAAGTCGGTGACGATTGGATTTGTTTAGATATGCAAAATAAACGAGCAAAAGCTGTAAATATTCATACTGCCCCGCATCCCGGTTTTCCTACAGATATGCAAGCACAATTTTCATTATTAAATATGGTTGCTGAAGGTACTGGAATTATTAAAGAAACGATTTTTGAAAATCGATTTATGCATGTGCCAGAATTAATCCGTATGGGTGCTAGAGCAGAAATTGAAGGTAATACATTAATTACTCATGGTGTTGAAAAACTCAGTGGTACACAAGTAATGGCGACAGATTTGCGAGCGTCAGCAAGTTTAGTGTTGGCTGGTTGTATTGCAGAAGGTTCTACAATTGTTGACCGTATTTACCACATTGATAGAGGTTATGACAATATTGAAGAAAAACTAGGAAGTTTAGGAGCCAATATTGAAAGGGTGAAATAAAATTCATCATAATTAAAACTTAAATAAGTTATTTATTGGTTGAAAGGAGTACAATAATGATGAAACAAGCACTAGTCTTTTTATCTGAAGGTTGTGAAGAAACAGAAGCAGTAACAACAATTGATTTACTCACCAGAGCTGACATTAAGGTCATAACTGCTAGTATTTCAAATTGTTGTGAAGTTAAATGCTCTCGTGGAGTAACAATTTTAGCCCAAAAAACTATTTCAGAAATTCAAAATGAAAATTTTGATGTGGTTATTTTACCTGGTGGTGTGAAAGGCGCAGAAAATTTTCGAGATTGTTCGTTATTAATCGAAATATTGAAAAAAATTCATCAGGCTGGTGGTGTTATAGCGGCAATTTGTGCTTCTCCTGCAATAGTTCTGCAACATCACAATTTATTTCCAAATGCATATATGACAGGTTACCCATCTACTAAAAGTGCATTTAAACTTTGGAAAACGGATAGAGTATATTTTGATGAGCAAAATAAAGTTATTACTAGTCAAGGTCCTGCGACATCAATTGATTTTGCTTTAAAAATTATTGATGTTTTGGTAGGGCAAAAAAAGGCAGCAGAGGTTGCTCAGCAATTAGTCCTTCCAGTGGGAGTTGAATCCTATCAATAAAAAGGTACCAAATGTCAAACTCACATTTGTACGAAAAATTAGTTAAAAGAGCAACATTAATTGCTGTTTTAATGTCTATCTTTCTAATTTTTATAAAATTTATTACCTGTTGGATAACAGGTTCAATAAGTTTATTTGCATCATTGTTAGACTCAAGTATTGATTTACTTGCTTCTGGTCTTAATTTCTTTTTGGTACGTTATGCTTTAAAACCGGCTGACGATGATCATACCTTTGGTCATGGTAAAGCTGAATCACTTGCAGCGCTAGCGCAAAGTACATTTATTATAGGTTCGGCGACAATTTTATTACTTTCAAGTATTAAGTCTATTGTTCATCCTAGTGAACTACAAGCACCATTGTTGGGAATTACTGTTTCTGCCATATCTACGGTAATTACTTCTATACTTGTTTTATACCAAAGACATGTTGTAAAACTTACTCAAAGTAAGGCCATCCAAGCTGATATGCTACATTATTCTTCTGATATGTTAATGAATATTGCAGTTATCATTGCTCTCTTTTTAAGTTGGTATGGAATTTCTTTTGCAGATGCTGCATTTGCATTCTTGATTGCTTTATATATTTGTTATAATGCTTATAAGATTTCTTACAATGCGATACAGGATTTACTTGATAGAGCATTACCAGAAAGTGATAACGAGAAAATTGCTAATATTGTTGAATCATATCCGAATGTTCATGGTTTTCATGATTTAAAAACTAGGCAAGCAGGTCCCATAAAATTTATTCAATTGCATATAGAACTTGATGATAATATGCCTTTAGTTAAAGCACACGCTATAGCTGATTCAATAGAAAAGCATATTGCTGAGATCTTTTCTCCTGCAACAGTAATTATTCATCAAGATCCAATTTCTGTTGTACCAATTGAAACGACACGGTAGAAAAAAACACCAAAATACCTTTTATCATCTATTGTTAGAAATCTGTTAAGACTCTATAATAATCAAAAGTTAATTATTAGGAGTTATTTTCTATGATAAAAAAAATAGGTATTTTAACTAGTGGTGGTGATGCACCAGGGATGAATGCAGCCATACGAGGAGTAGTTAGAACTGCTTTAACGGAAGGGTTAGAAGTTTTTGGTATTTATGATGGTTACTTAGGTCTTTGTGAAGATCGAATTACTAAGTTAGAACGTTCTAGCGTGTCAGATATCATTACTCGTGGTGGTACATTTCTCGGTTCTGCTAGATTCCCAGAATTTAAAGATAAAGCAGTAAGACAAAAAGCTATTGAAAATTTGAAAAAACATCAAATTGATGCTTTAGTCGTGATTGGTGGTGATGGTTCTTATATGGGGGCTATGCGTTTAACAGAAGAAGGTTTCCCATGTATTGGTTTACCAGGTACCATTGATAATGATATTCGCGGAACCGATTATACGATTGGTTATTTCACCGCACTAAGTACTGCTGTTGAAGCTATTGATAGATTACGTGATACCTGTTCTTCACACCATAGAATATCTGTGATTGAAATTATGGGGCGAGATTGTGGTGATTTAACATTAAATGCTGCAGTTGCTGGTGGTTGTGAATTCATGATTATTCCAGAAATGTCTTATACGAAAGAAGATTTAATCGAAGAAATTAAATTAGGTTTTGCAAAAGGTAAAAAACATGCAATTGTAACCGTTACAGAGCATATGTGTGATGTTAACCAGCTTGCAGCAGACATTGAAGCAGCTGTTCACCATGAGACTCGTGCAACAGTATTAGGTCATGTTCAACGAGGTGGTTCTCCTGTTCCTTACGATCGTATTTTAGGTTCACGCATGGGTGCTTATGCTGTTGAATTATTACAACAAGGTCATGCAGGAAGATGTGTAGGCGTTCAAAATGGTAAATTGGTACATCATGATATAATCGACGCTATTAATAATATGAAGCGTCCATTTGATGTAGATCTTTATAATACTGCAAAACGTTTATTTTAGTTATTAATATTATGTCGATTAAATAATCTGCATAGCTATAAATAATAATAAAACATTTTTAAGAATTGAATGATTGATAGAACGTATTTTCAATCATTCATTTATTAACTTTTTTCTTAATGTTCAGCTAATTTACATACTATCAATAAACTTAATTTATCTTTTTGATAACAATTTTATATTCTTTTGTTGATATGTATTTTTTTATTCAGTTTATTAACTTTCAAATTCCAAATAATAGTTTAAATAGCAGGAAAACATTATGTCATTGAGTTATTTAGAAGATAACGAACGCTTTTATGTCTGTGATACAAATAATAAACAGATAGCCGAGATGACTTTTACTCGAGTAGGAGAGAATCAAGCTACTATCAATCACACTTACATAGATCCCGATTATCGAGGTCAAGGTATTGCTGAGAAATTATTAGATCTTGTTGTCAAAAAATTACAACAAGAAAACCGTAAAATTATTCCTATTTGCTCTTTTGCTATTAAAAAATTGAACAAACAAAATTAAATCTACTAACTTAAATAATTTACAGATTTTAATTAACAAATTGTCAAGTTTTATTTTAAATATTATTTTTTTAAATGTTAGTTCCAGTTATTTGAATATGTGCTAATGTATAACTATATATATCTTAGCATAGTATTTTGATTTTAAGATGGAATCTGCCAAACCTCAAAAAATTTATTCTATTCACGTATTGCGTGGTGTTGCAATTATTATGATTGTTTTTAGCCACTGTTTAGGTGTGTTTAAAAACTCTAGTCTAATTGCGAATAGTTATTTATTCTCTTTTTTAAATTTGTTTGCATTTAATTTCACAACTTTTTTTGTGTTAATTGCTGGTTTTTTGTTTCAACATTTGACATACAAATATGATACTAAAACATACTATTTATCAAAATTTAAAACAGTAGTATGCCCTTATATTTCAGTGTCTATTTTTTGTTTTTTCTTTTATCACTATCAATATCTATCGGGATTACCATGGTACTCCTCAACTGAACCTAGCATTATCAGCTCAATAATTAAAATGATGTTAACTGGCACGCAGCTTTTACCTTTGTGGTTTATGCCAATGATAATTATTGTATACCTAATGGGACCACTTCTTTTTTATTGGTCGAAAAAGAATTTAATTGTGGCAGGTCTAATAGCTATGTTTTGGGTGGTAATGTTTACTAAACCTGATTTTACAAAGCCACTTCTAAACTTGTTACATTATGGTCCAGTTTATTTAATTGGTATGATGCTTAAACAAAATTATGAAACTATTATGAAATCTGTGAAAGATAACTTGTTATTAATTATCTTTCTTTTCGGTTTATGTTTTTTTATTCCATTTGCCTATCGTTATATGGATTATTTTGGTATTCAAAATCTTTATTTTGATACTTTGCAAAAAATTATTTTATTTATACTTGCCCTTTATTTTTTAGATGGATTAAATCATAAAGTAAATGAAGGAAAGATTTATAAATTCTTTTCTTATATGGCAAACGTGAGTTTTCCTATCTATTTCATTCATGAAATTATAGTTATAGAACTTGAGCGTCAGCTTTCTATGTCACCAATGGGTGATATTATTAAGACAAGTAATGGTGAATTAGCATCATTAGGAGCAATTAGCTTTTTAGTTTCAACTTTAGTGATAAGTGTTATCATTGCTAACATAATAAAATTAGTTTTCAAAGATAAAGCAAAATATCTTATTGGAGGAATGCGTTAAAAACAGATTTAATAAACTTACAACGTTAACAGTTTTAAAATAAATTTGCTTATTTAGCGTCCCTATGAGTCCATTAGATAAGAAAATATCTGAAGCTTATTATATATTGAATATTATTTTCACATTAGCAGAAAAAACTACCACCCATTAATTATCATATGGGTGGCACTTAATCTTTCCAAAAATAACTTTTTTACTGATTGTAATAAAACTATCCGATTAGCCAGTTTAGTATCATTATATAAATATTGATAAGAAAAACTTTGAGCATTGAATAATGTAAAACATGGTCAGTAATAACCAGAGCATTAAAAAATTATGTTCTTATATAATTTTTATATACAATTTTATTCGATTAAATGCTTTTCTACTAAAAACTACAAAAGCCTAGTAGTCATCTAATCTTTTCGTTCTATTATTTATCTCAAAAATTAGAAAAATGCGTGCATAGTTAAATTTCACTTGGTTTGTGTGTGTAAAGTAATGTTTTTTATTGTTTAATTTTTATTTTTATTACTAGTTTGAAAGGTTTTCCATAAAAGAATTAGGACAAAAAAAATGCAAACAGAAAAAAAATAGCAATAAACACTTGCAGTAAAATTTAAAGTGCCTATAATGCGCATCCACTGACACGGCGTCAGCGACAAGCAGACAAGATAGTGTGAGTGAGCAAGGTCAAAAATTTTGAAAAAAGATCTTGACGAATAAAAAGGTGTGGCGTAGTATACGCATCCCTTGAGACAGCAAACTGAGCGATAAGCTTAGTTAACTTAAAAAAGCTGTCAGCTCTTTAAAAAGAAGAAACAGACAATCTGTGTGGGCACTTGCGAGACGAAAGATTAAAGTCTACGGACTAAAAAAATTAAGTCTTGATAAGTGACACTGAAGATTCATTTGAATATGTCAGAGACAGTTATTGAGCATCAAACTTTAAATTGAAGAGTTTGATCATGGCTCAGATTGAACGCTGGCGGCAGGCTTAACACATGCAAGTCGAACGGTAACATGAGTGCTTGCACTTGATGACGAGTGGCGGACGGGTGAGTAAAGTATGGGGATCTGCCGAATGGAGGGGGACAACAGTTGGAAACGACTGCTAATACCGCATAAAGTTGAGAGACCAAAGCATGGGACTTACGGGCCATGCGCCATTCGATGAACCCATATGGGATTAGCTAGTTGGTAGGGTAATGGCTTACCAAGGCGACGATCTCTAGCTGGTCTGAGAGGATGACCAGCCACACTGGAACTGAGACACGGTCCAGACTCCTACGGGAGGCAGCAGTGGGGAATATTGCACAATGGGGGGAACCCTGATGCAGCCATGCCGCGTGTATGAAGAAGGCCTTCGGGTTGTAAAGTACTTTCGGTGATGAGGAAGGTGGTGTATCTAATAGGTGCATCAATTGACGTTAATTACAGAAGAAGCACCGGCTAACTCCGTGCCAGCAGCCGCGGTAATACGGAGGGTGCGAGCGTTAATCGGAATGACTGGGCGTAAAGGGCATGTAGGCGGATAATTAAGTTAGGTGTGAAAGCCCTGGGCTCAACCTAGGAATTGCACTTAAAACTGGTTAACTAGAGTATTGTAGAGGAAGGTAGAATTCCACGTGTAGCGGTGAAATGCGTAGAGATGTGGAGGAATACCGGTGGCGAAGGCGGCCTTCTGGACAGATACTGACGCTGAGATGCGAAAGCGTGGGGAGCAAACAGGATTAGATACCCTGGTAGTCCACGCTGTAAACGATGTCGATTTGGAGTTTGTTGCCCTGAGTGATGGGCTCCGAAGCTAACGCGATAAATCGACCGCCTGGGGAGTACGGCCGCAAGGTTAAAACTCAAATGAATTGACGGGGGCCCGCACAAGCGGTGGAGCATGTGGTTTAATTCGATGCAACGCGAAGAACCTTACCTGGTCTTGACATCCACAGAATCTTGCAGAGATGCGAGAGTGCCTTCGGGAACTGTGAGACAGGTGCTGCATGGCTGTCGTCAGCTCGTGTTGTGAAATGTTGGGTTAAGTCCCGCAACGAGCGCAACCCTTATCCTTTGTTGCCATTGGTTCGGCCGGGAACTCAAAGGAGACTGCCGTTGATAAAGCGGAGGAAGGTGGGGACGACGTCAAGTCATCATGGCCCTTACGACCAGGGCTACACACGTGCTACAATGGCGTATACAAAGGGAGGCGACCTCGCGAGAGCAAGCGGACCTCATAAAGTACGTCTAAGTCCGGATTGGAGTCTGCAACTCGACTCCATGAAGTCGGAATCGCTAGTAATCGTGAATCAGAATGTCACGGTGAATACGTTCCCGGGCCTTGTACACACCGCCCGTCACACCATGGGAGTGGGTTGCACCAGAAGTAGATAGCTTAACCTTCGGGGGGGCGTTTACCACGGTGTGGTCCATGACTGGGGTGAAGTCGTAACAAGGTAACCGTAGGGGAACCTGCGGTTGGATCACCTCCTTACGAAGCGCTCGTAAGTGTTCACACAGATTGTTTGTTTATTAAAGAAGAAGTGATTAAGTCCCCTTCGTCTAGAGGCCTAGGACATCGCCCTTTCACGGCGGTAACAGGGGTTCGAATCCCCTAG